>NZ_JBIPMS010000083.1:0-7285 GCF_044368995.1 Flavobacterium sp. | reverse complement strand
AAAAAAGCATTTAGAAGGATTTGAATACGATCATTTGTTGTTTTCTTATCATGGTGTCCCAAAACGTCATATTCGCAAAACTGATATAACCAAATCGCATTGTAAAATGGACAGAACTTGTTGCAATACGCCTTCGCCAGCGCATGAATTTTGTTATAGCCATCAATGTTATGAAACGACCAAACAAGTGGTAAAAGCATTAGGAATTCCGGAAGGAAAATACAGTCAAACTTTTCAATCACGATTGGCTGGTGACAAATGGCTTACACCTTACACAGACGTTGAAGTGAATAAAATGCCAGAAAAAGGTATTAAGAAATTAGCTGTTGTAACCCCTGCTTTTGTGGCAGATTGTTTAGAAACTTTGGAAGAAATTGCCATGGAAGCTAAGGAAGAATTTTTACATCACGGTGGTGAAGAGTTTATGGCTGTTCCTTGTATGAATGACGAAGACGAATGGTGTGGCGTTGTAGCGAAATGGATTGAAGAGTTTAAAAATAGTAAATAGTAATATATGTACGAATACATAAAATCCTTACACTTAATCTTTGTAATCACATGGTTTGCAGGGCTTTTTTATATTGTTCGTTTGTTTGTATACCAAATTGAAGCTAACGAAATGCCCTCGCCAGAAAAGGAAATTTTACAAAAGCAGTACAAAATAATGACGTATCGTTTGTGGTATATTATTACTTGGCCAAGTGCTGTATTGGCTACAATTTTTGCGGTTTGGTTGCTAATTTTGATGCCCGCATGGTTACAAATGCCTTGGATGCATGTAAAATTAGGTTTTGTGGTTTTGCTATTTATCTATCATTTTAAATGTCAAAAAATATATACCGAATTAAAAAACAACCAAGTAAAATACACTTCCAACTTTATGCGATTATGGAACGAAGGAGCCACAATAATTTTGTTTGCCGTGGTTTTTTTAGTAATTTTAAAAAATGCAATCAATTGGATTTATGGTGTAATTGGAATTGTATTATTTTCGGTATTAATTATGTTAGGTTTTAAATTCTATAAAAGAATCAGAAATAAAAAAAGTGATTAAGTTTTTTAAAATACACACGCTCTCGTTACGACGTAGAATATTTTTGTCAATGTTGTTTTTAACAACGGTTTCAATGGTATTAATTACAGTTGTTTCTTTAATTCACTTCAGATACGAAGCCAAAGAATATCATGAAGAACGTTTGTCTCGCAAAGAAAATGCGATAAAAGAACATATAGAATACATTTTACAAACTACGCAATACCCGCTCAAAACTGCAAATATTCCTACTATTTTTAAAACTAGAATTCTTGAATTATCTGATATTCATAGTCTAGAAGTTAATTTTTTTGATTTAAACGGAAAATTATTATTGTCTTCCAATTCAAAAATTAATACCAATAAAAAACCAAAAATACCTGCAGAGATTCTATTTAACTTAGGAAAATCTTCAAAAAAAAGAATTGTAATTACTAAAACTAAGGAAAATGAAACGTATTTAAAATCTTCTTTTAGTTACATAAAAGACACGAGTTTTAAAAACCTCGCCATTATTAATATTCCTTATGAAGAAAATAGCGATTTTTATAATCAAGAAGCGGAAAATTTCTTAACCCGATACGCGCAAGTTTTCTTTATTATGTTTATTATTTCTATATTAATATCCTATTTATTATCTAGTAATATTACAAAATCGATTTCTCAAATTTCGGAAAAACTAGGCATTACACAATTAAATGAACGCAACCAAAAACTAAAACTTCAACCGGGAAATCAAGAAATTAATGGGTTAATTTTGGCCTATAACAACATGGTGGATACTTTAGAAGAAAGCGCTCAAAAATTAGCACAAAGTGAAAGAGAACATGCATGGCGCGAAATGGCAAAACAAGTAGCGCATGAAATTAAAAACCCGCTGACACCGATGCGATTAACCATTCAGAATTTTCAGAGAAAATTTGATCCGAACGACCCAAATAGTAGTCAAAAACTTGAAGATTTTTCTGAAACACTTATTCAACAAATTGATACCATGACCACTGTAGCAAGTGCGTTTTCAAATTTTGCCAATATGCCCACCCAACAAAATGAAAGATTAAACATTGTTCAAGTTTGTAAAACGGCTTTAGAAATTTTTAATGAAGATTATGTTGATTTTAAGACTTCGGCAAATGAAATTTTTACTTCTTTTGACAGAACACAATTAACAAGAATTGTAACAAATTTGGTAAAAAATGCCATTCAATCAATACCTGAAAACCAAGAAATAAAATCGGTTGTAGTTGAAATTTTAAAAGAAGATGCTGGTTTTGTTTTAAAGATTTCGGATAACGGAATTGGAATTTCAACTGAGAACGCAGCTCATATTTTCGAACCAAAATTTACCACTAAAAATTCAGGAATGGGATTGGGATTGGCTATTATTAAAAAAATTATTGAAAATTATAACGGAAGCATCACTTTTGAATCCGAGGAAGAAAAAGGAACGCTTTTTACTGTAAAATTACCTATAAAAGACTAAAAAAATGGAAAATATTTTAATTGAAAAACAAGACAATTTTGCTATTGTAACTATTAACAGACCCACAAAATTAAACGCTTTAAACAAAGCTACAATTGAAGAATTACATACCGCATTTAGCGATTTAAATACCGACAGCAGTACGAAAGTGATTATATTAACTGGTAGTGGCGAAAAAGCGTTTGTTGCTGGAGCAGACATTTCTGAATTTGCAGATTTTTCGGCAACTGAAGGCGCTCAATTGGCAGCAAAAGGGCAAGAATTATTATTTGATTTTGTACAAAATTTACCAACGCCAGTTATAGCTGCAGTAAACGGTTTTGCGCTAGGCGGCGGATTAGAACTAGCCATGAGTTGTCATTTCAGAATTGCCTCATCCAATGCAAAAATGGGATTACCCGAAGTCACTTTAGGCGTCATTCCAGGATATGGAGGTACACAACGATTGACGCAATTAATCGGGAAAGGCAGAGCCATGGAATTAATTATGACCGCCAACATGATTGATGCGGAAACTGCAAAATCGTACGGTTTAGTTAATCACGTAGTACCGCAAGAAGAGTTACTAGATTTAGCTAAAACTTTGGCTGCAAAAATAAGTCAAAATTCGAGTGTGGCAATAGCAAAAGCAATTGAAGCCATAAATGCCAACTTTGAAGATGGTGTTAATGGGTTTGAGGTAGAAATTAAAAACTTTGGCGCTTGTTTTGCCACAGCAGATTTTAAAGAAGGTACTACCGCATTTTTAGAAAAAAGAAAAGCGGCTTTTGTAGGAAAATAAAACAAGTCTAAATTTAATTTAATAAAAAAATCCCGAGCATTGCTCGGGATTTTTACTTGTATAGAAAATTGAATTATTTTTTCTTTTTTCCGCCTTTTTCTGCTTTTGCTGCTTCTTGAGCCGCTTTCATAGCCGCACGAGAAATTCTTACTTGACAAACAACTGTGTTGTCTGGGTGTAAAATTTTGTAAGCTGTGGCAGCTAATTTAGTAACATACATTTTGTTACCCATTTCTAATTCAGAAATATCAGCAATAATAGAATCTGGTAAGTTAGCAGGTAAAGCTCTCACTTTTAATTTACGTTGATTTAAACGTAAAACCCCTCCTAATAAAACTCCTGGAGATGTTCCAGTAATTTTAACAGGTACTTCCATTGTGATTTCTTTTGAAGCTTCTAATTGATAAAAATCAACATGTAAAATTTTGTCAGAAACTGGGTGAAATTGAATATCTTGTAAGATACCATCAAATTTCTTTCCACCTTCTAATTCAATTACTACAGTGTGCGCTTCTGGAGTGTAAACTAAACCTTTAAATGCTCTTTCTTCAGCACTAAAATGTACTGGATTTTCCCCTCCGTAAATAACGCAAGGAACCATTCCAGCATTACGTAAGGCTTTAGTAGCTACTTTGCCCACGCTTTCTCTTTGTGATCCTTTGATCGTAATTGATTTCATTTGAAATAAATTAAAATTAATAAAAAATAATTGGTTAGTAGTTTAAAGGAATGAACATCTTCAAACCGACTAACTTTACATTAAAAACTTCCCACTTATGGAAGTATTGTTTTGAACCATTTGCATTACTTCTGCAAATAACGGCGCACAGCTCACTACTTTTATTTTCTTAGATTCTTTCTTTAACGGAATAGAATCTGTAACGATTAACTCTTCTAATTTTGAGTTTTCAATTTTTTCATACGCATCACCAGATAAAATGGCGTGTGTACAAATGGCTCTTACACTCAAAGCGCCTTTTTCAATCATCACATCAGCGGCTTTTGCTAATGTTCCACCAGTATCTATCATGTCATCTACTAAAATAACATGTCTGCCTCTTACTTCACCAATCAATTCCATAGTGTCAATTACATTGGCCACTTTTCTTTGCTTATAGCAAATAACCACATCCGACTTTAAAAATTTCGAATAGGCATACGCTCTTTTGGAGCCACCCATATCAGGTGATGCAATAGTTAAATTCTCTAAACCTAAACTTCTTACATAAGGTAAAAAGATAGTGGAAGCAAACAGGTGATCTACTGGTTTTTCAAAGAACCCTTGAATTTGATCTGCATGTAAATCCATGGTCATAATTCGGGTAGCTCCTGCTGTTTCTAATAATTTGGCCACCAATTTTGCCCCAATCGGTACTCTTGGTTTATCTTTTCTGTCTTGTCTTGCCCAACCAAAATACGGAATTACAGCTGTTATATGTCTGGCAGAGGCTCTTTTAGCCGCGTCTATCATTAATAGCAATTCCATTAAATTATCTGCACTCGGAAATGTAGAACACACTAAAAATACACGAAGTCCTCTTATCGATTCTTCAAAAGACGGTTGAAATTCACCATCACTGTATTTTGAAAATGTTACTTTACCTAGGGACACACCATATCTACTGGCAATTTCTTCTGCTAGGTACACACTTTGAGAACACGCAAATATTTTTGCTTCAGGCTCTTTGTATGACATTTTAATTAATTGTTTTGTAGTTAGATTGTTGTTACGTTGTGCAATTTGGGTGCAAAGTTAGTAATTAAATCGAACTCTGAAAGTAAAATTTTAAGTATTTTTACAATGGAATTAGAAACTTTAGTTATATTTGCACTCACTTTAAAAAGCCATAATGTAAATAATCATTTATTTTTGCTTTTCAATGCCCGGATGGCGGAATTGGTAGACGCGCACGACTCAAACTCGTGTTCCTTGGAGTGTGGGTTCGATTCCCACTCCGGGTACAAAAAAATCCTTAATTAGCTTTATTGTTAATTAAGGATTTTTTATTTGAGTTTAAAACTTATTCTTTTTGCATCAAACTTTAAATACGAATTCAGAATTAAATTTTAACACTATGAAAAATAGTATTAAAAATAGTATTTTTGCGAAAAATTAATACACATGAGTTTCGAAAAAGAAATTGCCCGAAGAAGAACTTTTGGAATCATCTCGCATCCAGATGCTGGTAAAACTACGTTAACAGAAAAACTTTTGCTTTTTGGAGGTGCAATTCAAGAAGCTGGTGCCGTAAAAAGCAATAAAATAAAAAAAGGCGCTACTTCCGATTTCATGGAAATTGAACGTCAGCGTGGAATTTCGGTTTCTACTTCCGTATTGGCTTTCAATTATAAAGAAAAAAAAATAAATATTTTAGATACGCCTGGTCATAAGGATTTTGCTGAAGATACATTCAGAACACTAACTGCTGTAGATAGCGTGATTGTTGTGGTTGACGTAGCAAAAGGTGTAGAAGAGCAAACCGAAAAATTAGTGGAAGTTTGTAGAATGAGAAGCATTCCCATGATTGTTTTTATTAATAAACTGGATCGTGAAGGGAAAGATGCGTTTGACTTAATGGACGAAGTGGAACAAAAACTAGGTTTGCATGTTACGCCCCTGAGTTTTCCAATTGGTATGGGTTATGATTTTCAAGGAATTTATAATATTTGGGAGAAAAACATTAATTTATTTGAAGGAGATAGCCGAAAAAATATTGAAGAAACCATAGCTTTTTCAGATATCCAAAGCACTGAACTAGAAAAAATTATTGGCGAAAAACCCGCGACTAAACTTCGCGAAGAATTAGAATTAATTACCGAAGTGTATCCCGCTTTTAATAGAGAAGATTATTTATCAGGAAAATTACAACCTGTATTTTTTGGCTCTGCATTAAATAATTTTGGTGTTCGTGAATTATTAGACTGTTTTATCAATATTGCTCCTACGCCAAGAGCTAAAGAATCGGATACCCGATTGGTACAACCTGATGAAAAAAAATTAAGCGGTTTTGTATTTAAAATTCATGCCAATATGGATCCAAAACACCGAGACAGATTGGCATTTATAAAAATTGTGTCTGGAACTTTCGAAAGAAACAAACCTTACCTTCATGTTCGACAAGGGAAAAACATGAAATTTAGTAGTCCAAATGCGTTTTTTGCTGAAAAAAAAGAAATTGTAGATATTTCTTATCCTGGAGATATTGTAGGACTTCACGATACTGGAAATTTTAAAATTGGCGATACACTTACGGAAGGTGAATTGATGAATTTTAAAGGAATTCCTAGTTTTTCTCCAGAACATTTTAGATATATTAACAATGCCGATCCCTTAAAAGCGAAGCAATTAGAAAAAGGCGTCGATCAATTGATGGATGAAGGTGTGGCGCAATTATTTACTATTGAAATGAACGGAAGAAAAGTAATTGGAACCGTAGGTGCATTACAATATGAAGTAATTCAGTATCGTTTAGAACATGAATATGGTGCAAAATGCACTTATGAAAACTTTCCAGCGTATAAAGCATGTTGGGTGCTCCCAGATGATCCAAAAAACGAAGAATTCAAAGAATTTAAACGTGTAAAACAGAAGTTTTTAGGACATGATAAACACGGCCAATTGGTGTTTTTAGCAGATAGTGAATTTTCTATTCAAATGACCCATCAAAAATACCCAAGTGTTAAATTATATTACACTTCAGATTATCATAAAAACGAAAACTAAACCATTAAAAAAAGCGCCTCGGTTGAGGCGCTTTTTGTTTTATTAAATAGTTTGTTGTTCTTAATTTACTTTTTGATAATTAAGAATTCACTTCTTCTGTTTTGTGCGTGCTCTTCTTCTGTACATGCTGTGCAGGGAACTTTTGGTTGGGTTTCTCCCATGCCGCTACCTGTGATTCTTTCTTTTGAAATGCCTTTCGATACGATATACTGCACTGTTGCTTTGGCTCTTCTGTCTGAAAGTCTTAAGTTGTAACTGTCCGAT
>NZ_JBIPMS010000082.1:0-7293 GCF_044368995.1 Flavobacterium sp. | reverse complement strand
ACAGGGTTTTTGATCGGTATGATATTGTAGCAAATGCTTTAGGCGCTATTACAAGTTTATTTATAGTAAAATTTTACAATGCAATACAAAACAAAAACATCTCACATTAGTTGAGATGTTTTTTTTTTAATCAATAAATTAAAATAATGAATATCAAAGACTACTTAGATTCGACGTATTTAAAAACTGCCGAACAAGCGGGCGTTTCTGAAAAAGAAACCAATCAAATTATTCATGATTTTGTCCAAGAAGCCATTGAAGAGAAGTATAAGTTAGTCATGCTTCGCCCAGATAATGTTGCTTTTGCAAAAAAACAAATTGAAAAAGCACAATCAAAAGTATGTATTGGAACAGTAATAGGTTTTCCAGAAGGTACTTCAAGTATAGAAGAAAAAATTAGCGAGGCCATACAAGCAATCAAAGATGGAGTGGACGAACTTGATTTCGTAATTAATTTTGAAGCCTTTAAATTAGGTGATATTGATTTAGTGAAACAAGAAGTATTACAAGGAACTAAATTAGCGGTAACGCATCATAAAAAAATAAAATGGATTATTGAAATTGCGGCATTAAATGGCGCGCAAATTATTCAATTGACTTCATTAATAAAAAATGTAGTAGTTGCTAATTTTACTGAAAAAGATTTTGAACATGTTTTTATAAAATCGTCAACTGGATTTTATCAAACAGCAGACGGCTCGCCAAATGGCGCTACGATTGCTGCAATTATAGCCATGTTAGAAAACGCCTTCCCTTTACAAGTTAAAGCTTCTGGAGGAATTAAAACAAAAGAAGAAGCGATTGAAATGATTAAATTAGGGGTAAAAAGAATAGGAACTTCTGCTGCAAAATCTATTTCAGATGGCATATTAATTTCAGAAAAGTACTAAAACATTCTGAAGCTATTTTTTATTAGTTTTAATATTTTGAATTTGCCCGGTAAGTATTGCTAAAAACAAAATCTTCTTACTATCTTTGCAATCGATTAAAAATTTACTTTTGAAAACAACTACGATAAACGTAAAATCAATTTTTTTAGATTTTAAAGAAATTACCAAAGCTGGCTTAGCAGTTAGTGTGGTTTTTTCCTCTATTGTAGGTTATTTATTGGGTTTTTCAGTAAAACATCCTTTTAGTGTTGTTACTTTATTCTTGTTAGCAATTGGCGGTTATTGTATGGTTGGTGCCTCAAATATTTTCAATCAAGTTATAGAAAAAGATTTGGATGCGAAAATGGATAGAACCAAAAACCGTCCCCTACCATCAGGCCGAATTTCTGTAAACAAAGCCTTAATTTTAGGTTTTATAATGACGTTTATTGGTTTGATCGTATTGTATATTATCAATCCAAAAACAGCCATGTTTGGTGCTATTTCTATATTCATGTACGTAAGTTTGTATACACCATTAAAAACACTAACGCCATTATCTGTTTTTGTTGGTGCATTTCCAGGTGCCATTCCATTTATGTTAGGTTGGGTAGCCGCTACGGGGAATTTTGGAATTGAAGCAGGAACCTTATTTTTAATTCAGTTTTTTTGGCAATTTCCACATTTTTGGGCTATTGGTTGGTTCTTATTTGAAGACTATGAAAAAGCAGGGTTTTTTATGCTGCCTACCGGGAAACGCGATTCTAAAACAGTAATTCAAATTATTTTATATACCTTTTGGTTATTGGTTGCATCTGTTTTACCAGTATTTGGTTTCACAGGTGAATTGCAATTGTCTGTTGTAGCTGCAATTGTGGTTTTCTTACTTGGTTGTTGGATGCTGTTTTACACCATACAATTATATAAAAATAGAGAAGCAAAAACTGCAAAAAAATTAATGTTAGTTAGCGTAACTTACATAACTTTGTTGCAAATTATATACGTGATTGATAAATTTGTATAATTCAAGAAATTAACAATAAAGAACACAAAATTTCTACATTAAAAATGTGTTTAAACAGATAAAAATGAAAAGCATTACAGAACAAGAAGCTTACGACAAAAAAGCAAAAACATTTAAAATGCTATTGTATTTTGCTATGATAAGCATAATAATGATTTTTGCAGGATTAACCAGTGCGTTTGTGGTAAGTAAACAACGCCCAGATTGGTTAAAAGAATTAGAAATCCCTATTACTTTTACCTATAGCACAATACTATTGCTTATAAGCAGTATCACGCACTTTTTGGCTAAAAGAGCCATAAAATCAAACAAGCATTCTTTAACAAAAGTATATTTATTACTTACTTTAGTATTAGGATTGACATTTGTGTATCTTCAATTTAAAGGATTTGATTTATTGTTTAATCAAGGGCTTGTTCCTTTCGGTTCTTCAAGTAAAGTTACGGTCTCTTTTTTGTATGCTTTTGTGTTTGTGCATGTAGCACACTTACTTGGAGGTATGATTTCATTAATTTATGTAATTTATAATCATTATAAACAAAAATACAATTCTTCGCAATACCTTGGTATTGAGCTAAGTGGCATCTATTGGCACTTTATGGATTTTATTTGGGTTTACTTGTTTTTATTTTTCTATTTTTTCAAATAGAAAAAAATCAATAAATTTGAAAACTTTTTAACAACAACTATTATATGAGCGCTACGGTTAATAATGAACACGCTTTAGACGGAGGTCCTGGACCAATGGGAATCACTTACGGTAAGATGATGATGTGGTTTTTCATCGTATCAGATGCATTAACCTTTTCAGGTTTTATAGCTTCTTACGGATTTTCTAGATTTAAATTTATCGAAACTTGGCCAATTGCCGATGAGGTATTTACTCACTTTCCATTTTTACACGGTGTAAATGCACCTATGTATTATGTGGCATTGATGACATTTATCTTGATCTTTTCATCTGTAACCATGGTAATTGCTGTGGATGCGGGTCATAAATTACAAAAAACAAAAGTGGCTATTTACATGTTACTTACAGTAATTGGTGGTTTTATGTTCTTAGGTTCACAAGCTTGGGAATGGAAAAATTTCATCAAAGGGGAATATGGAGCTGTAGAAACTTCTGGAGGTGCTATTTTGCAATTTGTGAAAGCAGATAAATCTGAAAAAACAGGATACAAAAGAGTTAAATTAGAAGAATTTGCTGCTACTTTATCTGAAGAAAGAGAGCAATTAACAAGAGAAAAAGGGGTTTGGTTTATGGAAGAAGACCATGCTTTACCTAATTATTCTGTTAATGAAGTAATGGCGGGTTTTAAAGCGCATCCTGAAATTTTGGTTAGAACCGAATTTATCACAAAGAAAAAAGAAAAAACAGTACTTTCTCGCACAGAATCTGAAACTAGATTGAAAGATGCAATTTTAGTAGTAGAAGGCGCTAGCTTAATTAGAAACGAGTACGGACATAAATTATTCGCAGATTTTTTCTTCTTCATAACAGGTTTCCACGGATTTCACGTTTTTTCTGGCGTTTTGTTAAATATCTTGGTGTTCTTTAATGTATTATTAGGTACATACGAAAAAAGAAAAAGTTATGAAATGGTTGAGAAAGTTGGTTTATATTGGCACTTTGTCGATTTAGTATGGGTGTTTGTATTTACATTCTTCTATTTAGTTTAATTTTTAGTAAAAATAAATATTATGGCACACGCACATGAATCTAATATGAAAAGAATCTGGACCGTTTTCGGAATCTTATCTGTAATTACAACTGTAGAAGTATATTTTGGTATTACAAAACCAGAAGCTTTATTTTTAGGAACATTCTTAAGAATGAGTTTACTAAACTGGTTATTTATTATTTTAACAATCGTAAAAGCATACTATATTATGTGGGCTTTTATGCACTTAGAAGGCGAAAAGAAAAGTTTGAGATGGTCTGTTGTTGCCCCATTAGTATTCTTAATTTTATATTTATGTTTCATTATTTTAATAGAAGCAGATTATATTTTCGAAGTCTTCAAAAATTCTCATTACAAATGGATTTTTTAATAAAATAAATTATAATAATCCCGTTCCGAATCATATTGGAACGGGATTTTTTTTATCTTTGTATCTCAATAGTTAATTTTACTGAAGTGAAAAAATATATCGTATTAACTGTACTCTTCATTTTGCCCATAGTGGCTTACATGTTTTTCGCAACAGCCTCTCATAATTCCTTATTCCTGCCAATTATTTCAAAAAATCATGCTGAACTTTCAAATCAATTTGTTTCATTAAATGGGGAGAAAGTGGTTTTAGACAAAAACATAACCGTTTTAGGGTTTCCGGGAAGTAATATTGAAGAGGTAAAAGCTAATTTATTTAACTTAAATCAAAAAATTTACAATAAATACGAAGGTTTTAAAGATTTTCAAATGGTAATGATTTTACCAGATGGCAATCAAGATAAAATTAAAGCGATTATGTTAGAGTTTAGAAGATTATCTAATGATTTGAAAAACTGGCATTTTCTTTTCGCAAAACCAGAAGCCATTCAAGCATATTTCAATACGTTTAATTTTAAAAACAAATTAGACACTTTTACAGCCACTTCTTTTGTTTATATTATAGATAAAGAGAAAAACTTGAGAGGAAGAAAAGGACAAAAAATTAAAGGAAAAGTGGAATATAGAGAATGTTATAACACTATCTCTGCTGCAGAATTACACAATGAAATGTCGGATGATGTAAAGATATTACTTCGCGAGTACCGATTGGCACTTAAAAAGAACAAACGTAAAGATGATTTTAGAGATAAAATTGAACAAGAAGTAATTAAAAAGTAAACAGCTTTTTGTGAAGAGTAACAAATTAAATTTATGAAAAAAAACTCATATATCGGAATATCATTTATTGTTTTATTGTTCGGGATTTGGACCGTAAAAGAATTGACAGAAAGATTTAAAGATAACGGTTTAGAAAAATTAGCTAAAGTCCCTTCTTTTGAACTTACAGATCAAAATGGTAAGAAAATTTCAGAGAAATCTTTCATTGGCAAAGTATATGTGGTTGAATTTTTCTTTTCTTCTTGTCCAACAATTTGCCCGAAAATGAACCAAAACATGTTACAATTGCAAGAAAGTTTTTATGGCGACTTAAATTTTGGAATCGCTTCAATCACTATAGATCCTGAAAATGATACAGCAGCCGCCTTAAAAGAGCACGCTAAATCATTAGGTGTAAAACATTCGAATTGGCATTTTTTAACAGGTGATTATGAGTATATTATGAGTATTGCCAATAAAGGGTTTAATATCTTTGCTGGTAAAAATGATAAAGTACAAGGTGGTTTCGAACATTCAGGACTTTTTGCTCTAATTGATAAAGAAGGAAATATCAGATGTCGAAAAGATAAATTTGGTAACCCAATTATGTATTACGATGGCCTTGAACAATCAGGAATTGATGCCATTAAAGAAGATATCAAATTATTATTAAAAGAATAAAGATAAAATTTAACGATCATGGAAAATAACATCGAAACAAAATATAACAAACTAATAACAGCTGTATCTATTATTATTCCAATCGCAGTAGCTGCTTTATTTGGTGTAAATTTAAGAAAATTAGGCTATGATGTAGAACCATTAAACTTTTTACCACCTATTTATGCTACCATTAATGGAATTACTGCCGTTTTATTAGTAGTAGCTGTATTAGCAATTAAAAACGGGAAAAGAAAACTACACGAATATTTGATGAAAACAGCAATAGCTTGTTCTTTAGCATTTTTGTTAATGTATGTGGCGTATCATATGACTTCTATTTCTGCAGTTTTCGGCGATACTAACCACAACTCAATTTTGGAAGAATCTGAAAGAGTAGCTATTGGTTTTGAAAGAATTAATTACTTATTTATTCTAATTACACACATTTCACTTTCAGTAATTATTATTCCGTTAGTATTAATTACCTATGTAAGAGCTTTATCAAAACGATTTGATAAGCATAAAAAATTAGCGAAAATTACCTTTCCTATTTGGTTATATGTAGCCGTTACGGGCGTGGTAGTTTATGTAATGATTGCGCCTTATTATGTTAAGTAACGGAAATAGTCAAAAGTCAAAAGTCAAAAGTCAAAAGTATGTATTAACTAATGTTTGTTTTTTACTTTTTACTTGTTTGTTTTTTCTTGAAGGAAACGCACAATGCGCCATGTGTAGAGCTTCTTTACAAAACGAAGCCAACAAATCTGTTGCCGAAGGTGTAAATGACGGAATTGTTTATTTAATGGCCATACCCTATATTTTAGTTGCAGGTGTATTTTACGCAGTATGGCGATTAAAACAAAAGAAGAAAGAAGTTAAAGCATAAATCTTCAAAAAATTAACACAATGTTTGTCTCCCTGAAAGGGTTTCACTTAACGTTGTTCAATTCAACTAATAAGAGATGCTTTCAGCATGACAAACGATGAGGATAATTATTTTCTAGATAATTTTGCCTTATGCCTTAAGCCTTTTACCTTATCCCTAAACCTATTCCATTCCGTCAATTATAATTTTCATAGCACCTGTTGCAGTGATAAATGCTACAATACCATTTTCGGAAAGTTCCATTTTTTCAAACACAAAATCGTTTAATTTTCCATTTATAAAAACACCTTTCATTGGAGAATAATTGTTTAAATAAGGCAGCATGTTTTTCTTTCCTTCCTCTAAATTAGGTTGAATAGAATATTTACAACTTTCTTTAATTTTACTCAAAATCACACCTTGTAACAACCAATTTGCAGTCTTTGTTAAAAGGCCTTTTGTGTTTAAAACGTAATTCATTTCTTCAAAATAAATTTCTTTTGTTTCCGAATTATATTTTGGAATTCCTGCCAAATAAATGGTTCCGTTTACTGATCCAAGCATATCCAAAGCAATAATCATTTTGCCATCTTTATACCATAAGGTTACTTTTTGAACAGTAATTTTTCTTTTTCCAGAGCCAAATTCTTGTCCCATGAAATTTTTTGTCATAATTCTACTTGCACTTTCGTAAGTAGAAACGGCAGCCACAGAAGCATTGAAATCAGACGGAATTTTAGCAACTGCTTTAGAAACTATTTTAGATTTATCAAAACCGCTTTTTGGTTTTTGTCCAATTAAGGTTTGCATTTGGCATTTTAAACCTAAATTCATTGTAATTTTAGAATTGCTCAAAACTGCATTTGAACTATAAATTTCATTTGGAACCAATTTAAACCAAGTTTCATATGTTTCATTTGCCATAAAAGGCGTAGAAAGTGTTTCTAAAACTTGCATCACTTGGGTTTTAAAGTCGCAACTTTTATTTATCGCCTCATCTATCATCTTAGCTATTCTACCTTTAAATATCGATAAAGTAGGATTGATGATATATGTAATTGG
>NZ_JBIPMS010000171.1:0-2554 GCF_044368995.1 Flavobacterium sp. | reverse complement strand
GAACTAGACGCTTCTGATTTGAGGAAAATTATCGCAGATCCAACTTTCAAAAAAATGTTTGGAACTTTGGAAGGGGAAGAATTAAAAACAGCTCCCAAAAACTTTGACAAAACCCATCCGAACATAGATTTAATTAGGAAAAAACAATATTTACTGACCAGAAAATTCACTAATAAAGAAGTCTTATCGCCAAATTTTAAAGACGAAGTAATCGCAATTTTCAATGCCATGCGACCTTTTTTCAATTATATGAGCGAAGTGTTAACAACTGATTTAAACGGCGAAAACTTATATTAATTCTATTTAGACAAATTAATCCTAAAATTGACACATTGACTAATTGTCAAATTGCCAAATTAATTCGGTTGCACGAATTCTAAACTCTCTAAATTAGTTTTTGAAATAAAAACACCATAGTTTACAGAAACTTTGTTTTTCTCAATTTTTTCAATGGTTCCAATGGCTTTTCCGTCTTTCATACGAACTCGGTCGCCTACTTTTAAAATGACAACTGGTTTTTCAGTTACTTGTTTGGCTTTGATTTTATTTTCTTTTTTCTCAACACGAATTTCTTCTACCTTAACATTTACTTCAGCAATCACTTGTTTTGCAACAACTTCTTTAACTTTTTTTTCTTTAGCAGATATTTTTTTACGTTTCGAGTTTTCAATTTCAACTACTTTTAAAAATTCCCCAATTAATGTCTTTTTGTCTTTATTATTAAAGTATTTTTCGGCAATATCATCAATTTTTTGTCCCATATAAATCAAACGCTGATTGGCGTCATATAATTCCTGATAACGTTCTAATTTGTCCTGAATTTTAATATTTATGGTTTCCATTTTTTTGCTTTCTTCACGTGCTTTGGTTTCTTCTTCTTTTAAGGAAACAGAGGTTTTTTCCATTTTAGAACGCTCTTTTTGTAAAGTAGCAATGGTTTTATCAAATCGCACTTTTGTATTCTCAATTTTCTTTTTGGCACGATTAATTAATCCGTACGGAATCCCATTTTTCTGTGCTACTTCAAAAGTAAATGAACTCCCAGGCTGCCCCAAATGTAATTTATACATCGGTTCTAATGATTTTTCATCAAATAACATATTGGCATTACTTGCAAAAGGCAATTCGTTAGCTAATATTTTTAAATTGGTATAATGTGTGGTAATAATTCCGTAAGCATCTCTATCGTAAAATTCTTCTAAGAAAATTTCTGCCAAAGCACCGCCTAATTCAGGATCTGAACCCGTACCAAATTCGTCTATTAAAAATAAGGTTTTATCGTTACATTTTTTTAAGAAATAGTTCATATTCTTCAAACGATAACTATAAGTACTCAAATGGTTTTCAATAGATTGGTTATCGCCTATGTCGGTTAAAATTCTATCAAATAAAAAGGTTTCACTTCGTTCGTGAACTGGAATTAGCATGCCGCATTGCAACATCAATTGCAACAAACCTATTGTTTTTAATGAAATTGTTTTTCCACCAGCATTCGGACCAGAAATCACAATAATTCTGTTAGTACTTTCTAATTCAATAGTTTGTGGAAAAGTGGGTTTGTTTTCTAATTTGTTATTTAATAGTAAAATAGGATGAAAGGCTTCTCTAAAAAACAAACGCTTTTCGTCATTAATTTTTGGAAGTATGCCATTAATTCTATTGGCATATTTTGCTTTTGCCGCAATTAAATCCATATCTGATAGAAAATCCTGATATTGGGAAATTAAGTGGGCGTGTGGTCTAATTGTGGCGGATAACATGCGTAAGATTCGCATAATTTCTTCCCGTTCTTCAAACTCTAAATTATTTAATTCTCGGGAATATTTTAAAGTAGTTTCAGGTTCAATATACGCAATACTTCCGGTTTTAGAATTACCTAAAATAGATCCTTTAACCTTTTTTCGATACATTGCTTGAACAGCCAAAACCCTACGATTATCAACAACTGTTTCCTTAATATCATCTAAATAACCTAATGAATTAAATTGCGACAGCGCCATGCCAAAACTTTGGTTTATTTTTCCTCGAACCACATTAATACTTCGTCTGATATTTACTAAATCAGGTGAAGCGTCATCTTTAATTTCTCCAAACTTGTTTACAATTTCTTCAATAGATTTTGTAACGTAAGGTGTAAATTCTATTTGGATAGATTTTTTATATAATTCTGGATAATATTCTGAGAATTTCTTTAAAAATTTTAAATATTCATTAGTAGATTTACTTAAATCTAATATTTTTTTTATAGCTATAAGCTCTAAAAAACTATCTTCTATTGCCAATAATTTCAAATCAGCTGTTACGGTTTCAAATCCATGATTTGGTAAAGCGTTGTTATTGCTAAAAGAAGCTACATATTCATTGGTGTAAGCCAATTCTGAAAATAATATTTCTTTATTTTGGAACGGCTGAATTTGAAGTGCTTTTTCCATTCCAATTTCTGTATTACATCGTTCAGAAATGGTTTGTAAAATAGTATGAAACTCTAAATCTTTTAGTGTTTTTTCGGTAATTGAAATCATTTTTAAATTCTAGATAAGTGCAAAGTTACAAA
>NZ_JBIPMS010000170.1:0-2556 GCF_044368995.1 Flavobacterium sp. | reverse complement strand
GCTGCATTTTGCAAGGCTACCGTTGCTTCTTCAATGGCATAGCGGTCTGTACTTAAAACAGCTCCTGTTAATGCATATTCAGAAGTTTGATCAACTAAGGTTAATGTTTCCGCCCATTTTGCGTCTTCATATACATAAATTGTAATTACAGGTCCGAAAAGTTCCGTTTCCATGGTAACATATTTCGGATTTGAAGTTAAAATAACTGTTGGTTCAACAAAATAACCTTTAGATTTATCATAATTTCCACCAATAATAACTTCTGCATCGGTGTCTTTTTTAGCTTGGTCTATAAAACGGGCTAATTTATCAAATGAACCCTCGTGAATTACAGCAGTTACAAAGTTTGAAAAATCTTCAGGCGAACCCATTTTCATAGAATTCACATCGGTAATTAATTGCTCTTTTACTGCAGGCCACATAGATTTTGGAATATAAGCTCTTGAAGCTGCTGAACATTTTTGTCCTTGGAATTCAAAAGCACCACGAGTAATCGCAGTTGTTACTTGTTTTACCTTTGCCGATGGATGTGCAATTATAAAGTCTTTTCCACCCGTTTCTCCAACAATTCTTGGGTATGTTTTGTAATTGTGAATGTTTTCTCCGATTTTTTTCCAAATTTCTTTGAAGATAAATGTGGAACCTGTGTAATGAATTCCTGCAAAATCTGGTGAAGCTAAAACGGTATTTGTAATCATAACCGGATCTCCAAAAACAACATTAATTACGCCCTCTGGAACGCCAGCTTCTTTAAATACATCTATAATAATTTTTGCAGAAAATACTTGACTATCACTTGGTTTCCATACCACAACATTTCCCATTAAAGCAGCACTTGCGGGTAAATTTGCCGCAATTGCAGTAAAATTAAAAGGTGTTACAGCATATACAAAACCTTCAAGCGGTCTATATTCCACTCTGTTCCACATATCAGAATTAGAGGCAGGTTGGTCAGCGTAAATTTGGGTCATAAATTCTACGTTAAAACGTAAAAAGTCGATTAATTCACATGAGGCATCAATTTCTGCTTGGTGAATGGTTTTAGATTGTGCAATCATGGTTGCAGCATTTATTTTTGCTCGGTAAGGTCCAGCGATTAATTCAGCTGCTTTTAAAAAGATAGCGGCGCGTTGTTCCCAAGCCATGTTTGCCCATTTTGTTCTGGTTTCTAAAGCATTTGCAATGGCTTTTTCTACATGAGATTTTTCGGCTAAATGATAGGTTCCAACAACGTGTTGGTGATCATGTGGTGCCGACATATTTCTAGTATTTCCTGTGAAAATTTCTTCCGAACCAATGTATAATGGCACATCAATTTTCGAATTCCACATGGTTTTGTATGCTTCTAAAACACTTATTTTTTCTGGAGAATTTGGCGCGTAGCTTTTAACAGGCTCGTTTATCGCTTTCGGTATATTAAAAAATCCTTTTAACATTTATTAGATTATTAGATTATTAGACAAATTAGATTTTTAGATAAAAAACGTAAACAAAAGTACAAAGGATTAATTGAATTCTAAAATAAATTATTGGCTTCGAAAGTTTGGGTTATGTTTAATTAACCGCAAAAGGAACAATTAATTTAAATGTAGGAATTTGAACCTTAAAAATAGTATTGTTTGAAAAATTAGCCAGTGTATAAAATCCATTCATAGCGCCTACAGCTCCTTTTAACATACATCCTGACGAATACATATATTTTTCTCCAGGAACAATAATTGGCGTTTGTCCTACTACGCCATCGCCGTCTACAGTTTCAATATCATTTAATGAATCGAAAATATCCCAATGGCGGGTTTGCAATTGAACCACATCCGAACTTAAATTTTCAATAGTAATTTGATAAGAAAAAGCATAGAGCATTTGGTAGGCTTTATAATAAGTACCTTCGTAGCTTGTAATTACCGAAATTTTAATATTACTTGTAATTTGAGTAACCATTTGTAATTTTTATTAAATAATAGTTATTGAATTAGCCTTGGAAAATTAATTCTTAATTTCTGTGCTATTCGCTCTTCCGACACCTATAATTCTATCATAGCGTTCGGCACCTCCTCGGTAATAAACTAAAACGATGTACTCATTTTCGGTTTGATAAAAATTTCCGTCAATGGCATTTTGTTCATCAATTTTCCCGTTTTTATCTACTAAAGTGTATTGATAATTAGTAAATCCTTGTTTTAACAAAATAGGTTTTTCAAATGTTTTGGTTTCCGAATTGTATTCCATTTTAAATTCATCTGAAATTTGATAATTGTTAAACATGCCAGTAACATAAATTGATTTCTCTAAAGGATTTACATCTGAGACCAAACCAAAGTAAACCCATGTATAATCTGCTTCAATTGTATTTTGTGTAGCATTTAAATTATTTACAAAAAAATTCCCATTAACATCAGGAAAATAGGTGTAAATTTTATTTTTTCTTTCTTCATTTGTATACAAAATAGTATTGTACACATCCCCAGAAGTTACTTTAAAAACCGAGTTAGAAGCGCCACGAACATTTTTATTTTCGAAATTTAAAAATTCATTTCCTGCCCAAAATTGGGTTTC
>NZ_JBIPMS010000081.1:0-7445 GCF_044368995.1 Flavobacterium sp. | reverse complement strand
TCCTAATGAACACACTTTTGTAGCTTCCATTAATAAGGCAAATATATTTTCGTTTTTAATAGCCGCATTTTGTAATAATTCAATTTGATTGGAAACTATTTCTGTATTCGCATGTTGAAGATTCGTAAGCATTTCTATTTGATATGCTTTTTCTTCCTCTGTGGCTCTAATTACTTCAGCTGGAATTATTGTTGGAGAACCTTTTGAACTCAAGAATGTATTAACTCCAATAATTGGAAATTCACCCGTGTGTTTTAAGGTTTCATAATACAAACTTTCTTCTTGAATTTTAGAACGTTGGTACATAGTCTCCATTGCTCCTAATACCCCGCCGCGTTCTGTAATTCTATCGAATTCTTGTAAAACAGCATCTTCCACTAAATCCGTTAATTCTTCAATAATAAACGAACCTTGAATTGGGTTTTCATTTTTCGCCAAACCTAATTCTTTATTAATAATCAACTGAATAGCCATAGCTCTTCGAACCGATTCTTCAGTTGGTGTAGTTATAGCTTCATCATAAGCATTGGTGTGTAATGAGTTGCAGTTGTCGTAAATCGCATATAACGCTTGCAAAGTTGTACGAATGTCATTAAAATCAATCTCTTGTGCATGTAATGAACGTCCAGAAGTTTGAATATGGTATTTCAACATTTGCGCTCTTTCGTTGGCTCCGTATTTATTTTTCATGGCTTTCGACCAAATTTTTCTGGCAACCCGACCAATTACCGCATATTCAGGATCGATTCCGTTAGAGAAAAAGAAAGATAAATTTGGACCAAAGTCGTTAATGTTCATTCCTCTACTTAAATAATATTCGACATAAGTGAATCCATTAGCTAAAGTGAATGCTAATTGGGTAATTGGATTGGCGCCCGCTTCAGCTATATGATAGCCCGAAATAGAAACCGAATAAAAATTACGAACGTTTTCTTTAATAAAATACTCTTGCACGTCGCCCATTAAACGCAAAGCAAATTCAGTCGAGAAAATACACGTGTTTTGCGCTTGATCTTCTTTTAAAATATCCGCTTGAACAGTTCCTCTAACTTGAGCTAAAGTTTTAATTTTTATATTGTTATAAGTAGCTAAAGGTAACACTTGGTCACCTGTAACCCCCAAAAGCATCAAGCCTAAACCATTATTTCCTTCAGGCAAGTCGCCTTGATAAGATGGTCGAGATGTACCTTTTTTCTTGTATATTTCAATGATTTTAGCTTCTACTTTATTTTGCAAACCATTTTCAATAATGTATTTTTCGCAATTTTGATCAATAGCAGCATTCATAAAGAATCCTAACAACATGGGAGCTGGTCCGTTAATAGTCATTGAAACAGATGTCATTGGATGACTCAAATCGAAACCAGAATACAATTTTTTAGCATCGTCTAAACAACAAATCGAAACTCCTGCATTTCCGATTTTCCCATAAATATCAGGACGAATGTGAGGATCGTTACCATATAAAGTTACGGAATCAAAAGCGGTTGATAGACGTTTTGCAGGTAATCCTGCAGAAACATAATGAAAGCGTTTGTTAGTTCTTTCTGGCCCGCCTTCTCCTGCAAACATTCTACTAGGGTCTTCGCCTTCTCTTTTAAATGGGTATAATCCAGAAGTAAACGGAAATTCTCCGGGTACGTTTTCTTGTAAGTTCCATTTTAAAATATCACCCCAAGCTTGGTATTTGGGTAAAGCCACTTTTGGAATTTGCGAATGCGACAACGATTCGGTATGCGTAGCAATTTTAATTTCTTTATCACGAACTTTAAAACTATATATTGGATTTTTGTATTTGTTTACTTTTTCATCCCAAGTTAAGATGATTTCCCAATTGTAGGGATCAAAGTTCATTTTTACTTTATCAAATTCTGCTATTAGTAGTTTAATAAAATCCGATTTGTCATTCTGAACTTGTTTCAGAATCTCTTCAGAATCTAAACCAAATTTAGACAAACTCAGTTTAGCATTTGAAACTGACTCCAAAGTTTTAAAAATTCCATATAATTTTTGAGCTACTTCTACTTGAGATAACGCCGTTTCATCATATTTTCTATTGTTTTCTGCAATTTCAGATAAATAACGGGTTCTGTGAGGTGGAATTACAAAAATTTTCTCACTCATTTCGCGTGTAACTTCAAAAGTCGATTTTAAATCGGCTCCTGTTTTTTCTACAATTTTATCCATAATAGATGTGTAGAGCGTATTCATTCCAGGATCATTAAACTGCGAAGCTATTGTTCCAAAAACAGGCATGGTATTGGTATCTACATCCCACAGATTATGGTTGCGTTGGTATTGTTTTTTTACATCACGAATGGCATCTAAAGCGCCACGTTTGTCGAATTTATTTAAGGCAACTAAATCAGCAAAATCTAGCATGTCAATTTTTTCTAACTGTGTTGCGGCGCCAAATTCGGGAGTCATTACATATAACGAAACATCAGAGTGTTCTATAATTTCCGTATCTGATTGTCCAATTCCAGAAGTTTCTAAAATAATGATATCGTATTTAGCAGCTTTTAAAACCTGAATTGCCTCTGCTACATATTTTGACAATGCTAAATTCGATTGACGTGTGGCTAATGAACGCATATAAACACGGGAATTGTTAATCGCATTCATACGAATTCTATCACCTAATAAAGCACCGCCTGTTTTACGTTTTGATGGATCAACCGAAATTAATCCGATTGTTTTTTCTGGAAAATCAATTAAGAATCGACGAACTAATTCGTCTACTAAAGATGATTTTCCTGCTCCACCCGTTCCAGTAATTCCTAAAACAGGAATTTTAGAAGATTCATTCTTTATATGAATTTGGTCAAAAACAGACTTAGCAATATCTGGAAAATTTTCAGCCGCTGAAATCAATCTCGCAATTGCTGTTGGGTTTTTCTCTTCTATATGAAATAATTCTCCTGTTAATTTATCTCCAATTGGATAATCTGAACGTTGCACTAAATCATTAATCATCCCTTGTAATCCCATGGCACGACCATCGTCTGGAGAATAAATTCTTTCGATGCCATATTCATGCAATTCTGAGATTTCTGAAGGCAAAATTACGCCACCCCCACCGCCAAATATTTTGATATGACCTGCCCCTTTTTCCTTAAGTAAATCGTACATGTATTTAAAATACTCATTATGACCGCCTTGATAAGATGTCATAGCAATAGCATTCGCATCTTCTTGAATGGCAGTATTTACAACTTCTTCTACGCTTCTATCATGTCCTAAGTGAATCACTTCTACACCTGTAGCTTGAATAATTCTTCGCATGATGTTAATAGCAGCATCATGTCCGTCAAAAAGAGACGCTGCTGTAACAATTCTTACTTTATTGACAGGAATATAAGGTATTTGTGGCTCCATTTTTAAATATTAATCGATTTTAAGGGTGCAATTTACGAATTTAATAATTTTTATCTCTAATTTAAAGAAGTAAAAAATCAACAAAAATTTAAAAAATTACTTATTTGAATTTATAAATTAAAAGTATCTAAAATCAAAATAGTTGAACTAATTACAATCGAAAATATACTATTTGGTAAAAATATTTGTTATAAAATTTAACATGTGTACCAATAAGTATAACAAAATATTAACAGTGTTAACTAACTATTATTCTGATATTTGCGTATTAATAGTTTTTAAGGTTAGTTTTTAGTTAAGAAACAACTGGAATTTAGGTTTCAGTTGTTTTTTTATGTTTTTTCTGATTATTTATATACCGAATTACTTCCGAATTAAATATTTCCCATTTTTCAACATTTACTACATGTCCACAGTTTTCTATAACTAGTAATTTTGATGTTTTAAAATGACTTTCCACTACTTTTCTTACTGATGGTAAAAACATATAATCTTCATTACCCATTACATATAAGGTAGGCACTTTCAATTCAACTTGACGAAACCATTTTAAAATCGGGTTAATTTCGGCTGTTAGTTTAAACCATTTAATAAATTCCTTTTGATAGAGTTTTTTTGCTTCATTGATGAACAACAAACGAGATTGTTTGTGATTTTTATTTGGCATAATTACAAATGCGAAAAAGCGATACAAAACCAAATAAGGTAAAACGTACTTAAACATATTGCCTAATCGCATTAAAATTTGTGAGCGGAAATTCATTTTTAATATAGCGCCGCCCATAATCATACTTTGCACTCTGTTTTCGTACATTTCTGCAAATTGTCGGATAACTATAGTTCCTAAAGAAATACCAATAAAATGTGATTTATCGATATTTAAATGATTTAAAACCTCTAAAACATCATTAGCAATGGCTTTAAATGTATATTTTTTTGTAATTTTTTCTTTTGAATTGCCATGACCACGTAAATCTAATAGTAAAACATTAAAATGACTTTTAAACTCTTTAATTTGTTTAAACCAAATAGAAGAGCTACCACCCGCGCCATGAACAAATGTTACCCATTCGGTGGTGTTTTTATTTTCGTATGTGGTATAAGTTATCATTTTTATTTGTAAATGTATAGCTTTTCTTGCAACAAAGTGAAATAATCAAATGCTTTTACTATACGAGTTCCATACCAAGAAAACATTTCTCCATCTACAAAAATAGTTTTTGCGTGATGTGTATGTCTTCCTAATTCGAAAGCATGTTCATCTGAAAAAGGAAAAGGTTCGGAAGACAAAAACACAAAATCAGGATCGCCTTGAATACGCATTTTATTAATAACCACTTCTGGATATCTTCCTTCATATTTTGGATTGTTGTCATAGATATTCACTAATCCATTCATTTTTAGCATCTCATTAATAAAGGTATCTCCAGCAGCAACCATGTATGGATTTGCCCAAATAAAATAGGCAACTTTTTGTTTGGCATTTTCTTCAAATTTTGAAGCTACTAAAGTTTTAAATTTTTGGTGTCCGAAGTTTATTTTGTCAATCCAATTTTGTGCATTCGTGCGTTTATTAAATAGATTTCCAAAATCTTCAATCATTTTATTGTTGTCTGCAATCGTAATAATATCCGTCACCCAAACTGGACAAATAGTTCTCAATTGTTCAACGATTTCTTTTGTGTTTTCTTCTTTATTAGCAATAATTATATCGGGTTGTAAGTCTTTAATTTTATCGTATTTAATGTTTTTTGTGCCACCAATTATGGATTTTGTAGATTTAAAATGAAACGGATGCACACAAAATTTAGTAATTCCGACAATATCATCTTCCAAACCCAAATCGAATAATAACTCCGTTTGTGAAGGCACTAAAGAAATAATTCTTTTAGGTGTATTTTCGAAAGAGTGAGTTGTACCAAGTTGATCAGTGAATTGTTTCATTTTTTTTGGTAATAGGTATTGTTTGACTGTTGCCTAGAGTAAACTTTTTACATTTTACTTAAAATCTCTTCCATTTCTTGTTGCAACTTCAACGCTTCTTTCCTAGCCTTTTCAGCAAAATCAGTTCCGTTTGATGCGTAAATAATACCCCGAGAAGAATTGATTAACAACCCGATGTTTTCATTCATTCCGTATTTACATACTTCAGCTAAACTTCCGCCTTGAGCACCAACTCCTGGAACTAATAAGAAACTATTTGGTACAATTTTACGAATTTCAGTAAAATATTCTGCTTTTGTAGCACCTACAACATACATTAAATTCAGGCTATTTTTCCAATTTTTAGACGTTTCTAAAACCGTTTTGTACAATTCTTGTCCATTTGTATTTAATGTTTGAAAATCAAAAGCACCTTCATTTGACGTTAAAGCCAACATTATAGTATGTTTGTTTTCAAAAGCCAAAAATGGTTCTACGGAATCTTTTCCCATGTAAGGTGCTACTGTAACCGAATCAAAGTTTAAATCTTCAAGAAAAGCTTTGGCATACATGGTTGATGTATTTCCGATATCACCACGTTTTGCATCGGCAATAGTAAAAATATTGGGATAGTTGGTGTTTATATAATCGATTGTTTTCTGTAAGGATTGCCAACCTTTTATACCGTATGCTTCATAAAAAGCGGTATTTGGTTTGTAAGAAACACATACATCATGAGTGGCATCAATAATAGCTTTGTTGAATTCGAAAATTGGATCATCTTTCGATAAAAAATGTGTTGGAATTTTAGTTAAATCCACATCTAAACCAATACATAAAAATGATTTTTTTAGACGAATTTGCTCAATAAGTTGTGATGTAGTCATTTTATAAATATTGTTAGGCAAATTTACAAATTTGGAATTTAAATCTATTGAATTTTTAACAATAAATTATTAAAAAAGCTTTTGTTTTTAAAATTCAAGGTTCTATTTTTGTGCAAAATAAATTAATCTTTTGAAGAAAATAACAAATATTATTTTATATGTTTTTTTACTATCTGTAATTACTCCCGCATTTCAGGGTGTATTTGAAGATAGTATTAAAACTGTTACTTTATTAGATATAGATGAAAATGAAAAAGATGCAGATAATTCTGAAGAAAAAGAATTAGAAAAAAATGAATTGGATTTTTTTGACAAAATAATATTTACAGAAAAAGTTTATATAACAAATTCAATTAATGATTACAGAGTAAATTTATTTCATTTTTTAAGTAATCATAAATCTCAATTCAAAGAAATTTTTTCTCCACCTCCAGATATAGTTTAATATGATTTCGCTTTTCGATGTTTGAATTTCACATCGTAAAATAATTTATTAAATTTATATTTTTAGTATGTCAAAAAAAATCAATCTTTTTGCAAACCTTAAATCTGATTTTGCTTCAGGTTTAGTGGTTTTTCTAGTGGCTTTGCCATTATGTCTCGGTATTGCATTAGCAAGTGGAGCACCTCTATTTTCAGGTATTATTTCGGGTATTGTGGGCGGTATTGTTGTGGGATATTTAAGTCAGTCCCATTTAAGTGTTTCTGGTCCGGCAGCAGGATTAACTGCAATTGTTTTAACTGCAATAACAGATATAGGTTCATTCAATGCCTTTCTTTTAGCGGTTTTACTTGCAGGAATAATTCAGTTAATATTAGGTTTTATTAAAGCTGGAAGTATTTCAAATTATTTTCCAAATAATGTTATTGAGGGCATGTTGGCCGGAATTGGTGTTATCATTATTTTAAAACAAATTCCTCATGCCTTTGGATATGATCCAGATTTTGAAGGTGATGAATCTTTTTTTCAACCAGATGGACAAAATACTTTTTCTGAAATTTTCAATATATTTGATCATGTTCAAATAGGTTCGATTATTATAGCCGTTATTTCGCTTACCATATTAATTTTATGGAATAAAGTTGACTTTTTAAAGAAAATAAAACTAATTCCACCAGCTTTAGTAGCAGTTATTGTTAGTATTTTATTAAACGAATTTTTTATTCAATCTGGAAGTAATTTAGCGATTGTAAAAGAGCACTTGGTTAGTTTACCAGTTCCAACTTCTTTAGAGGAATTCAAAAATATCATTGTAA
>NZ_JBIPMS010000080.1:0-7566 GCF_044368995.1 Flavobacterium sp. | reverse complement strand
ATTTTATCTAAAACAGATCAGTATAATGAATACATTATGACTGGCTTACGAACCATTTGGGGTGTTTCTTTAGAGAAAGTTAAAACCGAATTTGGAAGTAGCTATTTAGATTATTTGCTACAACAAGCCGAGAAATATATTTCAGATCATTTGTTAGAAGTTGAAAATAATATTTTAATAACCACTAAAAAAGGAAAATTTTTAAGCGATGGTATTGCAAGTGATTTGTTTTTGTTAAATTTGAACTGATATTGGTACGCAGATTAGACAGATGCAAGCAACGCATATTATAAAAATCTGTTTAAATCTGCAATAAAATATCAGTTAAATCCGTGTGCTAAAAATGAAAGCTACTATAAACAACTTCAATATCGACTTATCAAAACCCATTGATATTTCTTTGCCGTTATCAAATACAGATGCCAATCCCATTGC
Organism: Flavobacterium sp.; assembly: GCF_044368995.1. Classification (GTDB taxonomy): domain Bacteria; phylum Bacteroidota; class Bacteroidia; order Flavobacteriales; family Flavobacteriaceae; genus Flavobacterium. Next base: position 7,131 of record NZ_JBIPMS010000080.1, on the reverse strand, counting down.
GTGGTATATTGAAAAACCTGTAATTGAACCCGTAACTTTTGAAAATTGGGTAGGAAAAGTTTCCGAAGGCAGTTCCACAAATTTCAATAATATATTTTTCAATCCACACGGACATGGCACGCATACTGAGTGTTTAGGACATATAACAAACGAATTTTATTCGATAAATCAGTGTTTAAAACATTTTTTTTTCATGGCAGAATTAGTTTCTATTTCACCCGAAGATAGAAACGGCGATTTTGTCATTACCAAAAATCAAATTGAAAATTCATTAAATGGGAAAACGCCTGAAGCGATAATTATTCGTACACTTCCAAATATTTCAGAAAAAAAATCAAAGAATTATTCACATACCAATCCGCCTTATTTGTTAGAAGAAGCGGCAATTTATATTCGAGAAATCGGAATTAAACACCTTCTTATAGATTTACCAAGCGTAGATAGAGAAGAAGATGCAGGAAAATTATTGGCACACAAAGCATTTTGGAATGTAAAAAACACCACAATGTTAAACGAAGATGCACGCTTAGATTCCACGATTACTGAATTAATTTATGTAAATGATTCCGTTTCTAATGGTACCTATTTATTGAATTTACAGATTGCTTCGTTTGAAAATGATGCAAGTCCAAGTAAACCAATTTTATATGCAATTCATTAAAGTAAATACATTTGAAAAAATAAGTTTTAAAAAATAAACTTCGTAGATAAAAAGTTAGATTCTCCTTCAGTTACAATTTTATTAATAATGGCTTTGTTATCCTTATTTTCTTTAGTGGCAACAACTGTTCGTATCGAAAAAGAACGAAGTGCATCATAAACCGAAAGGGTACCTTCCGCAGAATCTTTTCGACCTGTAAATGGAAAAGTATCGGGTCCACGTTGGCACTGAACATTAAGGTTTACACGTGAAACTTGATTGACTAACCCATCAATCAAATGTGAAATTTCATGGGTATCCGTTCCGAAAATACTCACTTGTTGTCCGAAATTAGAGGTAATCATATATTCAATTGGTTCTTGTAATTCTTTAAATGAAACAATCGGTACAATGGGTCCAAATTGTTCTTCACGATACAATTTCATTCCTTCACTAACAGGATACATTACTGCTGGAAAAAATAACGTACCGTTTTGAATGGCGCCATTTTCATTCATTATTTTTGCGCCTTTACTTTCGCCATCGGCTATACAATCATTTAAATAGTTGAATTTATTTTCCTCGGGTAAAGGTGTAATTTGCACTTTTTCGTCCCAAGGCATACCAAATTTTAAAGCATCCACTTTTTCGCAGAATTTTTTAATAAATTCATCTTTAATATTTTCATGAACAAATAGTATTTTTAAAGCTGTACAACGTTGTCCATTAAAAGACAAACTTCCTAAAAGACATTCTTCTATAGCATTTTCTATATTGGCATTTTCTAAAACTATCGCTGGATTTTTGGCATCCAATCCTAAAATCGCTCGTAATCGGTTTACTTTTGGATGTGCTTTTTTAATATCTGATGCAACTTTACTCGATCCAATTAAGGTTAAAACATTTATTTTTCCGGTATTCATTAACGGTTCAACAATTTCACTTCCTTTTCCGTAAAGATAATTTACAACGCCTTTTGGAAAACTTTTTTCTATGGCTTTAGATAAACAGTAATGCAATAAACATCCGTATTTTGGTGGTTTAAATAAAATTACATTACCCATTATCAGGGCAGGAATTAGTAAAGTATACGTTTCATTTAAAGGATAATTATATGGACCAATACAAAGCGTTATACCTAATGGCGAACGACGAATTTGTCCAATAACACCTTCCTCGATAGTAAAAGTAGCCGATTTTCGTTCTAATTTTTTTAAAGATTCAATGGTGTCGTAAATGTATTTTATGGTTCTATCAAATTCTTTTTCAGAATCTTTTTCAGATTTTCCAATTTCCCACATTAATAAATTTATGACTTCTGTTCTCAACTTTAGCATTTCGCCAACAAAATGTTCCACATGAGAAATCCTTTTTTCAACCGAAAACATAGGCCATTCTCCAAAACCATTATCATATGCTAGTTCCGCACTTTCTAAACATTCCATTGCTTCAGGCAAACCTGTTTTTGGTATTTTTCCAATTAAAATACGTTCTAATTTTTCACCAGATGTTGGTTTGCAAATAGCAGAATGAATTTCATTGAAAGAACCATTCCAAGGTTTGAATGCTCCGTTTACCAAATATTCTTCTTGGTTAATAAACGGAATTTCTTTTGAATTTACAGTAGAAAAAACATCAAAAAGCTGATTTTTAGAAATATGATTTTGCATTGCTTTATAAATAAAATTAAAATTTTGCTAAAAATAATAATTTTATAATCAAAACCAACTCCACAATTCATAAAATTTATTTATTTTTGAAAACATGAACATTCAACAATTATTTGAATTTTGCCAATCTAAAAAAGGTGTAACTGAACATTTTCCATTTGATGAAGATACTTTGGTGTTTAAAGTTGGTGGAAAAATGTTTTGTTTGACTTCCTTAAAACAATGGGAAAACCAAGAGCCAAGTTTGAATTTAAAATGCGATCCAGAACGCGCCATAGCACTTCGCGCAACTTATGAAGCTATTGAGCCAGGTTATCACATGAGTAAAGTGCATTGGAATACCGTAAATTTTAATTCAGATGTAAACGATAAGATGATGCGTGAACTTATTAATGATTCTTACGATTTGATTTTTAAGAGTTTGACAAAAAAAATCCAAATGGAAATCCAAGAATCTGAAAATTAGGCATTAAATTTTATATCATATAGTAAACTTTTAACCCATCAACTAATAAACTAATATAAAATGATTGATAATTTAAAAAAAATATTAAACGAAGACCAAGATCCAAAAGCAATTGAAAAAATCACGTCTAAATTGGAAAACTTATTAATGTCCAATGAAGAAGTGGGCTACATTGCTGTACAAAAAAAACCTGCAATTACTGTATTTCCTGATAGTATTGTAGTAACCAATAAACGCATTATTTTATGTAAACCTAAAAATTTAGGATTATCTATGGAATTTATGGATTATGATTGGGATGATATTGCGGGTACTTTTGTAAAAGAAGGTTTTTTAGGTTCAGATTTTTCTTTTTCAACAAAAACCGACTTGACGCACACGGTAGAATATTTACCAAAAAATCAAGCACGTAAATTATATACGTTTGCTAAAGAACAATTGGATATTTTGAAAAATGGTGTTTCGACAAACTCAAATTCAGTTTCTAATGCATCATTTGAAATAGAAGAGGTTCCAACAGAAGAAGTGACTCATTTTGCAGAAATCATACCTACAGTTCAGGACACAGAATTAGAGGAACCGCTTCCGTTTCAAGAGAAAAAGCTTTCCGAATTTTCTAAAGATGAATTATTTGACAAGCTTAATAATTATAAAAAACTGTTAGACAACGGATTAATTCTTCAAGGTGAATACGATAAATTAAAAAATGAAATCTTACCTTTTTTGTAGTAATACTCATGTTTATTTATACAAAAATAGCTCATTTTAATTATTTTTCCCTTAACTATTTGATTTTCAAAATAAATTTATTATAATTGTATCCAAATTACTAAAACCTATACTATGAAAAAAATTACTTTACTTGCAATATTATTTGCAGCATTCCAAATGAATGCACAAACAATAGTTCAAACAACACCTCAGAATAAAAAGGTAATTCTTGAAGAATTTACAGGTGTTAATTGTGGGTTTTGTCCTCAGGGACATACAATTGCAAATAACATTAAAGCGGCAAATCCAAACAATGTTTTTTTAATAAATATTCATGTTGGGGGTTATGCTACACCAGGCCCTGGGCAACCAGACTTTACAACTTCTTTTGGTTCAGCTATAGCTGGTCAGAGTGGGTTAACAGGGTATCCTTCTGGAACTATCAATCGTACAGTTTTTCCAAGTATTGGTTCTACAACCGCTATGGGAAGAGGGAGTTGGGCTACAGCTTCTAGTCTAGCACTAGCACAATCCTCTTATGTAAATGTAGCTACTACTGCTACAATTAATGCAACTACTCGATTGTTGACTGTACTTGTTGAGGCATATTATACAGGTTCTAGTCCAGTAGCTACCAATAAATTAAATGTAGCATTTTTACAAAATAATACATTAGGTCCTCAGACTGGAGGAAATGCAGGGGATAATTATAATCACCAACACAGACTAGTTCATATGTTGACTGGTCAATGGGGTGAAACTATTAACACAACAAGTGCTGGTACTTTTGTAACCAGAACTTACACCTACACCATTCCAGCTGATTATAAAAGTATCATCGCAGAAATGGGCGAATTTGAAATTGTTGCTTTTATGGCTGAAACACAGCAAAAAATTATTTCAGGTAACGGCGCAGTTCCTACGTATACGGGGTTAGTTGCGAATGATGTCAAACTGAAAGAAGTTGAAAGTATCGAAAGTCAATGCGCAACATCGATCACACCAAAAATTAAAATTCAAAATTATGGTCAAAACACTTTAACAACATTACCCATAACATATAGTGTTAATGGAGGTACTCCTCAAGTCTATAATTGGACGGGTAGTTTAGTTTCATTTGCAAAAGAATCGGTTACTTTACCTGCAATTACTTATAATTTGTTAAATAGTAATGTTTTAAATATATCTGTTCCTGCAGACGCAAATATTTCAGACAACACAGGCGCTACTAATTTTGCAAAAGCAGCTTTAACTACAGATACTAACATTACTATTAAAATAACACTTGATCAGTGGGGTTCTGAAACGTCATGGCAATTATTAAATTCAGCAAATATACCAGTAGCAACTAGTCCAACTTATTCTGATAGTGATGCTGCAGGAGAATATCCTCAAGCAGATATTAACTTAACTTTACCATTTGATTGTTATAAGTTTGTTATTAATGATGTATTTGGAGATGGTTTGGATAGTGGTTATGGTGTTGGTTCTTATCAAGTACTTGCAAATGGTGTTTTAATTCCTGGTATTGAGGGGGGCTATTTTGGCTCTTCAGAATCTAAGGTATTCCAAGTGGCTGACATTCTTGGTGTAGAAGATTTTAATGCAAATGAAATTACATTGTACCCAAATCCTTCTAATGGTATTTTTACAATCAATACGCAATTGCCAACAGATGTTGTAGCAATTGATGTTACTGGTAAAGAAGTTTTTAGAATGTTAAACATTAACAATCAAACTACTTTAAATTTAACTCAACTTCAAAAAGGACTTTACTTATTAAAATTGAGTAATGAATTAGGAGAACAAACTAAGAAAATAATAATTGAATAATTATATAAAAAACATGAAAAAAATTGTAATCCTTTTATTCGCTGTTATTTCAGCTGTTAGCTGTAGTAAAGACGATGCTCAAACACCAGAACCAGCTGCTAATAATGCACTGAAAGTCTATAACAAAACTACAGGATCTGAAATTAAAGATGGCGACATTTTAACCTTTAATTCAATTACATCTCAAGGTGGTTTGAATACGTTGAAATTTTATTTTAAAAACGCTTCTTCGGCTCCTATAAATACAAAAGTTAAGTTTATTTCTTTTAATGGAGTTCCTGACACCAGTTATTTAAGTATTTGTATTGGCGCACAATGTTTGTCTGCAATTATTACAGGTTATTCTTATCCAGGAAATTCGGAGCCAATAATAACTGTTCCAGCAAATGGAACTATTGGAATTATTGAAGACTATAAAATTTATAATACTACACTTCCAGTTTCACCTGCTACTAAAATTGAATATGTTTTTGAAGCATATCAGTACGATGCTAATGGTACTCCTATTGGAAATAAAGTACGATTTACTTACAGATATCAGCAATAAAACAGATAATATATTTGTTTAACTAAAGTGAGTCCATTGGGCTCACTTTTTTTGTTACTATTAAAATTTTTCTCATCTATAAAACTGTGCTTTATTTTTTTGTAGTATTAAAGCTACATTAACTATATTTGTTTTATCATTAAAAATGTATTTTAAATGAAATTTAGAATAGATATAGTAACAAAATTAGCACTAACTAAAGTCATTTTTATAATGTCTTTAGGGCTATTTAATACTACTAAATCTGTTGCACAGCAAGACGCCCAGTTTACGCAATATACGTATAACACTATTAACGTAAATCCTGCTTATGCTGGTTCAAGAGGCGTATTAAGTGTATTTGCTATTTACAGAGCGCAATGGGTTGGTTTAGAAGGTGCGCCCACTACATCAGCAGCTTCTCTTCATGCTCCAATTACTAATTCAAGAGTTGGTTTAGGTATTACTATTACAAAAGATGAAATAGGTATTTCAGACAGAAAAACAGTGGCTACAGACTTTTCTTACACTATAAATACCTCAGAAGACTTTAAGCTATCATTTGGTATAAAAGGATCAGCTAGTTTATTAAATGTAGATTATACCAAACTAAATAAGTATGATAAAAACGATCCAAAATTTCAAAATAAAATTGACAATCAATTTTCGCCAAATATAGGCGCAGGGGTTTATTATCATTCAAATAAATTATATGCAGGCGTTGCTGTCCCATTTATTTTAGAGACCAAACATTTTGATGACAATACGACTTCTATAGCTAAAGACGCTTTGCATTATTACTTTATAGGAGGTTATGTTTTTGACGTGTCTGAAATTACAAAATTTAAGCCTGCATTTTTAATTAAATCCGTAAAAGGCGCACCGCTTCAAGCCGATGTAACGGCTAATTTTATGTTTTTCGATAAATTTGTACTTGGTGCAGCTTGGAGATGGCGTGCAGCCGCAAGTGCATTAGCTGGTTTTCAAATTGACAGAAATTGGTTTATCGGATATACCTATGATTCAGATACTACAAAATTAACGAATTATAACTCTGGCTCGCATGAAATCTTTTTAAGATATGAGTTTAAAGGAAAACAAGAAAAAATTGTTTCACCTAGATTTTTCTAACATGATAAATAGTATGAAAATAAGAAGTAGTATATCGTTTTGTTTATTAGTTTTTGTTTTTTTTGGTTATTCTCAAGAAATGCAATTGAAAAAAGCGAATTCTAATTACGAGAATTTTCAATATGTGGACGCCATTAAAACCTATGAAAAAGTA
>NZ_JBIPMS010000079.1:0-7679 GCF_044368995.1 Flavobacterium sp. | reverse complement strand
CTTCTTCTGTAGCAACTTCTTCAGTTACTTCTTCTGCTTTTAAAGCATCAGCAATAGCGGCTATACGTTTTTCGTTTGCTACTTGTTCTGCTTTAAAGGCTTTAGTTTTAGCATCCGCTTGCGCTTTGCTTAAACCATCTTTTTTAGCATCAACTTTTCCAGATTTAGCATCTAACCATGTTGCTAATTTAGCATCTGCTTGTTCTTGTGTTAAAGCACCTTTTCTAACACCTCCATCTAGATGATGTTTCAATAAAGCGCCTTTATAAGATAAAATTGCTTTAGCCGTGTCAGTAGGTTGTGCACCATTGTGTAACCATTGAACAGCACTATCAATATTTAAATCAATAGTTGCAGGGTTAGTGTTTGGATTGTACGTCCCTATTTTTTCTAGGTATTTACCATCTCTTTTTGCGCGGGCATCTGCCGCTACGATCCAGAAAAAAGGTTTCCCTTTTTTACCATGTCTTTGTAATCTAATTTTTACTGGCATAATCTTGTGGATTAAATTTGAGGTACTCGACCTCGGTTAATTAAGGGTGCAAAGATAATAATAATTATCAATTTTCAATGTTCAATGTTCAATTATTTTTAAATCAGCGTTTTAGTATGTTTTTTTACATTGATTTTTGACATTGGTATTGAATTCGTATATTTGGACTTTATAAAAAATAATCATGGAAAACATAAAACAATACGTTCAGGAAAACAAAGAACGTTTTATTAAAGAATTAATTGAATTACTTAAGATGCCTTCTGTTAGTGCAGACAGCGCATATGCTCAAGATGTTATTAATACCGCAGAAGCTGTAAAGTCTAGCTTAGAAAAAGCAGGTTGTGATGTAGTAGAAATGTGCGAAACACCGGGCTATCCAATCGTTTACGGACATAAAATAATTGATCCAAATTTACCAACTATTTTGGTATACGGCCATTATGATGTACAACCCGCAGATCCAATAGAATTATGGACGTCTCCCCCGTTTGAACCTGTAATTAAAGTTACTGAAATTCATCCAGAAGGGGCGATTTTTGCTCGTGGCGCTTGTGATGACAAAGGTCAAATGTACATGCATGTAAAAGCTTTTGAATATATGATTACCAATAATAATTTGCCTTGTAACGTAAAATTTATGATAGAAGGGGAAGAGGAAGTTGGTTCTAAAAGCTTAAGTTGGTTCGTGGAACGTCATCAGGAAAAATTATCTTGTGATGTAATTTTAATTTCAGATACGGGAATGATTTCAAACACACAACCTTCCATTACAACCGGTTTACGTGGTTTAAGTTATGTAGAAGTGGAAGTAACCGGTCCTAATAGAGATTTACATTCTGGTTTATATGGAGGTGCAGTAGCGAATCCAATTAATATATTAACCAAAATGATTGCTTCGTTACACGATGAAAATAATCATATTACAATTCCGGGTTTTTATGATGGCGTGGAAGAATTATCGTCAGAAGAAAGAGCCGAAATGGCAAAAAGACCGTATTCTGAAGATGATTATAAAAAAGCGCTTAATATCGTAGATACCTTCGGCGAAGCAGGCTACACGACTAATGAGAGAAATTCTATTCGCCCTACTTTAGATGTAAATGGAATTTGGGGGGGCTATACAGGTGAAGGGGCAAAAACTGTAATTGCAAGTAAAGCATTTGCGAAAATTTCGATGCGATTGGTTCCAAATCAAGATTGGGAAAACATATCAGAATTATTTAAAAAACACTTTGAAAGTATTGCGCCAAGTGCCGTAACTGTGAAGGTAACGCCTCATCATGGCGGACAAGGCTATGTAACACCAATTGACAGTATTGGCTACCGAGCTGCGAATAAAGCCTATACAGAATCGTTTGGTGTTGCTGCTATTCCGGTTCGATCGGGTGGCAGTATTCCAATTGTTGCTTTGTTTGAAAAAGAATTGAAAAGCAAAACAATTTTAATGGGATTTGGTTTAGACAGTGACGCCATTCATTCGCCAAATGAACATTACGGAATTTTTAATTATATGAAAGGTATTGAAACCATTCCGTTGTTTTACAAATACTTTACAGAGCTGCACACTAAATAAAAAGAAGCAATTAATTTGCGAAAAGAAAACTTAATTATATATTTGCACTCCAATTATCGCGGGTATGGTGAAATTGGTAGACACGCCAGACTTAGGATCTGGTGCCGCAAGGTGTGAAGGTTCGAGTCCTTTTACCCGTACAAAAAAAGCTCAAAACATGGTTTTGAGCTTTTTTTATTTTATACTCAACATGTACATTTCTATAGCTTGTAATTCTTCGTCCGTCATGGCTTTTGTAATTTCGAGATTGGCCTTCATAATTTCATATTGCGATGGGTCTACAATAGGATCCGTTTCCCCTTGTAAGAACAAAGAAATACTTGCTTTTTTATCTGTATACATTTTAGAAATGTCTTTTATACTTGGTCCTGAAGTGGCAACATCTGCTTTATGACAAGTGGCGCACATGCCTTTCCCTTCAAAAAGTTCTTTCCCTAATGCTTCGAGTGTAAGAACAGAAGTTACGACTTTATTTTCTTCAATAGGATTTACACTTAACTCGGTTTCTGTTTTTTTACCACAACTAATCAAACTGAAAACTATTGATACTATCAGAAGGAATTGCAAATACACTTTCATAATTAAACTATTGTTTATTTAATAAAATGGCGGCTTCTTTCGCAAAATAAGTGGAAATTAAACTGGCGCCAGCGCGTTTGATGCACATTAATTGTTCCATCATAATTTTGTCGTGGTCGAGCCAACCTCTTTCTGAAGCTGCTTTAATCATAGCATATTCACCTGATACATGAAAAACCGTTACAGGAACATTTACTGCGTTTTTTACTTCGCGAACGATGTCTAAATAAGCAATACCAGGTTTTACCATGACCATATCGGCGCCTTCTTCTACATCCCAAAGGGCTTCTTTAATGGCTTCAATACGGTTGGCATAATCCATTTGGTAGGTTTTTTTATCCTTCGGAACAGCAACATCGGCTTCTCTTGGCGCGCTATCTAATGCATCACGAAACGGACCATAAAATGCCGAAGCATACTTTGCCGAATAACTCATAATCCCCACATTATGAAAACCTGCTGCATCTAAACCTTGACGCAAACGCAAAACGCGTCCGTCCATCATATCGCTTGGTGCTACAAAATCGGCACCCGCTTGCGCATGCGAAACAGCCATTTTTACCAACGCATCGTTGGTTGCATCATTTGCCACATCGCCGTTTTCAATGATTCCGTCGTGACCATAAATAGAATACGGATCCAACGCCACATCGGGCATCACAATCATTTCAGGACAAGCGGCTTTAATGGCTCGGATTGCTTGTTGCATCAATCCGTTTGGATTCCACGCTTCTTTTCCGGTATTGTCTTTTAAAGATTCATCTACTTTTACATAAATATTCACGGCACGAATTCCTAAATCGAATACTTCTTGAATTTCTTTCACCGTTAAATCAATCGAACGACGAAAAATTCCTGGCATGGATGGAATTTCGACTTGCACATTTTCTCCTTCTGCAATAAACATCGGAAACATAAAATCGCTCGAACTTAATGTGGTTTCTCTAACTAATGAACGAATGCTTTCGTTAACTCGTAATCTTCTACCTCTTTGTAATGGAAACATACTATTTTATAATTAATAATTGATAATGGATAATTATATCCAGTCAATTGGTTTTTCTAATACTTTTAACACTTTTTCTTCTTCGCTTCCAATTTCTGGATGATGGTCGTAATGCCATTGCACATGTGGCGGCAAACTCATCAAAATCGATTCGATTCTTCCATTGGTTTTTAAGCCAAATAAAGTGCCTTTGTCGTGCACCAAATTAAATTCGACATATCGACCACGGCGTATTTCTTGCCAAGTTCTTTGTTCTGGTGTAAAAGGCAAGTCTTTTCTTTTGGTTACGATGGGTAAATAGGCTTCAAGGAATGAATTCCCAACTTCGGTTACGAAATTGAACCAATCTTCCATTTTCATTTCATCAGATTCCTTACAATAATCGAAAAATAAACCTCCAACTCCTCGCGCTTCATTTCTGTGAGCGTTCCAAAAATAATCGTCACATTGTTTTTTGTATTTCGGATAAAAATCAGGATTATGTTTGTCGCAAGCGGTTTTACAGGTTTGGTGAAAATGAATCGCATCTTCTTCAAATAAATAATAGGGCGTTAAATCTTGGCCTCCGCCAAACCAACTATTAATTACTTTTCCTTTGTCGTCATACATTTCAAAATAACGCCAATTAGCATGTACCGTTGGCACCATTGGATTTTTTGGGTGAATGACCAAACTCAATCCGCAAGCAAAAAAATCAGCTTCACCTACGTTGAACATTTTTTGCATGGCTTCAGGTAATTTTCCATGAACCGCCGAAATATTTACACCGCCTTTTTCAAAAACTTGGCCGTTTTCAATTACGCGTGTTCTTCCACCACCGCCTTCTGGTCGTTCCCAAATGTCTTCTCGGAATTTGGCAACACCATCAATGTCCTCTAATCCTTTACAGATTTGATCTTGTAAGTTTTGTATGTATTGGTAGAATTTGTCTTTCATTTAAATAGCTTTTAGCTATGCGTTCAGCCGCTTCACGACAGTTGTGCGTAGTTCTTGTTATTTTTTCTTAGAATATATCTTACTGTCTTTATGTTTAAATCCAACACTTGAATATAAATTTATTGCAGCCAATCTATGATCTTCAGTAAAAAGCAGTATTTCAGAAAGTTCTTTTTCTTCACCTACTTGAACTAATAAATTAATTAGTTTTCTTCCTACTCCTTTTCCGCGAGAAGCGGAGTCTACAACTACATCTTCAATCCAACCCTTTTTCCCAGATATAACTTTGTAAGTACACATTAATGCAATTCCAATTATTTTATTATTATCCTCACAATATGCAACTGTAATTTGGTTTTTCTCATTCAATATTTCTTCAAGATCTAACTGAATTTTATTTGGACTTAATTGACGGAATAATTCAGAAACTTGCTCTTTAATGTCTATATTTATATCATTTTTGTCTAAAATAGCTGCTTTCATTTCTTTTAAATTGTTTTAAACAATACCGTTTATTGAATTATAATTTTTAGAATTACTTACAACTATCTGCTGTCAGCTTATCTATTGTATTCTTTCACCGCTTCCACAAAAGCTTTTGCATGGTCTACAGGAATATTGGGTAAAATACCGTGACCAAGATTTACAATATAATTGTCTTTTCCGAATTCATCAATCATTTCGTGCACCATTTTTTTGATGGTTGGAATTGGAGATAACAATCTTGATGGATCGAAATTCCCTTGCAAAGTGATTTTTCCACCAGATAAATAGCGCGCATTTCTTGGTGAACACGTCCAATCTACTCCCAAAGCCGATGCTTTTGATTTGGCCATATCGTTTAAAGCAAACCAACATCCTTTTCCGAAAACAATTACTTTTGTATGATCAGCCAAAGCTTCTACAATTTGATTAATGTACTGCCAAGAAAATTCTTGATAATCAACCGGAGACAACATGCCGCCCCAAGAATCAAAAATCTGAATGGCATTGCAACCTGCTTTTACTTTTTCTTTCAAATATAAAATCGTCGTATCGGTAATCTTTTGTAATAAAACGTGCGCTGCAACTGGATTTGAAAAACAAAATCCTTTGGCGGTATCAAAACTTTTAGATCCTTTTCCTTCTACTGCATAACAGAAAATCGTCCATGGCGAACCTGCAAAACCAATTAATGGCACCTCATCGTTCAACATTTGTTTGGTCAATTTAATCGCGTCAAAAACATAACCCAAGGTTTCGTTTACATCTGGAACAAAGACTTTTTCTACATCTTGCGAAGTCCGAATTGGATTTGGAATTATCGGTCCTAAATTGTCTTTCAATTCCACGTGAATACCCATCGCTCTTGGCACGACCAAAATGTCTGAAAACAAAATCGCTGCATCTGGTTTTACAATTCGAATCGGCTGAACTGTGATTTCAGCAGCTAATTCTGGAGTTTCACAACGGGTGAAAAAATCATATTTGTCGCGCAAAGCTCTAAATTCTGGTAAATATCTTCCGGCTTGACGCATCATCCAAACAGGTGGGCGTTCTACTTTTTCGTTATTTAAAGCTCGTAGGAATAAATCGTTTTTTATCATTTTTTTTTGTGTAAAACCTGACAGGTTTCAAAAACCTGTCGGGTTATATTATGTATAATATTCTATAACTTGTTCAATTACGTTTTCGATACTTGGTTGATACGCTGTTTTAATATTTTTAATTTTATTTTCAGATAATACATTTCTTAAAGCATCGGCGGTTGTGTTGCCAATACAAAACAATTTCTCGGTGCCAAGTATGTTTTTTTTCAAATAACTAGTTACTGCTGATGGGCTGAAAAATAGAATTCCGTCTACTTTATCTGAAATTTTATGAGGTGTTAACGTTGTATCGTAGACTTTAATTTCATTGAACGTGATTTGGTTTTCAGTTAACATTTCTGGTAACGTATCTTTTCGAAGATTGCCACTAAAAAACGTAAAGCTTTCATCAGCGTAGACTAAAGTAATGATTTCAGCTAAATCTTCTGCAAAACCTGTGTACGCTTCTACTGTAAAACCATTTTCGTTCAATAACTCTTTGGTTTTTAAACCCACACAAAAAACGGTTTTTTGCTTTAATTGCTCAATTGTTGGATGTTGCAAAATGCTTAAAACGGCATTTTGACTAGTAAAAATCAAATTATTGTTCAAATTTTTTATTGCGAAAGAAGCGTTTTCTGTTTTAATAAAATCCGCTTCAATAACTTGAATAGTTGCCTTAACTAATTCTTGTTTTTGAATTAGTGAAAGTATTTTGGTAGAAAGTATTTTGGTTTGATTTGTCATGATTTTTTTAAATTTTCTTTAATTTCAGACATCAATTGAGCACCACCATCATTCAAAATCTCTTGAGCGGTATGAAATCCTAATTTTTTCCATTCCGAAACTGCTACAGATTTAGTAACTTCTAATTTTTGTTTCCCGTCTATTGATAATAAAACACCTGTAAAATCAATCACATCTTCTTTTTCATTATACGTTGCGATTGCTCCAATTGGAGCCGTGCAACCTCCTTCTAACGTTCTCAAAAATTGACGTTCTATATAGGTACAAATTTCGGTTTCAATATGATTTAATTGCGAAACCGCATCTAATGAAAAGAAATCATCTGCATTACACACCACTACCATAGCACCTTGAGCGGGTGCTGGAATCATCCAATCTAAAGCAATTGCATTTTCAGGTTTTAAGTTGATACGTTCCAAACCGGCTTCCGCAAAAATAGCGCCGCCCCAATTTGAATCAGCTACTTTTTGCAAGCGTGTATTAACATTACCACGAATATCTGCTACATTATGCGTTGGGTATTTGTGTAACCAACTTGCTTTTCTTCGCAAGCTACTGCTCGCGATGGTAGCATTTTCTTGGAATAAAAAATCTAAATTTTCTTTATAAACCAAAATATCAAATGCTGAAGCTCTTTCTAGAACCGCGCCTTGAACAATTCCGTTAGGCAATAATGTTGGCACATCTTTCATTGAATGCACTGCAATGTCAATTTTGCCTTGAATCATGGCAACATCTATCGTTTTTGTAAAAATTCCGGTAATTCCTAATTCG
>NZ_JBIPMS010000173.1:0-2651 GCF_044368995.1 Flavobacterium sp. | reverse complement strand
TTCCAAGTATCATGAATTCCATCGCCATTTGGTGTAAAATATTTAGGATAATCAATTACTAATACTTCTGTGGTTAATATAGTACAACCTTCTGTATCTTCTACCATTACTTCGTGTGTACCGCCTTGAACGCCTGTAAAAATATTCGAATCTTGCCAAGCACCACCGTCTAATGAATAAATTAAGTTTCCTGTTCCTAATGGGTTTACAGTAACCGTTATGGTGGCGTCGTCTGTGAAGGCATCGGTAACTTCTGCTGTTAGTCCAGTGGCTGGATATATAGTTACAACACTTGCTATATCACTTTGCTCACAATTGGTTACCGTATTAGTAACCACTACTTGGTACGTTCCTGGTTGCGTCGCTTCATATGTAGGGCCGTTTGTACTTGGTAAGGCATCGTAAACATTTGTTGTGGTGTTTAATAGATACCAATCATACGTGAAATTAGGATTAGACACTTGTGCATCTAACACATACCCTTGGTAGGTTACTCCTGTAGTTTGATTCACACAAATATGTCCGTCAATTAATTCTGGTTTTGGTAATGGGTTTACACGTACAATAAATTCTGTAGTACCTCCATCGCAGTTTCCTAATCGTGAAGTAACACTATATTTCACAAATCCTTGAACATCTGAAGTGTTTGTTAAAACATCATTGATAGTAAATGGCGCTGGTCCTGTTCCGTTGGCAAATCCAGTTACGTTTTGAGAATCTATAACCGTCCAAACTAGTGTGGTTCCAGTTATCGCTGGAAAAGAGGAAATGGTTAAATTGGTAGATTCCTCACTACAGATTTCATTTATTGGTAAACCAATTGGCGTGCCTGGTATCGGATTTACTGTTATAGTTACTGCATTTGTAATAGTAGCTCCTGTACAAATTCCGTTTACTGGTGTAAAATCAAAACTAATGGTTCCCGCTACTAACGGATTGGTTAATGCCAATTGCAAATTTATAATCCCTGTTATTGAAGTACCACTTGTAGCGCCTCCTACAATTTGAACACCAGTTGCCGTGTTAATTTGCCAATTATAAAGCGTAGCTGACGGATTTGAATTAGAAGTGAGTGTAACAAATTCGTTATTACAAATTACCGTTTTATTTGAAACCGTAGAAGTAATTACAGGAATTGGTTTTACTGTAATTAATATTTGTTGTGAGGTACCAAAACAACTTCCTATTTGTGGTTTTACTTCTATATTAATGGTACCGTTTTGGAAACCGTTAATCAAAGTAACCACTTGGTCAATATTGGCCTGAGTACCACTAATGGCCGCCATGTTTATATTACTTGTTGTAGCACTCCAAATAAAATCAGCTCCTGCAACCGTACTCGTTAATAATGAGGCAATGTTTAAAGTGCCGCCATTACAAATTTCATCATCTGCAATTTGATTGATAAATTGCGGTGTTGCAGAAACCGTTACTGTTGCAATTTGTCCAGTAACTGGAATGGCACAACCACTCAAATCTGCACTAAATATTTCATATAAAGTAGTTACTGATGGTGATACCGAAACTACATTACTTCCTGAAGCGCCAATGGTAATAGTCCCTGGTGTTCCACTCCATGTAAGTTGCGTGCCTGGTGTAGCCGTAAGGGTTACATTAACTGGAATTCCCGCACAAGTAGTAGTAGTTCCTGTAATAGAAATATTTGTTGGTATTGGATTTACTGTTATAGTTCCTGTAGCATTCACTGTGCCACAACCTCCTGTTAATGGAATGATGTAATTAAACGTTCCTGTCACTGTTGGTGTACCTATAATAGTAATCGTATCTGCTACCCATGAAGCCGTAACTCCTGCTGGTAATCCTGTTGGAGTACCAATACCTGTAGCACCAGTTGTAGTATGTGTAATTGGTATTAATAGTGTATTGACACATAAAGTTGGTGTACTTGAAGCTGCTGTAACCGTATTAGCTTGTGTGACCGTAATAGTTCCTGTTGCATTAAATGTACCACAACCTCCCGTTAATGGAATCGTGTAATTAAACGTTCCAAATACCGTTGGTGTGCCACTAATAGTAATGGTATCTGCTGCCCATGAAGCGGTAACACCTGCTGGTAGGTTTAATGCTGCTCCTATGCCAGTCGCACCAGTTGTTGTATGAGTGATTGCTATTAAAGCAGTATTGATACAAAGTATTGGTGTAGCTGAAGGTCCTGAAACCGTATTGTCTGGGTTTACTGTAATGGTTCCTGTAGCGTTAATTGTACTACATCCTCCAGTTAATGGAATCGTGTAAGCAAATGTTCCTGATACGCTTGGCGTACCATTAATAGTAATGGTATCTGCTAACCATGAAGCAGTAACACCTGCAGGTAAACCATAATTGGTAGTAGTGCTTGCAATACCTGTAGCACCTGTTGTAGTGTGAGTAATCGCAGCTACTAAAGCCGTGTTGATACAAAGGGTTGGTGTTGATGTAGCGGCTGTAACCGTATTATCTGGTGTAACTGTGATGGTTCCAGTAGCTATACCTCCACAACCACCTGCTAATAGAATACTATAATTAAATATCCCTGATGCCGTTGGTGTTCCATTAATGGTAATGGTATCTGCTAACCAAGTAGCTGTAACGCCTGCTGGTAGGTTTGTAGCGGTTCCTATTCCTGTAGCTCCAGTGGTAGTATGTGTAAT
>NZ_JBIPMS010000015.1:0-26354 GCF_044368995.1 Flavobacterium sp. | reverse complement strand
ATTTCGCGTGAAGCGATATTATCAAACGGAATTGTAGCTGAAGAAGATTATTTAGTCTTAGAAAAATACACAAGAGATTTATACCAAAGAGGAACAGAAATTGCCGCTTCTAAAGGTTTAATTTTAGTAGATACAAAATACGAATTCGGAAAAACAAAAGAAGGAAAAATTGTTTTAATTGACGAAATTCATACTCCAGATTCTTCTCGTTATTTTTATGCAGAAGGTTATCAAGAAAGACAAAATAATAACGAAGAACAAAAACAATTGTCTAAAGAATTTGTTCGTCGTTGGTTAATTGAAAACGGATTTCAAGGTAAAGAAGGACAACAAATTCCGGAAATGAATGCTGCATATATTGCCACCGTTTCTGACAGATATATTGAATTGTTTGAAAATATTTTAGGCGAAAAATTCGTAAAAGAAGATATTTCAAATATCGAAGAACGCATTTTTAATAACGTGCAAGCGTATTTAGCGAAATAAAAACAATTATTTGTCAATCTGAACTTGTTTCAGATTCTAAAATTTTAATAAACCTGACAGGTTTCAAAAACCTGTCAGGTTTTATTGTTTTATTCCATAATCAAATGTTTCACTACAGTTTCAGCAGCGTACAACCCAAAAAGTCCTGGCATCCAACTATTTGTTCCGTAAAAGGATCGTTTATAATTTGAGCCGTCTGTCATTTTTAAACTGCTTTCATCCTGAATTTCAGATGAAAAAACCACTTTCAATTTATCAATTTTCACTTCTTTTAGGCGTTTCCGAATCGTTTTTGCTAAAAAACAGTTTTCTGTTTTTGTAATGTCTGTCACTTTTACTTTAGAAACATCCATTTTTCCGCCAGCACCCATTGATGATATAATTTTAACCCGTTTTCGTTTGGCAGCAATAATTAAATTTAATTTTGGTGTGATGCTATCTATACAATCTAAAACATAATCGAATTCTGGTGTTACAATCTCTAAAGCACGTTCTGGCGATAAAAATTCTTCTATACAAGTCAATTGTAATTCTGGATTGATGTCCATTAATCTATTCGCAACAACCGTAACTTTAGGTTGGCCAATGGTGCTGTGTAAAGCCGGTAATTGTCTGTTAATATTTGTAATATCTACGGTATCACCATCTACAATTGTTAGTTTTCCCACGCCAGCGCGAACTAAAAACTCGGCAGCAAAAGAACCCACGCCACCTAAGCCAACAACTAATACGTTTGAGTTTTTTAATTTATTTAAGCCTTCTTCTTTAAATAATAAAGCAGCTCTTTCTTGCCATTTTGCCATAATTTATTGCTTTTTTGTAAAAATAGATTGGTAATTGTTCCAAACTATTTCTTTCATATCTTCCACAGAAATATTTTTAGATTTTGCTGCAAAAGTATAAACTTCTTCCAAACTTTCCGATATTGTATCGGTTTCTAAGAAAATTTTATCGGTGGGAACATACTTAAAAACCGACTCCATTTCTGGATTTCGAAGCAAATATTTTCCAAAAGACAAATAAAAATCTTGATTTAAAAGTTGTTTTGCCAAAGGAATATTTTTTGAAAACCCATGAATGATAAAAGGCGATTGAAGATTACTATTTTTTTTACAAGAAATGATTTCATCAAATGCCGCAACACAATGTAAAATTACAGGTTTTGCCACTTCATTTAATAGTGATAATTGCGATTCGAAAACGTCAATTTGTACTTCAATTTTCTTTTCGATTCTTTTATCTAATCCACATTCTCCTAAAGCAAGACATTCAATTAACTGAAGTTTATTTTTAATATAATTTAAATCTTCACTAACGCGTTCATCAATAATATGCCAAGGATGTATTCCGATGGAATAGTGCGGAATATCGGCTGTAAATTCATTTGGATATTGGTTTACAATTTCTAAAACTGCATCAGAATTGGTATAAGAATGTGTATGTAAGTTAACAAATTGCATAAAATTGTTTTCACAAAAATAACATATTTTAACAAGTTATTTGTCTAAATTTGTAACAGATATTTTATTATGATTCAAAAAGCATTCCGCCAATACATTTCTAATTTTCAAGGTTTTTCTCGAGAAATTTGGATTCTAACACTCGTTACATTTATCAATAGGGCAGGCACAATGGTTTTGCCATTTTTATCTAAATATTTACATGAAGATTTGCATTTTTCTTATTCTCAAGTAGGGACTATAATGGTGTTTTTTGGCTTAGGTTCTTTATTAGGTTCTTGGTTAGGCGGAAAATTATCAGACGCTATTGGTTTTTATAAAATAATGATATTTAGCTTGTTAGTGAGCGGATTGATGTTTTTCGGATTACAATTTGTTACCTCTTTTTACGGATTATGTATCAGTATGTTTTTAATCATGTCTGTTTCAGATATGTTTCGTCCCGCTATGTTTGTGTCTTTGGGTGCTTATGCAAAACCAGAAAATAGGACCAGAGCTTTAACTTTAGTCCGATTGGCAATTAATCTTGGATTTGCAGCCGGACCAGCTTTAGGCGGATTAATTATTATGAGTATTGGCTACAAAGGCTTGTTTTGGGTAGACGGATTAACCTGTATCATTGCCATTTTAATTTTCTGGATCAAAGTAAAAGAAAAGAAAAAATCTACCTATTTAGATAAAGAACAGCCCGGTGAGGTATTAGTAAAGTCGGTCTTTAAGGATAAAATTTATTGGTTGTTTTTAACTACATCTTTAATTGTAGGAATTATGTTTTTCCAATTATTTACTACCATTCCTATTTATCACAGAGAACAATTTGGTTTAACCGAATTACAAACAGGTTTGTTATTAACCTTAAATGGAGTTTTGGTATTCTTTCTAGAAATGCCAATTGTAAATTATATCGAAAAGCATAAAATGGACAAATTAAAAGTCATTATTTTAGGTTGTTTTTTAATGAGTATCAGTTTATTTTTAATGTTAGTTAATACTTGGGCTGGTATTTTATTAATTATGATGCTCTTTATGACGTTTTCAGAAATGTTTAATTTTCCATTTTCTAATGCATTTGCAATTAGTAGGGCTCCAAAACACCAACAAGGTCGCTACATGGCTATTTTTACAATGAGTTATAGTTTGGCACATATAATAAGCGCTAAAGCGGGTATGTTTATTATTGATAATTATGGTTACCAAGCCAATTGGTTTTTCATGGGAACGCTTGGTATTATTGGTGCTTTAATTGGTATTTATGTTTTTCGTTTGGTAGAAAAGGAAAAAAATGTTAAATCTAGTTAATTAACAAAATTTTAAAATTTCGTTTTTATAAAATTCCTATTTTTGACTTTTAAATTAAAATTTTACAATTATGAATATTAAAATGGTATTTCAAGGATTAGTATTGGCAAGTGCAATTACTTTTTTGCCAACTATAACTTTTGCACAAAACAATCGTTTCAATCAATTATCACAACCCAAAAACAACAGTTTCGAGTTGCGAATTGATAACGCCATGACGGATGCGCAATTGAAACAAGATGAAACAGATGCTAAGAAATTCAATTTTGAAGTTTCGTTTTCAGGTGTAAAACGAAACGACAAAAAACAAATTACAGCGATTAAAATCGCTTACAAAGACCAAGATGGAAATTCTGGAAATTATAATGTAAGCGGGGAAACGCCAATTAAGCCCATTTCAATTACCAAACAATTTGATGGCACTGGAAAAGGCTTAATTAATATAGAATCTGGTGCTTCACAAAATGATATTTTCGCAAATGGTTTTGACATGAAAGGATTTGAAGGCATGTTTAATAACGATTTGTTTATGAATTTAGACAATAATGTTATTAGAGGTTTTGTTGACGGCAACTCAATTGATTTAGACAAGTTTAAGGAATTGCAAAATGAATTTCAAACCGATTCATTAGGTGGGAATTTCAAATCATTTACATTTAAAGATGGTGAAATTATTGGCGACAATCCAGATATGCAATTAGAAGAAGAAAAAATTGATGAAAACGGTACGGTAACGAAAAAGTATTCTGATGGAAAAGGAAGCACCATGATTTTTTCAGAAAGAAATTTTTCTTCAAATGCCGAAAATAATAATGATTTGGAAAAGTTTAAAAAAGAAAATAAAATTCAAATTCAAAAAAACTTGAATTTAAAAGAGGATTCCACCAAATCAGATCTAGAAAAATTAAAACAAGAATTAGAAAAAACCAAAACCGATTTAGAAAAACTAAAAACAGATTTACAGAAGGATAAAGGGAAAAGTAGAAAGTAGAAAGTAGAAAGTTGCAAAGTGACATAGTTTCAAAGTGGCATAGTTACATAGTTACAAAGTCGCATAGTTACAAAGTTGCATAGTTATAAAGTTTAAAGTAAAAACCAGAATTTTCAATTGAAAATTCTGGTTTTTTTTAATCGTAAATCCCAAATCGTAAATCGTAAATTACCTAAATTCTTTCTTAATTCGAGCAATATCTCGCTTAGTATCGTTTTCTTTCATGGTTTCCCGCTTGTCGTAATTTTTCTTACCGCGGCACAACGCGATTTCTACTTTGGCAAATCCTTTTTCATTTGTATATAATTTCAACGGTACAATTGTTAATCCCTTGTTGTCCGAATCTTTATCTAGTTTTTTAAGTTCTTTTTTGTTTAGTAAAAGTTTGCGTTCACTTTTTGCTTTATGGTTGTAATGCGTTCCAAATGCATATTCTTCAATTGTGGCATTAATTAAAAACAATTCGGTTTGTTCGTTAAACTCACAAAAACTTTCTGCGATAGAAGCTTTTCCTAAACGAATCGATTTAATTTCTGTTCCAGTCAATACAATACCTGCGTCGTATTTGTCTATAATTTCATAGTCAAATCTCGCTCGTTTATTTAATATGTTTATGATTTTTTGCATAGCCACGCAAAATTAAGGTTTATTTTTTAAAGAAAACGGTATATTTTTTATGATTTTAACTGTTAAGTGGCATTAAATTAAAATTATGATATAGAAAGAACAAAGAATTGGAATGTTTTTTTAGTAATTTTGACAAAAATTAAAATAATGTTTAAAGTTTTAGCAAAAATTAATAAAGCAATTTTACCGAGCTATTCCAAGCAACGTCTTGATTTGTCGAAAGCTACAAAACTGCAAAAAGCAATAATTGCTTGGCGCTATTATGTAACGATTCACGCTTTAGAAAAAAAATAAAAATATTATAATTAAATTTAGAATTTAATACTATATTTGCACTCACAAAAATTGGCCTTGTGGCGCAACTGAATAGCGCACTTGATTACGGCTCAAGAGGTTTCTGGTTTGAATCCAGACAAGGTCACAAAATAAAAACGCAACTACTTAATTGATAAGTAGTTGTTTTTTTTTAACAGTTATTTAATAAGGATTTA
Organism: Flavobacterium sp.; assembly: GCF_044368995.1. Classification (GTDB taxonomy): domain Bacteria; phylum Bacteroidota; class Bacteroidia; order Flavobacteriales; family Flavobacteriaceae; genus Flavobacterium. The sequence goes on along the minus strand of NZ_JBIPMS010000015.1, from coordinate 21,000 downwards.
TTTTACCGCTATAGCTGAAATTTCAACATTTACATTTTTTGGTAAACCAGCTACCTGAACGGTTTCTCTTGCAGGCGCAGTTGCTTCATTAAAATAAGCGCCATATACAGTATTTATTTTTGAAAAGTTATTCATGTCGCTAATAAAAATTGACACTTTAATTACGTTTTCAAAATTCATTTCAGCAGCTTCCAAAACGGCTTTTAAATTTTCCATTACTTGTTTGGTTTCGGATTCTATATTTTCTAAAACCAATTCGTTAGTTAATGGATTAATAGCAATTTGACCTGAAGTATATAACATGTTTCCAACCAAAACGGCTTGATTATACGCCCCAATTGGTGCTGGTGCTTTATCCGTAAATACAATTTTTTTCATTTTTTAACTTTTTACTTCATACTTTTTCCTTAAAAATCTTATCTCAACCTAGGATCTGGTAAATTTCTTTTATCCCATTTAATATCACTAAGCATAGAAGATTTTATTCCAATAAAGAAATTCCAATAGGAATATACTCCAATTGGAACAATGCTAAAACTCATGCGCCAACTTTCTAAATCTCTTTCAAATCGAAGTTGTGTGAATGAAATTCCTTTTTGTGCAAAATCATATCCCGATGAAAATCCCATTTTCCATTTTACAGCCATATCAATATTTCCTGAAACCATTACAGAATTTGTAGTTATTTCACGTTGACTTACATTATTACTATAGGTTAAAGAATAAGCAATTTGCAAATCCCAAGGAAATTTGTAATTATATAGTTCTGTTTGTTGTTTTATAGCATCATCTTTTTTAAATAAACTTTCATCTTGGTTACTTAAATCCGTAGCCGAACCAAATAAATCATCTTTACGACCACCATTTTGAACCGTTTGTTTAGATTCTTTTTTTCCACCAAATTCATTACTACTCAAAGAATAATTTAGAGTAATGTTTGAACTCGTCATTCTAACTAAACCATTTCCATTGTTGATACTAAATTCATTTATTCTTTCAAAATTAGCATCTAAATCATAGGGATCAAATCGGGCGCCAAAATTGACGCCTAATTTATTATCAAACAATGTAGTTCCTCCAATAAAGCTAATAGGTTCTAATTTAAATTCTTCAGCAGTTAAATTATAACTTGTAGAAAAGTTAAACTGATTTAATAAGGATACTTTTTTTGTAGCTCCCTTTTTACTTGCCGCGTCTAAGACTTTTGCTTCCAAAGAGTTAGAAATTCCAAAACCAATTGAATTGGCAACTCCTAATCCAGGCGCACCTAATAATGTGTTTTCAAATCTACTGTAGCTTATATAATTTCCTAAATTGTCTTGATATTGGTCATAATATTGTTCAAAACTTGGGGTGTAACCATAAGAAATACTTGGTCGGATTAAATGTCTAAGCGCTTGAATTTTGTTGGTTTCTTTAAACGTATAAGTTCCATAAATAGTAGTTCCAATACTTGTAGAAAAATTATAGGTCCGATAAGAATCAAAACCATTTTTCCTTACTATTTCTTCCTTATTAGTGTTGGTATTAAACGTTTTTTCATTGGTATTAAAAACCCAATTTTCTGCAAATGCAGTACCTGCTGAAACACTAAAATATTTGAAAATTTTAAAGTTTGTCGTAATAGGAATTGTATGCGCGATTCCTGCCAATGCAGTATCAAACATTTGAGATTTAAATAAAAATTCTTCTTTGGTAGAAATTCTATTATCACCTCTTATTCCGTATTGAAAATTAATATTTTGAAAAATTCCTTTTTTTATTCCATCTTGTTTGGCAAAAGGAAAAATTCTGTCTACACTAGCATTAAATGATGGTAAAGTTAAATTTACGATTTCAGTATTTGTGTTTTGATTGTGTGTTACGGCTATAGCAAAATTTACTAAGGGCACAATTGGCAATGTTTTAGAATAACTAATGGAAGAGCTTAATGTGTTATTTAAATTGGATCCTACATTTACTAAATTTATAGATTGACGAAAATATTTACTACTTCCAAAATTTACAGAAGATGAAAACCTAGAATTTGCAGAAGCTTTTGCATCTTGGCTGTGCGACCATTGAATATTATACTGGTTGGTTCTGGCATATCCTGGAAAGCCTTTTTCACCCAACACCTGATTTTCATACCTTACTTGTATGTTTCCGCTAAATTTGTATTTCTTGGCATAGGATGTTTCGGAACGAAGAGCATAACTACCGTTGGTATAATAATCTCCCAAAAGTGCCAAATCATAATAATCACTTAATGCAAAATAATAGCCGCCATTTTGTAAAAAATAACCCCGGTCATTATTTTGTCCAGGTGTAGGCATAATTACTCCAGAGGTGTTTTTATTAGTCATTGGAAAAAATGAAAAAGGGACGCCAATAGGAGTAGGCACATTAGCAATGTACATATGAGTTAAACCGGTTACAAATTTCTTTTTTGGAACCAATTTAGCTTTATAAGCTAAAAAATAAAATTCTGGATTTTCAATATTTTCTGAAGTTGTAAACCGTGCTTTTTTAAAAAAGATAACAGAGTCGTTTTCTCTTTTTGAAATTTCAGATTTTAGAAACATTTCGCCTTGTTTACTTCTTGTATTCCAAATTTGTGCTTTTCCTGTTTTTGTATTAAATCGAATAGAATCCGGTTCAATAATGTTTTCACCTTGTTTGAAATATGGAAATTGAGAATACACGCCAGCACTATCTTTTAATCTTCCGGCATACACTTCGTTTTTTTCGTAATCTAAAACAATAATACCGGATTTTAGTATGAAATCTTGGTAATGAAGTTCTGCTTCGTTATAAAGTGTTAGCCTTTTTTTTCTTTGGTCCAGCTTTTCATAATCTTTCGCTTTACGATTTACTATGCCTTCTAATAGAGGTTTTTTTGTAGTATCTTTTTTAACAGTAGTTTTGGTTGCAACTAATTCATTTACATTCAGTTTCACGCTATCTTTTCGAGAAGTGTTTTGACTGTAAGTTTCTAAATTACTAACAATTAGAAAAAAAAATAAAAAAACGATATGATTAATCTTTGTACTCAAATCTATAAATACTATTTTTGTAAAAAATGGTTCGGTTTTTGAAGGCTCAAACTTACGTATATTTTTTGTTAAAATTTATTATTTAATAAAATTATAACGTATTTGAAACAACTGAAAATAATTAATCACATATGAAAAAAATACTAGTAACTATATTTATCTTTTTATCTGTCTTTTCACTAGCACAAGAAAAGAAATTTAAAGTGGTTTTAGATGCAGGACATGGCGGGAAAGATCCCGGCGCAGCAAAGAACGGTTGCATTGAAAAACTAATTGCTTTGGATGTGGTTTTAAGAATTGGTAAAATCTTAGAATCCTATCCAGATTTTAATATAAAATATACCCGTAAAACAGATGTTTTTATTCCTTTAAGAGATAGAGCTAAAATTGCTAATGATTTTGAAGCAGATTTATTTGTTTCCGTGCATTGTAATTCTTCTGTATCACCAAAACCATATGGCGCAATGACTTTGGTTATGGGACTGTCTCGTGCAGGAATGAATTTTGAAATTGCAAAAGCGGAGAATGCCGTAATTTCTTTAGAAGATAATTTTAAAGAAAAATACGAAGGTTTTGATCCTAATAATCCCAACACACAAATAGGATTACGCATCATGCAAGAGGAAACGTTATTGCAAAGTATAAATTTTGCAAGCGGAGTTCAAAGTTATTTTAAAAATTCATTAGACAGAAAAGATTTAGGCATGCACCAACAACCACTTTGGGTACTAGATGCTACTGTAATGCCAGGTGTACTTATAGAATTAGGTTTTTTAAGTAATTTGGAAGAATCCAAATATATGAAATCAGAGGAAGGAAAATCAAATTATTCTCAAATTATTGCACGTTCAATTATTGAATATAAAAATAATGTTAAAGGAACGAATACACCCCTAAACGTATTACAAATTAAAGAACCAGTAATCGTTGAAGAACCACCTTTTATGGAGACTGTTGTTGACACAATCAAAGTTGATGATTTAGCTCCTGAACCATTTATTCCTAGTGAATTAGTATATAAAGTACAAATTAGTTACAGTACAAAAAAATTAGAATTAACACCGGAAAATTTTAATGGTTTAGCTAATGTAAACAGGATAGAAGTAAATGGAGGTTACAAATATTATTACGGACAAGGAACTTTAGAAGCTTGTAAAAAATTTCTTACAGAAGCCAAGTTAAAAGGATTTAAAACGGCTTTTATTGTCACACCAAATTAACCTTATGAGAAAGTCATTAGTTCTATTATTTTTATGCTTATTTTCTATATTATTTCAAGCACAAACTAAAAAATTCAAAGTTGTTTTAGATGCTGGTCATGGAGGTAAAGATTATGGCGCAACATATCACGGAAATATTGAAAAGAAAATTTCACTTAATATTGTTCTTAAAGTAGGCGAAATTTTAGCTAAAGAATCAAATATAGAAGTAGTTTATACCAGAAAAACTGATGTTTTCATCGAATTAAACGAGCGAGCCAATATTGCTAATAGATCAAAAGGGCATTTATTTGTTTCAATGCATTGTAATGCAAATGACAATCAAGAGGCATCAGGTAATGAAACTTATGTAATGGGAGTTACCCGAAATGCAGCCAATTTAGAAGTAGCTAAAAAGGAAAATGCCGTAGTAACTTTAGAAAGCGATTATAAAATAAAATACGATGGTTTTGATCCAAAATCACCCGAATCAGTTATGGGAATTTCTATCATGCAAGAAGAAAATATTCAGCAAAGTATTGATATTGCAGGAAAAGTACAACAGGCATTTACAAAATTCACAACAAGTAAAAATAGAGGCGTAAAACAAGCTGGATTTTTGGTGTTAAGAAAAATTATTATGCCTCGTGTACTTATTGAAATGGGATTTGTATCCAATAAACCAGAAGGTGCTTTTTTAAATTCTGAAGACGGACAAAATAAACTGGCAGAAGCTATTTCAAAAGCTATTTTTGGGTATAGAGATGATTTTTTTAAAATAGAAACAGCAACATTAGTCAAAAAAGACGAACCTAAAAAAAATATGGTAAAAAAAGAAGAAACTAAAAAAGCTGATACAAAACCAAATTCAGAAAATAAAGCGGCTTTAGAAGGTGTTGTTTTTAAAATTCAAATTTCTGCTAGTGCTAAAAATTTAGAAACGCTTCCTAAAAATTTTAAAGGATTAAGTACTATTTCCGTTGAAAAAGAAAACACCATTTATAAATATTTTTATGGTAATACTTCTTCATATACAAAGGCAAAACAATTGCTAGAAGAAGCAAAAGAAAAAGGATATACTTCGTCTTTTATTGTGCCTTTAAGAAATGGTAAAAAAATTAAATTAAGTGAGGCAATCAAATAAATAATGTTATTTTTGTATCATTAAAACCTATTGTATTTTGAAATTAATTTTTTTAAAAGCAGTAGTTAAAAGTCAAATATCCTTTATGAAATTCACAAAAGAAATTAAAGTCGCCATATTAGTTATTTTATCTATAGTATTGTTTTACTGGGGTTTTGCTTTTTTAAAAGGTAAAAATTTATTTGATACTAGTGCTAAATTATATGCTGTATACGATAATGTAGCTGGTTTGGTTGTTTCTGCACCAGTTACTATAAACGGACTGATTATTGGAAAAGTAAACGCTATTGAAATGTTACCCAACGGTAAAATGAAAGTAGAATTAATAATTACGAATGAAGAAATTAAAATTGCCAAATCTAGTGTGGCTCAAATTATGGATTCTGGCTTAATTGGAGGTCGCGAAATTGCAATCATCAATAACTTTTCAGATACAAATTATACGCAATCTGCCGATACGCTTAAAACATCTAACAAACTAGGGTTAACTGCCGAATTAGCCAATCAAATCGGTCCCGTAAAAGATAAAGTTGAAGTCTTACTAGAAAATGCGAACAAATTAATTGAAAATTTAAACGCTACTTTAGACGCTTCGACACAACAAAAATTAAAAGCTTCAATTGCTTCATTAGAAATAACCTTGTCCGAATTTAGTGAAATTTCTATAAATGCGAATGAAATTTTATCAGAAAACAAATCGAAACTAAATACGACTTTATCTAATTTTGAAAAAACATCTGGTAATTTAAAAACTATGACTACTTCCTTAGAAAAAGCCAATTTAGGCGAAACAGTCAAAAAACTAGAAGCTACTTTAACCAATGTTGACGGAATTTTGGCTAACTTAGAAAAAGGTAAAGGTTCATTAGGTAAATTATTAAATGATGATACCATGTATACCAACCTAACTAAAACCTCTAAAGAATTAGAATTACTTTTGCAAGATTTACGTTTAAATCCTACTCGTTATGTAAATGTGAGTGTTTTTGGAAAGAAAAACAAACCTTATGTAGCACCACTTTCAGAACCAAAAACCGAACAACCTAAAAACTAAATATATGCGTTTTTTACCAAATATTATTTTTGCAACTGTCTTAATCATAGGCGTTGGTTTTTTTGTGAAAAGTGTAAAAAAAATCATACGGAATATAAATTTAGGTCAAAAAGTAAACCGAACTGATAATGCTGTAGCCCGATGGAAAAATATGGCATTGATTGCATTGGGACAAAAAAAAATGTTTACCAGACCAATTCCTGCTATTTTGCATTTTACATTATATGCTGCATTTATTATCACTCAAATTGAATTATTAGAAATTATTGTAGACGGACTTTTCGGAACGCATCGTTTTTTTAAAACAGGTTTGGGCGAATTTTACACGTTTTTAATCAGTTTCATAGAAATCCTAACTGTATTAGCTTTGTTGGGTACTTTGGCTTTTTTATCGAGAAGAAATCTATTAAAGTTACCCCGATTCAATAAAGCAGAAATGTTAGGTTGGCCAACAAAAGACGCCAACTTAATCTTAATTATGGAAATTGTTTTAGTAACATGTATTTTTACTATGAATGGAACAGATGAAGTGTTATATTCATTAGGAAAATCTCATTATGAAGGAATTGGTTCTTTTAATTTTTCTGTATCAAAATATTTAGGACCCGCTTTATTTGGAGGAATGAGTGTAAGCGCCTTACATATTTTAGAAAGAGTAGGATGGTGGGGTCATTTAGTAATGGTTATAGCTTTCTTAAACTATTTATATTTTTCTAAACATTTACACATTTTATTAGCCTTCCCAAACACCTATTTTGCAGATTTAAATGCAAAAGGAAAATTCGACAATTTAGAAAGTGTAACGAATGAAGTCAAATTAATGATGGATCCAAATGCCAATCCGTTTGCTGCATCTGTTAATCCAGATGCTGTCCCAGCAAAATTTGGTGCTTCTGATGTGCAAGATTTAAATTGGGTACAATTATTAAACGCTTATACTTGTACAGAATGTGGTCGTTGTACTTCAGCTTGTCCAGCAAATATTACAGGTAAGAAATTATCGCCACGAAAAATCATGATGGATACACGTGACAGATTAGAAGAAGTTGGAAAAAATATAGACGCCAATAAAGGTATTTTTATTCCAGATAATAAATCGTTATTAAATGATTATATCACTACTGAAGAACTATGGGCGTGTACATCTTGCAACGCATGTGTGGAAGAATGTCCAATCAATATTAGTCCATTATCAATTATTATGGATATGAGACGTTATTTAGTAATGGAACAAAGTGCCGCGCCTATGGAATTAAACGCTGTGATGACAAATATTGAAAATAACGGTGCACCATGGCAATACAACCAACAAGATAGAGTAAACTGGAGAAACGAAGCATAGGAAATTTCAATAATAATATCAATTACAATATCAAATAAAAAAACAACTACTACACCAAAAGCATGAAAAAAGAAGAAATTGACGGGAAATTGCAAGAATTAACAGTAAACGGAGAACATTTAAGTCCTATTTTACCAGAAGGAATAAAAAATTACCTTATAGATATCGATGGAACCGTTTGCGATGATATTCCAAATGAAGAACCTGAAAGAATGGCAACAGCAAACGTATATCCAGATGCGTTAGCAACGTTAAATAAATGGTATGATGAAGGTCATGTTATTTTCTTTTTTACATCTCGTACCGAAGCGCATAGAGCCGTTACTGAAACTTGGTTACAACAACATGGCTTTAAATATCACGGAATGGTAATGGGGAAACCTCGTGGAGGAAATTACCACTGGATTGATAATCATTTAGTAAAAGCTACACGATACAATGGAAAGTTTACAGATTTAATTGATAAAGATGTAACCATTCAAGTTTTTGATGACGAATTAAGTAACTAATTTACTTTGCATAAAAAAATTTATTTAAGAAAATAGCGTAAACTATAAATAGTATGTCAGAAAATTTAGTAGTACCTACAATGGCCGAAATGATGGCACAAGGACAAACTCCGGAAGTTTTGTTTTGGGTAGGTTGTTCGGGTAGTTTTGATGATAGGGCCAAGAAAATAACCAAAGCGTTTGTTAAGATTTTAAACAAAGCCAACGTTCCTTTCGCGGTTTTAGGTACAGAAGAAAGTTGTACTGGCGATCCTGCAAAACGTGCTGGAAACGAATTTTTATTTCAAATGCAAGCCATGATGAATATTGAAGTCATGAATGCGTATGAAGTCAAAAAAATTGTTACCGCTTGTCCTCATTGTTTTAATACTATTAAAAATGAGTATCCAGAATTAGGGGGAAAATACGAAGTAGTTCATCATACAGAGTTTTTGAAATCATTACTAGATTCTGGTAGGCTAACTATTGAGGGCGGACAATTTAAAGGAAAACGAATTACTTTTCACGACCCTTGTTATTTAGGTCGAGCCAATAATATTTACGAAGCGCCAAGAGATTTAATTCAAAAATTAGATGCCGAATTGGTAGAAATGAAACGTTCTCGTGCCAACGGTTTATGTTGTGGTGCTGGTGGTGCACAAATGTTTAAAGAACCAGAAAAAGGGGACAAAGACATCAATATCGAAAGAACAGAAGATGCCTTAGAAACCCAACCAGATATTATAGCTGCTGGTTGCCCATTTTGTAATACGATGTTAACCGACGGAATTAAAAATAAAGAAAAAGAAAGCTCAGTTCAAGTTATGGATATTGCAGAATTAATTGCAAATGCGCAAGATTTATAATTATGTACACACCATTCGAAAATTTACCAGAAGATTCAAAGATTTGGATTTACCAATCGAACAGAAAATTAACTGACGATGAAGTATCTTCTATAATTACAAAATGTCAGGAATTTGTTGAAAACTGGGCTGCTCACGGAACAAGTTTAGAAGCTTCTTATCTTTTAAAATATAACCGATTTATTATTTTTGCAGTCAATCAAGAAGTGCAAAACGCCACTGGTTGTTCTATAGACGCTTCTGTGCATTTTATTCAACAATTGGAACAAGAATTTCAAATTGAATTATTAGACAAAATGAATGTAACCTACAAAATTGGGGAACATATCGCACACAAAACACTTATCGATTTCAAAAAAATGGCAAAGGAAAAAGCCGTAACTTCAAAAACTATTGTTTTCAATAATTTGATAAATACAAAAGGTGAATTTAAAGATTTTTGGGAAGTTCCCGCCGAAGAAAGTTGGCATAGTAGATTTTTCTAAAAAAAATAACTAACTTTGGGAATCATCAGAAAATAGCAATTTTGATGGTTTTTTTATTTATTTACATTTCATGAAAAACTATATATACATCATTTTATTTCTCACCACTTTAGGTTTTTCGCAAAACAAAATTAACGCGCAATCCCAACAAGTTTGGATAGATAGTACATATAATTCACTTTCATTTGAAGAAAAAGTAGGACAATTGTTTATGATTGCAGCTTACTCTAATAAAAATGAGACACATGCGCAAGATTTAGAAAAATTGATTACCAAATATAAAGTTGGTGGATTAATATTTTTTCAAGGTGGTCCAAATAGACAAGCTAAACTAACCAATCGTTTTCAAGCAAAATCGAAAATCCCAATGCTTATTGGTATTGATGCAGAATGGGGTTTAAGTATGCGAATAGATTCTACACATACTTATCCGTGGAACATGACTTTGGGCGCGATTAAAGACAATTCTTTGCTAGAAAGGATGGGTATGCAAATGGCAGATCAATCTAAACGATTGGGCATACATTTTACCTTCGGTCCTGTTGTAGACATCAATACCAATCCCAAAAATCCAATTATCGGAAACCGTTCTTTTGGTGAGACCAAAGAAAATGTGGCTGCGAAAGCAGTGGCTTATATGCGAGGGTTGCAATCTTATGGTGTTTTTGCTACAGCCAAACATTTTCCTGGACATGGTGATACCTCAACAGATTCGCATCATGCTTTGCCAACTGTAGATTTTTCAAGAGATAGAATTGAGGAAGTAGAATTATATCCGTATAAAGAACTTATTAAAAATGGATTGGCTAGTGTGATGGTAGCGCATTTAAATGTGCCAAGTATCGAACCGCGCGAAAATTATCCGTCTTCATTATCTGAAAAAGTGGTGACTGATATTTTAAAAAACCAACTAAAATTTGAAGGATTAATTTTTACAGATGCCCTAAATATGAAAGGTGCCAGTAATTTTAAACAACCTGGTGATATAGATTTAGCTGCTTTTTTAGCGGGTAATGATGTATTGTTATTTGCTGAAAATGTTCCTGTAGCCATTGAAAAATTCAAACAAGCTTTTAAAGATAGTTTGTTTACAGAAGAACGTTTGGCACATTCTGTAAAGAAAATATTGAAATACAAATACAAAGCAGGATTAAATAATTATTGCCCCATAGAATTCGAAAATTTATATGCTGATTTAAATAAAAAAGAATACAAAGCATTAAATTTAGAAATGTATGAAAGTGCTGTTACGGTTTTAAAAAATGAAGACGATATTATTCCAATCAAACGACTTGATAAAGAAAAAATAGCCTTTGTAAAAATTGGTGATGGTGATGCCACAACTTATATAGAAAAACTTAAAGAATACGCACAAATTGATGTGATTACGACTAAAAATTTAGATTCGCTTTTAGTTGAAATAGACGGTTATTCTAAAGTTATAGTTGGGTATCACAAACCAGAAGGTATTTGGAAGAAAAACGAAATGACGTTTAACGAAATCAATTGGATTGATAAAATTTCTAAGCATAGTAAAACCATCGTTACGTTTTTTACCAAACCATATTCGTTATTAAGAATTCCAACTTTTCAAGAAACGGAAGGTCTAATTGAAGCGTATCAAAATAATGCATTTTCTCAAATTGTAGCCGCAGAAATTTTATTTGGCGCCAAAGAAGCCAAAGGTGTTTTACCTGTTTCTATAAAGAAAAACTTTTGTGAATCGGATGGATTGAAAACCAAGAACCTTAATCGGTTAGGTTTTGCTTATCCAGAACAAGTGAATATGAATTCAGAAATGTTGGCAAAAATTGATGAAATTGCTACTAATGCGATTAAATATAAAGTCACGCCTGGCATGCAAATTTTAGTAGCAAGAAAAGGAAAAGTTATTTATAAAAAAGCGTTTGGTTCGCCTACTTATGATACTCTTCAGCAAGTAAAAAACACCGATTTGTATGATTTGGCTTCGCTTACCAAAGTACTAAGTACGCTTCCAAACTTAATGAAAGATTATGAAAAAGGAAATTTTTCATTCAACAGCACTTTAGCGCAATTACTTCCTGTTTTTAAAAATTCTAACAAAGCGGATATTACTGTTTTAGATATGTTGACGCACCAAGCTAAATTACCAGCTTGGTCGCCTTTTTATGTTAAAACTTTAGATTCTTTAAAAAAACCTAGTCAAAAATATTATAGTACTACAACATCTGAAAATTTCCCAATTAAGGTGGCATCAAATTTATATTTGCGAAATGATTACAGTGATTCTATTATGAATATCATAAAAGAAGCACCTTTATTACCTTCTAAACAATATAAATACAGCGATTATGCTTTTATATTATTTAAAGAATATTTAGAAAGATTTCATAATAAAAGTTTGAATAAACTCTCGGATGATAACTTTTATAAGATATTGGGAGCAAATTATACAACTTACAATCCATTAGATAAATTCGAGTTATCAACCATTATGCCTTCAGAAATTGATACGTATTTTAGATATGATACCATTCAAGGTTATGTTCATGATATGGCTGCTGCCATGCAAGGCGGAATTGGTGGTCATGCAGGATTGTTTTCTAATTCGTTAGATGTAGCTAAAATTATGCAAATGTATTTGCAAAAAGGCTCTTATGGTGGCTATACCTATTTTTCAAAAGATACGTTTGATGCATTTAATACTTGCTATTTTTGTAATACAGGAAATAGGCGAGGTGCCGGTTTTGATAAACCTCAAATAAGTGGCGAGGGTCCTACTTGTGGTTGTACTACAAAATCTAGTTTCGGTCATACGGGTTTTACAGGCACTATGGTTTGGGCAGATCCTGAAAAAGACTTAATTTATATTTTCTTGTCAAATAGGAGTTACCCTGATGGGAATATTAATAAACTGTCAAAATTGAATATCAGAGAGAATATTCAAAAAATTATTTACGAATCTTTAACTGATTAATTATGACTTCAGCTGCAAAAACTGTGGAAGAATATATGAATAATCTTCCTGAAGATAGAAAAAAGGCAATTGAATTGTTACGAAATACTATGCTTAAAAACGTACCAAAAGGATTTGAAGAGGGAATGAATTATGGAATGATTGGGTATTATGTACCGCATACTATTTATCCAAAAGGTTATCATTGTAAGCCTGCTGATCCATTACCTTTTATCACATTTGCTTCTCAAAAGAATAGTGTTAATTTTTACCATATGGGAATGTATGCTAACAAAGATCTTTACGATTGGTTTGTGGCTGAATATCCCAAACACAGCACTAGAAAATTAGACATGGGTAAAAGTTGTATTCGATTTAATAAATTCGACGAAATTCCGTTTGAATTATTAGGTGAATTGGTTACAAAAATTTCTGTTCAAGATTGGATTAACACTTATGAAGCGGCTTTTGTTAACAGAAAATAATATTAAAATTAATGCCAAAATACACAAAATTGGATTTGGTGTTTCAATAAAATAAATAAATGAAAATAGCAATGGTTTGTTATCCTACTTTTGGTGGGAGTGGCGTAGTAGCAACTGAGTTAGGCTTAGAACTGGCTAAAAAAGGACATGAAATTCATTTCATCACCTATAAACAGCCTGTGCGTTTGTCGTTATTAAATCCGAATATTTATTTCCATGAAGTAAATGTACCTAACTATCCATTATTTCATTACCAGCCATATGAATTGGCTTTGTCTAGTAAATTAGTAGATATGGTAAAATTGTATAAAATTGATGTGTTACACGTACATTATGCCATTCCTCACGCCTATGCAGGTTATATGGCGAAAAAGATGTTAGCTGAAGAAGGTATTTTACTTCCGATGATCACTACGCTTCATGGTACCGATATCACGTTGGTTGGAAATCATCCGTTTTATAAAAGTGCGGTGACTTTCAGTATTAATAAATCCGACTTTGTAACCAGTGTTTCTAATAGTTTAAGAGAAGCTACTTTTCGTTTGTTTGATATTAATAAAGAAATTCACGTGATTCCAAATTTTATTGAGATTGAAGAAACGCTTTTAGAAAACAAATCCATTTGTCAGCGTTCTGTTTTGGCAGCTTCAAATGAAAAAATAATTACACATATATCTAATTTTAGAAAAGTAAAAAACATTCCTGATGTGGTAAAGGTTTTCTACAATATTCAGAAAGAAATTCCATCTAAATTAATGATGGTAGGCGAAGGTCCCGAGAAGATAATCGCTGAAAAATTATGTGAAGATTTAGGTATTTCAGATAAAGTAATTTTCTTTGGAAACAGTAATGACATTAATCAAATTTTAAAGTATTCCGATTTATTTTTATTGCCTTCAGAAACCGAAAGTTTTGGATTGGCGGCATTAGAAGCTATGGCATTTAGTGTGCCAGTAATATCTAGTAATTCTGGAGGAATTCCTGAAGTAAATGAAGAAGGTGTTTCGGGTTATTTAAGTCCGGTTGGAGATGTAGAAAGTATGAGTAGAAATGCGATTTCCATATTAAAATCGGAAGACACATTACTTCAGTTTAAAAATGCAGCTTTTGAAGTAGCCAAAAAATTCGATATCAAAAATATTCTTCCTTTGTATGAAGAGTTGTATTATAAAGCTATTAATTTAGAATTTTAATTATGAAAATGTTTAATAATATGGTGTCACTTATTGGTGTTTGTTTGCTGTTTTTGTCTTGTAAACCCGTTCAGCAAGTTGTTGTGAAAGAAAAAGACCATTATGAAGTAGTATATAAAAGTCAAATAGGTGGTAAGAAAGAAAAATCTAATTTGATAATTAAAAATTATGAAGAATTTAATGCGTTAATCACCGTTCTAAATGTTGAAGAAGAATCTTTTGGAAAGTTGTTGGCTATTGATTTAGAAAAGCACGATCTTGTAGCTTGTTTTTTAGGTGAAAAAACCACAGGTGGTTATGATATTGATGTAGCAAACGTGATTTTTACAGAAACTACCGCACAAATTGTCTTAAAAGAAATTGGTCCCGAAAAATATGATCTAGTAACAGACGCATTTACATCGCCTTATCTTTTTGTATTGGTGCCTAAAAATAAAAAGATTTTAGTTAATTAACATTATACGTGTCTAAAAATTCTTCTTGTACTTGTGAGTTTGTCACTGGCAGTCCAATTTGAGTTGCTATTGTAGCATTTAAGTTAAAATCGGTATTTGTTTTGGTATAAACAATTCCAATGTTTTTAGAAAGATATTGTGTTGAAACTACAACATCTTGTTGGGGTAATATGTTTATCGTTATAGGAAATCCAGCAATAGTTTGCGTTGAAGTTATTTTTAAACTTACCGCTATTTTAGTAGATTTTACATTTGGATATACATCATTATTAGGCGAAGTATAAGATGGAAAATTTTCACCCCCTATAGATCTTAACCGGTATTCAATAGTAATAGGTAAGCTACTAATAGTTTGCTGAAATGTACCGGTTTTTTCACTTAAAATTTCACCATTTGTGGCACTTTCTTTAAAAATAATAAAATCGGTAACACTTAAATCTACACCAGAAGGAAGCGTTATGCCTTGTAATACACTTAAGTTTCCAGTTAAAAGTAATTTTCCAGCTTCTTTTCTTACGTTGTTGTTATTTAATGAAGAGCAATAAAAACCAGTTGCGATATTGTTTCTGTTTTTAAATTTCTTGTAGGTGTGTGTACCCACTGTTTCGTCTCCAAAAACATATAAGGAATCTCTCGTATTTGTAGCTCCTACAACATCATACGTCCAGTAGTTGCCAGTATTTAAAGGTAGGGCATTTGTAAAAGAAGTGATGTTGTTAGTGTTGTCTGTGTTTTCACCAATAGTATCTTCAAGGCCTTCAATCGCACAAGAAACCAAACTTAAACTTAAGATTGCAAATAATATTTTTTTCATTTTATTAATTTTTTGCTAATATAAAAAAAACATTCGATATTTTTGTGTCTATTAATAATTGCTAAATTTTTTTTAATGGCAAATTCTATAGGAACACGTTTTACATTAACAACCTTTGGCGAATCGCACGGCTTTGCTTATGGCGGAATTATAGATGGCTGTCCTTCTAATATAGCAATTGATTTGCAATTTGTTCAATCGGAATTGGATAGAAGAAAGCCAGGGCAATCTAAACTGGTTTCTCAGCGAAAAGAAAGCGATACCGTACAATTTTTGTCTGGTATTTTTGAAGGAAAAACTACAGGAACGTCTATTGGATTTATGATTCAAAATGAAAACCAAAAGTCGCAAGATTATGTTCATTTAAAAGAAACATTCAGACCAAGTCATGCGGATTATACCTACGATAAAAAATACGGCATTAGAGATTATAGGGGCGGCGGCAGAAGTTCGGCACGAGAAACGGTGAATTGGGTAGTGGCTGGAGCTATTGCCAAACAAATTATCCCTCAGATTAAAATTACGGCTTTTGTTTCATCAGTTGGAACTATTTATATAGACAAACCTTACCAAGATTTAGATTTTACTAAAATTGAATCGAATCCTATTCGATGTCCTGATACAGCCACAGCAGCTAAAATGGAAGACTACATTACCGAAATAAAAAAGCAAGGTGATACCATTGGTGGAACCATTACATGTGTGATACAAAATGTACCAATTGGTTTGGGTGAACCCGTTTTTGATAAATTACAAGCCCAACTAGGAAAAGCCATGTTGTCTATAAACGCCGTAAAAGGGTTTGAATATGGCGCAGGATTTTGTGCTGCTGAAATGAAAGGTAGTGCACACAACGATTTATTTAACGAAGATGGTAGTACTAAAACCAATTTATCAGGTGGCATACAAGGTGGCATTAGTAATGGTATGGATATTTATTTTCGTGTGGCTTTTAAACCTGTTGCCACACTATTACAACAACAAGAAGTCTTAACCCAAGACGGTCAACTGATAGATCAACAAGGCAAAGGACGACATGATGCTTGTGTAGTACCTAGAGCAGTGCCTATAGTAGAAGCATTGGCTGCTATAGTATTGGCTGATTTTAAATTATTGCATCATTCGTCTTAAATTTTTATCTAAAAGAAACGATATTTATTTTTTATCTAACATTCATATTTTTTTTTATGAATATCAAAAAAAATTATTAATTTTATAAAAATTATTAAATAAAAAAAAATGAAATTATTTATTCTAAAATGGTATCCAGTAATATTAGCATTTATTTGTATGTTATATTCTATTTCATTAGGACTGTTAGGTAGAGAACAAGAAGCGCTATATTCCGCGCATTGGCCAGGTACGATATTATTGTTTGCATTAGTAATCCGACAAAGACGATCATCATGAGTATAGGTTTTTTTATTATAGGTGGTATAATTTTTTTAGTTTATGTTTTTTTAACCATGTGGAATATTTTTTATTCTGGCAAAAAACAAAGAGAAGAAAATTATCCCAATCTGAATGATGAGAAGAATAATAAAAAAAAATAGTTTTATTTTATCTTTCACATCGCTATTTCGAACTTTAAATTCTTAAAACAAAGTAAATAAAAAAACTACAACCCTTTAAAGTTGTAGTTTTTTTTTGTAAATTCAAGTTTTTATCATGATCATATGTAATATAGATTCCTAAGCGGTATAATTTGAAATGCATAATTGTCAGGTCATCAAATTGTTTTGTTTTGTAGTCGATATGTATTACATTTGAATTTTATTAAATTAGCGGTTCATTAACTCGAACCAATAAATTAAATTACTAGTTTGGTTTTTTAATTACATAAAAAATATAACTATCTGTGCGCAAAATATTCAAACAATTTTCTAAAATTGAATTATCACTTTTTATCACTATTTTGGTTATTTACATAAATAATCTTTTTATTGATATTATGAAAATAGATGCTGCTCAATACGCTTCAATTGCGTTTGAAATGCTAACGAATAAATCGTATTTACAAGTCACAGATATGCAAGCAGATTATCTAGACAAACCCCCACTTTTATTTTGGATTTCCAGTGCCAGTATGGGGTTATTTGGCGTTTGTAATTTTGCATACAAAATAGGAACATTTTTAATGTTACTAATATCTTTATTGGCTATTTTTAAACTATCTGTTCGTTACTACAATCAGGAAATTGCTAAAAGCGCAACGTTAATTTTCGCAACTTGTCAGGCTTTTTTTCAAATGACAAACGACGTAAGAACAGACGGATTATTAACTTCTAGCGTCATAATATCCATTTGGTTATTGGTAGAATACTTTTTTACCAATAAAATTAAATATTTACTATTTGGTGCTGTATTCACAGCATTTGCTATGATGTCAAAAGGACCAATTGGTATAATAGCTGTTTTAATACCCATCGGTTTACAGCTACTTTATAAGAAAGATTGGAAACAAATTTTTAATATAAATTGGATAGTTTTTTTAATGGTTGTTGCTTTGTTATTGCTTCCTATGTCTTATGGTTTATATCATCAATTTGATTTGCATCCAGATAAAATTATTAATGGAAAACAAAATCAAAGCGGCTTGTATTTTTATTATTGGTTGCAAAGTTTTGGTCGTATTACTGGTGAGAATATTTGGGACAACGGTTTGCCTTGGCATTTTTTTATTGGATCTATAAGTTGGGATTTTTTCCCTTGGATACTGGTTTTATATGCAGGTTTATTTCTTAAAGTAAAAAATATCATACTTAAAAAAACCGAAAATATACCTGAAATTATTACACTTAGTGGATTTTTAGTATTATTTATATTGTTATCCTTATCCAAGTACAAATTACCACATTACATTTTTGTTACATTACCATTTGCTAGTATTATTTGTGCTAGTTATTTTGATAAAATTACTACTATTCAATTCAAAGTTTGGAATAAAATTTATCTTGTATTTGGTTGTTTGGTATTAGTTATTTTATGCGTATATCCATTATTGTTTTTTAAAGAATTAAATTTTGTTATTCTTTTTTTAATAATTTTGCAACTGTTTTTACTGTATTTTAGAAATACAATAAAAATGCATGGAACATTAAAATTAATAAGTTATGTTATTGTTTTGAATATATTCTTAAGTTTTATTTTTTATCCAAAATTACTATCGTTTCAAGCCGATTCTATGGCAGGAAAATGGTTAACAAATAATAATGCAACTTCTTCTGTTTATTTAATAGGTGAAAAATCTCACGCTTTTAATTTTTATACAAAAAACACAAAAAATCAAACCATTAGTATAGATGAAGTTGATAATGTTAAAAAGTCAAGTTGGTTTTATATAAGTGAAGAAAAACTTCAATTGCTTTCGCAAAAATATGAAATTGTAAAAAAAATAAAATTCTCAGACTATCCAATAACTAGATTAAAGTTATCTTTTTTATTAGAAGAGAAGCGTCCAGAAACCTTAAACTATTATTATTTAATTCAATTAAAAAAAAGAATATAATTGTGAAAAAATTATCCATAATTATTCCTGCATATAATGAAGGAAAAACCATCCATTTGATTTTAGATAAAATCAAACAAGTAAATTTATTACAAGAAATTGAAAAAGAAATTATTATCGTAAACGATTATTCTAGTGACAATACCGAAGAAGCGATTTATAAGTATATAGAACAAAATCCTGACATTAGTATTCAATATTTCAAGCATAGTTATAATCAAGGGAAAGGTGCGGCGCTACATACAGGAATAAAAGAAGCAACTGGCGACATTACCATTATTCAAGATGCAGATTTAGAATATGATCCAAATGAGTACAATTTATTATTACAACCCATTATTGATGGCTTTGCAGATGTGGTTTACGGATCCAGATTTATGGGAGGCAATCCACATAGAATACTGTTTTTTTGGCATACCCTTGGAAATAAATTTTTAACTACACTTTCTAATATCTTCACGAATTTGAACTTAACGGATATGGAAACGTGTTACAAAATGTTTCGTACAGAAAGTATTCAAAAATTAGTGCTAAAAGAAAAAAGATTTGGATTTGAACCAGAAATAACTGCTAAAATATCAAGAATCCCGAAAATCAGAATTTATGAAGTGGGCATATCCTATTATGGAAGAACCTATGAAGAAGGAAAAAAAATTGGCTGGAAAGATGGATTTAGAGCGCTATATTGTATAGTTAAATATGGACTTTTAAAGTTTTAATATATTTCTAAAAAAAAAAACAGATTCAAGTAATTGAATCTGTTTTTTTTGTGGGCAATGAGGGGTTCGAACCCCCGACCCCCTCGGTGTAAACGAGGTGCTCTGAACCAGCTGAGCTAATTGCCCTATTTTAATACACTTTCGTAATAGGATCGCAAATATACACTCAAATTTTTCAAAAACAAGTAAAAATAAATATTAATTAAATTGAATATCCTCTAAAATTACTTTATTTGTTTCGTTAATTATTGTAAGGGTAACTTTTCTATTTTCAGATAATTGAGATTCAATGATGTATTTTTTTCCGTTTTTGTATGGGATGTTACTTTTTGAAAAATCTACATCACCGTTAGAAATTGCTAAATCTATGGCTTTCAAATTGGTTATTTTTTTAGCAAAAATACTATCTACTTCCGCTGAAGTTTTAAAAGGTTTGCTTCTTATGTCTTTTATAACCCTGCAATTTGGAAAATAACAAAAAGTTACACCTCTTGAAGTTGCTTTTGCAGATAAAAATTCCCCCACAAAATAAAAACCAATTAATAAACCGAATAAATAAAAAGCTAATCTGTATCGTAAAGACATTATACTAAATTTTAATACTGCAAAGATAGCACTATAAATAGGATTGTCAAAAAAACTATTTTTTCTTATTTTGTTTAAAAAGATATCGCATTAAATAAAATATTTTCACAAATTATTATTCTAACAAAATTCTTTTGAAATGTTATTTTTGTTACTTTTGAAGAAATTTTTCATTCCAAACATATCATGATTTTTGATAAACAAAACATAACCAACGAAACACTACTTCAATTATATAAAAAATTAGTAAAACCGAGATTAATCGAGGAAAAAATGCTGATTTTATTGCGACAAGGAAAAGTATCCAAATGGTTTTCAGGTATCGGACAAGAAGCCATTTCTATTGGAATTACGTGTGCTTTAGATGCTGACGAATACATTTTGCCTATGCATAGAAACTTAGGTGTTTTTACTTCTCGTGATATTCCTTTGCATCGATTATTTTCGCAATGGCAAGGAAAAAAAACGGGTTTTACAAAAGGTAGAGACAGAAGTTTTCATTTCGGCACACAAGAATATAAAATTATTGGAATGATTTCCCATTTGGGTCCGCAATTAGGTGTGGCTGACGGAATTGCTTTAGCCAATAAGTTAAAACAAAATGGTAAAGTAACCGCCGTATTTACTGGTGAAGGCGCTACTTCAGAAGGTGATTTTCATGAAGCACTAAATATTGCCGCAGTTTGGGAT
>NZ_JBIPMS010000179.1:0-2664 GCF_044368995.1 Flavobacterium sp. | reverse complement strand
ATCTCACATTGGAGAAAATACGGTACGTACTATTTCAATGGACTCTTCTGATGGTTTATCAAGAGGTACTGAAGTGGTTGGAACAGGAAATCCAATTAAAATGCCAATTGGACCAGACGTTTATGGTCGTTTATTCAACGTTATTGGTGACGCTATCGATGGTTTAGGTGAATTACCTAAAGACGGAGATAACGGAATGTCTATTCACCGTGCTGCACCAAGATTTGAAGATTTAGCTACTTCTTCTGAAGTTTTATTTACAGGTATTAAAGTAATCGACTTAATTGAGCCTTATGCAAAAGGAGGTAAAATTGGTTTATTCGGTGGTGCTGGAGTTGGTAAAACAGTATTAATTCAGGAGTTAATTAATAATATTGCAAAAGGTCACGGTGGACTTTCAGTATTCGCAGGAGTAGGTGAAAGAACACGTGAAGGAAATGACTTACTTCGTGAGATGTTAGAGTCAGGAATTATAAAATATGGTGATGAATTTATGCACTCTATGGAAAATGGAGGATGGGATTTATCTAAAGTTGATATGCCAGGAATGAGAGAGTCTAAAGCTACTTTCGTTTTCGGACAAATGAATGAGCCACCTGGTGCTCGTGCTCGTGTAGCATTATCAGGATTATCTATTGCGGAATATTTCCGTGATGGAGCTGGAACTGGACAAGGTAAAGACGTACTTTTCTTCGTAGATAACATTTTCCGTTTTACACAAGCGGGTTCTGAAGTATCTGCACTTTTAGGACGTATGCCTTCTGCAGTAGGTTACCAACCCACTTTGGCAACAGAGATGGGAGTTATGCAAGAGCGTATTACTTCAACAAAAACAGGATCAATTACATCTGTACAAGCGGTTTACGTACCTGCGGATGATTTAACTGACCCGGCACCAGCAACAACGTTTGCTCACTTAGATGCTACAACAGTATTGTCTCGTAAAATTGCTGAGTTAGGTATTTATCCAGCGGTAGATCCATTAGATTCTACTTCTCGTATCTTAACACCAGATGTTTTAGGTGATGAGCACTACGATTGTGCACAAAGAGTAAAAGAAATTTTACAACGTTACAAACAATTACAAGATATTATTGCGATTTTAGGTATGGAAGAATTATCTGAAGAAGATAAATTAGTCGTATCTCGTGCTCGTAAAGTACAACGTTTCTTATCTCAACCTTTCCACGTAGCAGAACAGTTTACAGGAATTCCAGGTGTTTTAGTAGATATTAAAGATACTATCAAAGGATTTAATATGATCATGGATGGCGAATTAGACCGTATTCCAGAATCAGCATTTAACCTTAAAGGAAGTATCCAAGAAGCTATCGAAGCTGGAGAAAAATTATTAGCAGAAGCCTAAATCAAGCGGAGCTTGATAAACTCCAAAAAATAAAATCACAAATCCCAATTTTGGAATTTGGAATTTTAAAATTTGGAATTTTAAACTTAAATTATGATTTTAGAAATAGTATCACCAGAAGCCACTTTATTTTCAGGAGAAGTAACATCGGTTTCTGTTCCAGGAATTAATGGCGAGTTTCAAATGTTAAACAATCACGCAGCTGTAGTTTCCATTTTACAAAAAGGAAATGTAAAAATCAGTGCAGCTAGTTTTAATATTGATAAAACCAATGAATCAAAATTTACTAAAGTAAATGAGCAAACGTATTGGTTAGCGATTCAATCTGGTACTATAGAGATGAATAACAATAAAGTAATTGTTTTAGCAGACTAATTCAGTGCTTTTTTAAAATAACAATCCCGATAAGCATTTTCTTATCGGGATTTTTTTATTTTTACACTATGAAAATTCCAAAAGCACTTCAGCAAAAAATACTTTTTCGTAAAGACTCCAATGCGTTACGCAATTTGCCATTACCTACAAGTGGAATCGATTTTTCATCCAACGATTATTTAGGATTTGCCAAAAACGAACAAATATTTGAAACTACACACCAATATTTAGTTGAGAATAACATCAAAATAAACGGCGCAACAGGTTCCAGATTAATTTCAGGAAACCATAATTTATATGAAATTACTGAAAAATATATCGCGGCTTTTCATCAAGCTGAAGCGGCTTTAATTTTTAATTCGGGTTACGATGCTAATGTTGGGTTTTTTAGCGCTGTGCCGCAAAGAAATGATGTCATTTTATATGATGAGTTGTGTCATGCTTCCATTCGTGATGGCATACAAATGTGTCACGCCAAATCGTATAAATTTCAACATAATGATTACGAAGATTTAGAAACTAAAATTGCCAAACTCCAGACCCCAAATTCCGAACAACAGACAATTTACATCGTTACAGAATCCGTTTTTTCTATGGATGGCGACACGCCAAATATGGAATCATTAGTACAACTTTTAGAAAAATTTAAAGCACTTTTGGTGGTTGATGAGGCACACGCATTAGGAGTTTTTGGAGAAAAAGGCGAAGGCGTAATACAATCGCAACAACTTCAAGATAAAGTATTTGCCCGAATTATGACATTCGGTAAAGGCCTAGGATGTCACGGCGCAGCTATTTTAGGAAATACTGATTTAATAGAATATTTAGTCAATTTTGCCAGAAGTTTTATATATACAACCGGACTTTCGCCTCATTCGGTAGCAACAATTTTAGTAGCGTATCAAAATTTAAATCAGTCGGTT
>NZ_JBIPMS010000078.1:0-7855 GCF_044368995.1 Flavobacterium sp. | reverse complement strand
GAGCAATCAAAGTTAACGCCTGCAACTGAAGAAATAGTTACTACTAAAGCAAAATCAGAAACGGAAACACAAAAACAAAATACGGAAGAAAGTAGTGTTTCATCTAAAAATGAATTGGCTAATAACGAGACAACAAGTACTACTTACGAAACAAAAAAAAATACCACTATCAAAACAGCTCAAAAAGAAAATTCTAAATTAGAAGTCTATGAAACGGCACTACTTAAACAAGAAGTCGTTACTGTGAACGAAATTAAAAAAGAGGGAATCAAACAAGAAATTAAAGAACCGACTTATAATTACACCACACCAGAATCGCTTTTAGCAGAAGTACAAGGGCAAAAGAAACCAAGTAATATTGGTTCGTTTAAGTCTACTTTAAGAGTAAATCCAAAGGAGTTATTACAAACCGTAGAATCAGAATTGGATCAAACCTTTAAAGAAAAAACAATCACGAAATTAAAACAAGCAAAATCAGCATTTGTAAATAGAAATTATAACTAACTTTTAAAACCCCCTAAATTATGCAAAAAATCATTTTGTACATCAGTATCGCGCTACTATCTTTGGTAAATAGCGTAGTAGCTCAAGAAAAAACGTTTGAACAAAAAGCTAAAGAAATAGCTATTCAAATAAAAACTATTGCTGAAGAAGAAAAAAGAGCCTTAAAAGCTGAAGTAGAAGCCCTAGACAAAGCAGTAGAATTAGGTAAAATGACTAAAGAAGAAGCAAAAACTTCAAAAGCAAAAATTGCAGTAGAACGTGCGAAAAACATTGAAACTAAAATTGCCGAACAAGAAAAAGCCTTAAGAGATTTAGTAAATGAAAATGTAAATGAGGGAGAGTCTAATGATAGTTTAAAGAAAAATAGTTTTTCTATTCCTGGTGGTTTTAAAAGTAAAAACTACGACAAAAATAAGTCTGAAAATAGAACTACAAGTCAAACTGTTATGGTGTTAGGCTTCAATAACTTAGTCACCAATAATATGGTAGCCAATTCGGATTTTGGTTATGGCCGTTCTATATTTTCGGAATTTGGTATTACTTTGAATACGCGTTTATCAAACAACAGTAATTTATTGCATTTAAAATACGGAGCTAGTTTTATGTACAACCACCTACACGCTACAAATAATAGAGTGTTTGCAGATATTAATAATCAAACTATTTTAGTGGATGCTGGTGTGGAAACAAAAGCCAAAAGAACCTATTTTAAAAATGTGTATTTTGTAGTTCCAATCCATTTAGAATTTGATTTTTCGAAAACAAAAGTAGTGGACGATAAAAAAGTATTCAAATCGCATACAGGAGCACGTTTTGGAATAGGTGGTTTTGTGGGTGTAAATACCAACTCAAAACAATTTATTCAATACGAACAACATGGCTATAGAATTAGAGAAAATCAGAAAGGCGATTTCAACGTAAACGATTTTACCTATGGTGTAAGTACTTACATTGGTTATAAACAAACTTCACTATATTTAAAATACGATTTAAACCCAATTTTTAAAAATAATCCAGTAGACCAAAACAATATTTCATTAGGTATTCGTTTTGATTGGAATTAAAAAAAATGCATAAAATTTGAGTTATAAAAATGCTTTTTTCAAAACCTACAAGGAAATTTCTTGTAGGTTTTTTGTTTTAATTTAATAATGTGTATTTTTACGAACTTTGAATTTTCAAATTACCTCATTTTCAAATTATCACAATATATTTTGATATCAAAAGAAACCATAGAAAAAGTATTTGACCAAGCTCGTGTAGAGGAAGTCATTGGCGATTTCGTACAACTCAAACGTTCCGGAAGTAACATGAAAGGACTTTCGCCGTTTGTAAACGAAAAATCGCCATCCTTTATGGTGTCGCCAGTGAAACAAATTTGGAAAGATTTTAGTTCAGGGAAAGGTGGAAATTCGGTTACTTTCTTAATGGAACACGAACATTTTACGTATCCTGAAGCCATAAAATATTTGGCCAATAAATACGGAATCGAAGTAGAAGAAACCATTGTTTCTAATGAAGATATAGAACAAGCGAACGAAAAAGAAAGCATGTATTTGGTCTCAGAATTTGCCAGAGATTATTTTCATAAAACGATGCTAAATACTGATGAAGGGCAAGCAATTGGTTTGTCTTATTTCAAAGAACGTGGATTTACAAAAGAAACTATCGAGAAATTTCAATTGGGATATTCTCCTGATATTTGGGATGCGTTTACCAAAGAAGCCCTAGGAAAAGCTTACAAATTAGAATATTTAGAAAAAACCGGATTAACCATCGTAAAACAAGAAGACGGAAAAACATTTGACCGTTTTAAAGGTCGTGTTATGTTTCCTATTCAAAGTATGAGTGGCCGCGTTTTAGGATTTGGTGGTAGAATTTTAACTAACGATAAAAAAGCTGCCAAATATTTAAACTCGCCAGAAAGCGAAATTTATTATAAAAGTAAAGTTTTATACGGCATTTTTCAAGCCAAACAAGCTATTGCCAAGCAAGATAATTGCTATTTGGTAGAAGGTTATACCGATGTGATTCAGTTCAATCAAAGTGGGATTGAAAATGTTGTTGCTTCTTCTGGAACGGCATTAACAGCAGACCAAATTCGTTTGGTAAACCGATTAACCAATAATATCACCGTACTTTTTGATGGTGATGCGGCTGGTTTACGCGCTTCTATACGTGGAATTGATTTGATTCTGGAAGCTGGAATGAACGTAAAAGTTTGCAGTTTCCCTGACGGAGAAGACCCAGATAGTTTTGCGAAAAACAATTCGTATGAGGTTTTAAAACAATATTTAGACGAAAATTCGAAAGATTTCATTCAGTTTAAAGCTGATTTATTAGTTAAAGAAGCCAATAACGACCCTATAAAAAAAGCAGAATTAATTAGAGATATGGTACAAAGTATTTCTAAAATTTCAGACCAAATTAAACGCGAAGTATACATAAAAGAGTGTTCGCGCATTATGGATATTTCGGAAGATGTATTGTATAATACATTAGCCCAAATGCTCAAGAAAGATATTTCTGAAGCCAATAAAAAATACACCGAAGAGAAAAAAGCATTTGAAGTTCATAAAAATAATGCTGATTTTAAACCCGAAAAAATTGATATTTTATACGAGTTAGAACAAAAAATTATTGAAATATTATTAATTAACGGTTCTAAAACGGATGACTTTACAGAAACATTTTTATCGAAAGACGAAGCTGGAAACAGTATAGAAGAAAAAGAAACCAATTCATATAAAGTCTACGAAAAAATATATTTGGCACTTCAAGAAGATGAAATTGAGTTGTCAAATCCAATGTTTAAAACCATTTATACTGACATTATTAATTACTATAATCAAAATATCGAATTTGAAATTGATAAATATATTTCGCAAACTTCGCCTGAAATAGCCAATAAAATTACTTCAATTTTAATGCTTGAAGAAAGAGACATTTTACACAAATGGGAAAGTAGAAAAATTGTAGTTGAAGCCAAAAATGTAAATTTAGCACAAAGTGTTAATGAAACCATTTTGTCTTACCGTTGGTATTTGCTCAACCGTATAATTGAAGAAAACAAAAACAATATAACTGCAGATGTTACTATCGATAATTCAGAAATTCTAACAACAATCAAAGATTATTTGTCTTTAACTTCTGTAATTGCAAAAAATTTAGGTCGAGTTTTAGCTCGATTTTAAACTAATATATTAGCTTTTTAATGATTTTGGAATTTCACAAACCGGAATAGGTTGCATTTTATGTTGGTTTATTTTATTTAATCGTTGGTAAATTTTAAAAACTTCTGCTTCTCTTCCTTCAAAATTTTTAATAGTTTTTCCGTTTTCCATTTCGCCCATCGCCCACTCTAACTCGTCATACGAAGCGCCTAATTGGTCTTCGTCACTTCTATCATCACCAAAAAGTCCATCCGTTGGTTTAGCAATTAAAATACTTTCAGGTACACCCACAAATTTAGCCAATTGTCGCACTTCGCTTTTCATTAAATCAGCAATCGGACTTATATCTACACCTCCATCACCATATTTTGTGTAAAATCCTACACCAAAATCTTCTACTTTATTTCCGGTTCCTGCCACTAAAAAACCGTGAATTCCAGCCAAATAATACAAAGTTGTCATTCGCAAACGCGCTCTAGTATTGGCTAATGTTAAAGCTAAAGCTGCCTCGTTTTCAGAAGATGGAACGCTATTTTTAAATGTTTCAAAACTCGGTGTCAAATCCACCCTTTCGGAAAACACTTTCGGAAAACGTTTTTTTAATTGATTAATATGTTCGTTCGCTCTATTTACGTGACTTGCTGCTTGATGAATTGGCATTTCCACACACAAAACTGGAAACCCCGTTTGTGCGCATAATGTTGAGGTCAAAGCGCTATCTATTCCACCAGAAATACCAATAACAAAACCTTTTACACCAGAATTTTCTGCATAAGTTTTCAACCAATTGACAATATATGTTTGAATTCCTTCTAAATGTAGCGTTGTTTTATTTGACATAATTTTAATAAATAATTTAGGTATATAATTATATATTTGCAGTTCAGTAATTTTTGATAAAAATAGTAAATTTCATACGATGAAAAAATTAATATTCTTGCTAATTTCATTTTTTTGCTTCATTCAGTGTAAAAAAAATGATGCTATTGAAAAAGTAGACATTAAAAAATCGGTAGATTTAAATATCGAACGTTTCGATAAATCTTATGCTGCGGCTACTCCAAAAACTTTACCCGATTTAAAAAAACAATATCCATTTTTATTTCCAACGCAATTTCCAGATTCAATTTGGTATGCCAAACTAAATGATCCAATTTTTAAAGAATTAAATGTAGAAGTTACTAAACAATTTCCTGACAATACAAAATTTGAAAATGGCATAGAAATGCTGGTTTCGAGAATTAAACATTATTTTCCTGAAGAAAAAACACCAAGAGTAATTACTTTAGTTAATGAGGTTTTAATTGATAAAAAAGCCTTTTACACGAATGATTTAATTTTAATTTCGTTAGATACCTACTTAGGAAAAAATCATAAATTTTATGAACCGTTTGCTGAATATCAGAAAGCCAACTTAGAACCTCATCAAATATTACCAGATGTAGTAACTAATTTTGCCTATAGAAAAATAGTGCCTTCACAAGACAAAACTTTAATTAGTGAAATGATTTATTATGGAAAATTACATTATTTAAAAGACCTTTTACTTCCTGAAACGCCTAATTATCAAAAAATTGGATATACAGAACTACAAGAAAAATTCTGTTTAGAAAACGAATTGCAAATGTGGAGTTATTTAGTTGAAGAAAAATTACTTTATGATAACAATATAAAAAATTACCAACGGTTTATTGAAGATGCTCCATTTACTAAATTCTATTTGGAAATTGATAGAGAATCACCCGGAAGAGTTGGCCAGTGGTTGGGTTGGCAAATTGTAAAAAGTTACATGGAAAATAATCAAGTAACTTTAGACCAATTATTAAAAACAGAACCAACTACGATATTTAACAAATCGAAATACAAACCAAAAAAACAATAAGTAAAGTACTATTATTTTTCATATTAAACCCTTTACCCAAAACCTTTTACCCAAAAAAAATGAGCAAAACATCAGAAATAAAAGTAATTATAGACTTAGACCAAAATAATGTCCCAGAAAAATTAACTTGGTCAGCACAAGACGGCGGCGTAAATAACGAAGAAGCCAAAACAGTTTTATTATCCATTTGGGATGCGAAAGCAAAAGAAACCCTTCGTATTGATTTATGGACAAAAGACATGCCTGTTGATGAAATGAAAATATTTTTCCATCAAACTTTAGTAGCTATGACAGATACTTTCCAACGCGCCACTGGCGATGAAAAAATGACAGGCGCCATGATGGATTTTTGTGATTACTTTGCCGAAAAATTAGATTTAAAGAAGGAATAGTTTTTTAACACATTAAAAGCCATCTCTACGATGGTTTTTTTGTGTAAATTTCATAAATTATAGTTAAACTATTACAACATAATAGTATTACTATTATATTTGCATTTTAAATATTTATATATGCAAAATTTATTAGCAAATTTAAAAATACAAGTCAATCCTAAAACTTACGTAAAAGATCCCGAAACGTCTGATTTAGGTAAAAAAATAATACAAAATAGTATTTTACTTATCGACGAAATTGGTTTTGAAGAATTTACATTTAAAAAGTTGGGTGAAAAAATTGGTTCGAACGAAAGTTCTATTTACCGATATTTTGAAAACAAACATAAATTATTGGTATACTTATCTTCTTGGTATTGGGCTTGGATAGAATATCGTTTGGTATTTTCTACAAATAATATCAATGATAAATTTGAAAAACTTAAAAAAGCCATACTAATTGTTACAGAGACAATAGAAGATGATAGCAAAACAGAACATATAAACGAAGCCGTTTTAAATAAAATTATTATTGAAGAATTTACTAAAACGCTATATAGTAAGAACGTTGACGAAGAAAACAAAGAAGGCATTTTCTTAATTTACAAACAAGTAAATTATAGAATAGAAAAAATGATTTTGGATGTTAATCCTGACTACCCTTTTGCAAAAAGCTTGGTTTCCTCAATAATTGAGGGATCTTTACACCAGCATTTTCTAAAAAATCATTTAAAAACCATAACAAATTGTAATGAGGAAGTAAACACCACAGCTTTCTATATTCATTTAATTGAAAACCTTTTAAGATGAAAAATTTGACACCACTAAAAAGATATTTTAATCTTTTACGATTAGACAAAAAAGATATTGTACAAATATTTTCTTATGCCATTTTTTCAGGATTAATAAGTTTGTCTCTACCTCTTGGAATACAAGCTATAATTAATTTTATTCAAGCAGGAAGAATTAGTGTGTCATGGATAGTATTAGTAGTTTTGGTAGTAATAGGTGTGATTTTTGCAGGAATTTTATCCTTAATGCAATTGCGTATTTCAGAAAATTTACAACAAAAAATATTCATACGTTCTGCTTTTGAATTTGCATACAGAATTCCGAAGTTAAAATTTAATGAAATTCACAATTCACAAACTTCTGAATTGGCGAATCGATTTTTTGATACTATTTCTATTCAAAAAGGAACTTCAAAATTATTAATCGATTTTTCTTCTGCGTTTTTACAAATATTTTTTGGTATTATTTTGCTTTCTTTATACCACCAGTTTTTTATTTTATTCGGAATTTTTCTGGCAATATTATTGTATTTAATTTTCAAATTTTCATACCAATCAGGATTACAAACAAGTTTAAAAGAATCTAAATCGAAATACAAAGTAGCCAACTGGTTATTAGAATTGGCGAAAAATAATTTTAGTTTTAAAAATCCAAATCATCTTGAATTTGCTTTAGAAAAAAACAATAGTTTAGTAACTAAATATTTAGGTTACAGAGAAAAACATTTTAGTGTAATAAAAAGACAATTTTCGCAACTATTAATTTTTAAAGCATTAATTACTTCGAGTTTACTTCTTATTGGGGGCTTTTTAGTAATCAATCAGCAAATGAATATCGGGCAATTTGTGGCTGCAGAAATAATTATTCTATTGGTAATTAATTCTGTTGAAAAAATAATTTTAGGATTAGAAACATTCTACGATGTACTTACGTCTGTTGAAAAAATTGGACAAATCACCGATTTAGAGCTAGAACCTACAGATGAATCTTCAATTAAAAATAATTCTTGTTTTTCTAATTTATCTATTACATTGGAAAATGTTGAATTTAAATTTGAGTTTGAAAATGAAAATGTGTTAGAAAATATTGACCTAGAAATAAATCAAGGCGAAAGAATTATAATTGAAGGA
>NZ_JBIPMS010000077.1:0-7940 GCF_044368995.1 Flavobacterium sp. | reverse complement strand
TTAGATTTTATAGCTGCATTTAAAAATAATCAGCCAACAATAGTTATTGGTAGTAGTTGGCCAAAAGATGAAGAACTATTGATTCATTATATTGAATCTGCACCTCAAAAAGTTAAATTTATTATTGCGCCACATAATATCAAAGTGGAGCAAATAACAAATATCAAATCCCAAATAACAAAATCTTCCGTTTTATTTTCAGAAAAAAGTAATATTGATTTATCCAGTTTTCAAGTTTTTATAATTGATACTATTGGAATTTTAACCAAAATTTATAGTTATGCAGATATTGCTTATGTTGGTGGTGGTTTTGGAAATCCGGGTGTACATAATGTTTTAGAACCAGCTACTTTTGGAATTCCAATTGTTATGGGGCCTAACTATTCTCACTTCGCGGAAGCTAAAGCATTGGTTGGTTTAGAAGGTTGTGTTTCTGTAAAAAATCAATCAGAATTAAATGATGCGTTTAACTTGTTATTACAAAACGAGGAGGAACGATTAGAAAAAGGACACATTTGTAGTACTTTTGTGCAAATGAACAAGGGTGCTACAGCACATATATTGAGTAACATTTCTTAACAAAATATTAAAAATTGATACTATTTTCTTAATTATACTAACTTGCACGCATTAAATCATTATCCTATGAAATTTTTAAAATTATTTTTATTATTATTTTTTGTTCAAACGCAAGCCCAACAAGGTGGTATGTGGATTCCTTCTTTATTGCAAGGTATGAATGAGAACGAAATGAAAGCTTTAGGTTCTAAACTTACAGCGGAACAAATTTATTCCATAAATAAATCGTCTTTAAAAGACGCCGTTCCTCAGTTTGATGGCGGTTGTACTGCAGAAATGATTTCTTCTAAAGGATTGCTATTAACCAATCATCATTGTGGGTATGATAACATACAATACCATTCTACAGTGGAACACGATTATTTAGCTAATGGTTTTTGGGCTTATAAAATGGAAGAAGAACTTCCAAACCCAGGAGTAGTAGTTACTTTTATTGTGAAAATTGATGATGTAACCACAAAAGTATTTGAAGGTGTGGCAGTTTTAACTTCAGAATTAGAAAAGCAAAAGAAAATTCAAGAGAATATAGCAGGTTTAAATAAATCGTATGCAAGAGAAACATGGCAAGATGTTTTAGTTCGATCGTTTTATGATGGAAATCAGTATTTATTATTTGTTACAGAAAACTTCAAAGACATTCGATTAGTGGGTGCACCGCCAAGTTCTATTGGAAAATTTGGTTCGGATACTGACAATTGGGTTTGGCCACGTCATACGGGTGATTTTTCATTATTTAGGGTCTATGCCGATAAAAACAACCGTCCAGCTGATTATTCTAAAGATAATGTGCCTTATACGCCTAAACATTTTTTTCCAGTTTCTGCAAAAGGAATTCAAGAAAATGATTTTACAATGGTAATGGGTTATCCTGGAAGAACAACAGAATATTTGCCGTCTTATGCCGTGGAGCAAATGGTAAACGATTTAAACCCAGCTCGAATTGAAGTTCGTGATGCGGCTTTAAAAGTACAAGATGGTTTTATGAGAAAAGACCAAGGGATAAAAATTCAATATGCTTCAAAATACGCAGGAGTAGCTAATTATTGGAAAAAATGGATTGGAGAGCGTAAAGGTTTAATCAAAGCCAATGCAGTTGGTGCAAAACAAGTTTTTGAAAAAGACTTAACGGATAAAATTATAAAAGCTGGAAAGCAAGCAGCATATGGCAATTTATTATCTGACTTTGCAACAAATTATGCCGCTATTAAAGAATATGCTATTGCTAGAGATTATTACACAGAAGTAGTTTTAAGAAATACCGAAATTTTATCATTTGGATACCGTTTATTTCAATTAGAGCAAGTGTATAACTCAAAAGGAGAACAAGCATTTAATGATAGAAAAAAGAATTTAATTGAAGCATTTGAACCTTTGTATAAAGATTTTAATGCCCAAGTTGACGAAAAAGTATTCGAAAAATTAATTGCCATCTATAGTAAAAAATCGCCACAACAATTTTTGCCAGAAAGTGTAAAAGGTGTTGATGCCACTCAATTAGCAACTGAAATTTTTAAGTTTTCTAAGTTGACATCTTACAATGGTTTAAAAGAAATATTAGCTGGTGATACCAAAACGGTTTTAGAAAGATTAAATCAAGATAAAGGTTTCGCTTTTGTAAAAACACTTGCGGAAGCATATAATAAAAATGTAGCATCAAAATACGATGAAATTAACTTAAAAAATATGGCTACACAGCGTTCTTATATGAAAGCTATTTTAGAATTAAGTCCAAAATCGGCAAGGATTTTCCCTGATGCCAATTCTACTTTACGAGTAACTTATGGAAAAGTAAAAGGATACAAGCCGAGTGATGCGGTAGTGTATTCGCCATTTACCTATTTAGATGGTGTGATGGAAAAATATGTTCCTGGAGATTATGAATTTGACGTACCACAAAAATTAATCGACTTGTATAAAGCAAAAGATTATGGTAAATATGCCGATAATGGAAAAATGCCCGTGGCTTTTATTGCTACAAACCATACCACAGGAGGAAATTCTGGAAGTCCAGCCATTGATGCCAATGGAAACCTAATTGGGCTAAATTTCGACCGTGTTTGGGAAGGCACCATGAGTGATGTATATTATTCTCCAGAAATTTGTAGAAATATTATGGTAGATACACGATACATACTGTTTATTATAGATAAATATGCTGGTGCTAAAAATTTAATTGAAGAAATGAAAATCATTTATAATCAGTCTGATACACCGAAAAACAAAGGGAGATAGGTGTTATTTCCTAAGTGATATAGGATGATTTGTGCAAAAATTGAAAAATATTTTAAAAAAAATTAAAAAAAGTATTTGTCATTTAATTTTTTTTATATCTTTGCTTCATAAATAATTAACCTTTATAACAAAATTAAGATGAAAAAAGTTGTTTTAAGTTTAGCATTCGTTGCTGCCGTATTAGTTTCTTGTAACAAAAAAGCTGAAGAAACTCCAGCTGCTGACTCTACTGCTGTAGATACTACTGCTGTTGTAGCTGACACTACTGCTGTTGTAGCTGACACTGCTGCTGTGAAAACAGATAGCGCTGCTACAAAAACTGAAGAAGTTAAAAAATAATATTTGACCTTCTTTTCGAAAAGAGAATAATCCCGACTTGCTCGGGATTTTTTTTGCTCAAAAGTGAACGAAATAGCATGCAAACACATTTTGCATAGCTTTATTAGGTAAGTTTTGTATTTAATTATATGTTATAAAGAAATCTTTGAGAGTTTTTGTATTTCTTTGTGAGTCTCATCGGGAAATCTCTCAGTTAACCAAAAACATCTTCAGCTGTTGGAAAAATTTCATGAGGCATTGAAAAGTCTAAATATTCAGCTTTTGCACCAGATCTTAAAATTTCAGTAATGCCTTTTTCTAGCATGAATTGGGTAGTATATTTCCTGCTAACAGCAACTTCTTTATTGTTTAAAATAATTTTAAAGTAAAATTTCCCTGCTGGCGATCGAAATCGCATAAAAAACAAGTGTTCAATAGATTTTTTAACTACTTCAATTTCATTTTCACATTCAAATCGTAACTCAAAGGCATTACTAATAAAAATGGTTTTTCCTTTACGAGAAGTTAATTCGTATTTGTAATGTCCGCTAGGTTTTTTGCTGATTACAAAGGTTGCCATTTTTATATTTAAATTTTACAATAACAAATAATATTGCATCTGGTTTTTAGAATTACTTTTAACAAAAAAAGCTCCAAACATAGTTTGAAGCTTTTAGTACTCAAGGCGGGACTTGAACCCGCACGGGCATTACTACCCACTGGATTTTAAGTCCAGCGTGTCTACCAATTCCACCACTCAAGCATGCCTGCTTTTTGAATTATTTTAGCTAATTTTTAGAAAAATTAATTAAAGATATACTCGAGCATTTTATTGTGTGAACACAACAATTGGTATTTTTATACTATTGAGCGAAAAACGGGGCTCGAACCCGCGACCTCGACCTTGGCAAGGTCGCGCTCTACCAGCTGAGCTATTTTCGCAATTTTTAAAGAACGTTTGCATTTCTTGCGTAATGCGAGTGCAAATATAATATATATTTTTATTCTCGCAAGTAGTTTTACTAAAAAAATCTAATCTTTTTTTTAATGATTTGAAAGTGAAAAAGTTATATTAATTTTATTTTTTCGTTAACATTCTTTTTATTTCATTCAATTTCATTAATGCTTCAACGGGCGTTAAAGTATTGATATCAATATTCATAATTTCTTCTTTTAAATTTTCCAATAAAGGATCGTCTAAGTTGAAAAAACTCAATTGCAATTCCTCTTTTTCGGCCTTAATTTCGTTTAAAACCTCTCCAGAATGGTCTTTTTCTAATTTTTTTAGTATTTTTTGTGCTTTTTGAATCACTGTTTGTGGCATTCCAGCCATTTTTGCAACATGAATTCCAAAACTGTGCTCACTTCCGCCTTTTACTAATTTTCTAATAAATAAGACGGTATCTTTTAATTCTTTTACAGAAACATTGAAATTTTGTATTCGCGTAAAAATCGCTTCCATTTCATTTAACTCGTGATAATGAGTAGCGAAAAGCGTTTTTGCCTTACTTGGGTGTTCGTGTAAATATTCGGCAATAGCCCAAGCGATTGAAATACCATCATATGTTGAGGTTCCCCTTCCGATTTCGTCTAATAAAACCAAACTTCTTTCGGAAATATTATTCAAAATAGAAGCGGTTTCGTTCATTTCCACCATAAAAGTAGATTCGCCCATCGAAATGTTATCACTTGCACCAACACGAGTAAAAATTTTATCAACAACACCCATTCTCACTTTTTCTGCAGGAACAAAACTTCCCATTTGTGCCAGTAATACAATTAAAGCTGTTTGACGTAAAATCGCAGATTTACCCGACATATTTGGTCCGGTTATCATAATTAATTGTTGTGTTTCTCTATCCAAAAAAACATTATTTGAAATGTAAGGTGTGCCAACTGGTAATTGCTTTTCAATTACTGGATGACGTCCTTCTTTAATTTCTAAATCAAAGGAGTCATCTATTTCAGGTTGCACATATTTATTCTCAACTGCCATTTGTGCAAAACTTTGTAAACAATCTATTTGAGCGATTAATGCGGCATTTAACTGAACTGGTTTGATATATGTTGCCATCCAATTGACCAATTGTTCATACAGCATACTTTCTAGTTGCGAAATTTTATCTTCTGCACCTAAAATTTTCGATTCGTATTCTTTTAATTCTTCTGTAATATATCGTTCTGCATTAACTAAAGTTTGCTTTCTAATCCATTCTGAAGGCACTTTATCTTTATGTGTATTTCGTACTTCAATATAATATCCGAAAACAGAATTAAACGAGATTTTTAAAGATGGAATTCCAGTTGTTTCACTTTCGCGTTTTTCTAAAGCTTCCAAATAGCCTTTTCCTGTTGATGAAATAGTTCGTAACTCATCTAATTCTGAGTTTACACCAATAGCAATTGCATTTCCTTTGTTTATGGCTACTGGCGCATCAGGATTTAAAGTTGTATCAATTTTTTCTCGTAACAATTCGCAAGCATGCAAACTATCGCCAATGGTTTTTAAGGCTTCGTTTTTAGATTGTAAAGCCAATGTTTTTATTGGAATAATCGCATCTAACGAATCTTTTAAATGAATGACTTCTCTTGGTGAAACTTTTCCAGTGGCTACTTTTGAAATCAAGCGTTCTAAATCGGAAATTTGTTTAATTTGATATTGAATTTGGTATAATTCTTCTGGATTTTCTTTTAAATACGCTACTACTTCGTGTCGGCCTTTAATTTTATTGATGTCTTTCAAAGGCAATGCCAACCAACGTTTCAGTAATCGCGATCCCATTGGCGAAAGCGTTTTATCGATCACATCAATTAATGTAACCGCATTAGGATTGTAACTGTGGTATAATTCTAAATTACGAATTGTGAATTTATCCATCCAAATATAAGCGTCTTCTGCGATTCGTTGAATGTTTGTAATATGTTGAATTTTATTGTGTTGCGTTTCTGATAGATAATACAAAATGGCACCTGAAGAAATTACGGCTTCGTTGAAATCATCTATACCAAAACCTTTTAATGAATTGGTTTGAAAATGTTTGGTTAAACATTCAAAAGCATAATCTTCTTTATAAATCCAATCTTCTAAATAAAACACGTGAAAATCTTCTCCAAAATGTTGTTTGAAATCTGCCTTTTGTTGTTTCGAAACCAACACTTCACTTGGTCTGAAATTTTGCAATAATTTATCAATATATTCTTCGTTTCCTTCAGCAGTTAAAAATTCGCCAGTGGAAACATCTAAAAAAGTTATTCCATTGGTTTTTTTACCTAAAAATACAGCGGCTAAAAAATTATTTGATTTCGATTGTAAAATATCATCGTTAAAGGAAACTCCTGGCGTAACTAATTCAGTAACCCCACGTTTTACAATCGTTTTTGTCATTTTCGGATCTTCCAATTGATCACAAATGGCAACTCGTAATCCTGCTTTGACTAATTTTGGTAAATAAGTATTGATTGAATGATGCGGAAATCCTGCCAAAGCGGTTTCGCTTTCACTGCCATTTCCTCTTTTGGTTAAAGTTATCCCTAAAATTCTGGAAGCACGAATGGCATCTTCTCCGAAGGTTTCATAAAAATCGCCCACACGAAACAACAAACACGCATCAGGATATTTTGCCTTAATGGTATTGTATTGTTGCATTAATGGAGATACTTTTGGAGTAAAATCTTTTATTTCGGATGCTGATTTTTTAGCCACAACTTAAAATTTAGTGAAGGCGAAGTTAGTAAATTCAAAATTCAATAGCAATTAGAATCTTAAAATTCAATTTTAAGTTAATAAGTTTTGAACTCAGATGGAATAAATTATATAAATTATCGAAATTTCTCTACAGTGTGTTGAAAAAACAAGTCATAAATTTGTTTAATTCTTAAAATCTATGCACAATTTCAAAATTTCAAAATTGACATATTGACGAATTAAAAATTATTTATATTTTTGCAAGATGAGAAAATTAGGTAATGCCGAGTTAAATCGAATAAGTAAAGCTGCATTTGCTGAAGCTAAAAAAACACCTATACTTATTATATTAGACGATATCAGAAGTTTGCATAATATTGGTTCTGTTTTTAGAACTTCCGATGCGTTTTTAATTGAAAAAATCTATTTATGTGGTATTACGGCTATTCCGCCAAATAAAGAAATTCATAAAACGGCCTTAGGCGCTACTGAAACAGTAATTTGGGAATATGCAAAAGATGTTTTAGAAGTTGTAGCGAAATTGAAAGCTGAAAATATAAGAATCTATTCCATTGAACAAACTGAAAATGCGATTATGCTGGATAATTTTGAGCCTGAAATGGAAACTAAATATGCTTTAATTTTTGGGAATGAAGTTAAAGGGGTTTCACAAGAAGCTATTAATGCTTCTGACGGTGTTATAGAAATTCCACAATTGGGAAGTAAACATTCCTTGAATATTTCAGTAAGTGCTGGAATTGTAATTTGGGACTTGTTTCAAAAGTTGCTGAGAAAAAAATAATTATTAGTTTTATATTATATGTTTTAAAATGATTAAAATCTTAAAATCACTTTGTTTATTACTATTAACTAGTGTAGCAATAGCTCAAAATGTAGCTCCTATATTACAAGCAACGGGAAATCAGGTATATTGTCCACAAACTTCTTTGCCAATTGTTACCAGTATGTCGATTACAGATCCAGATGACATTGGTATTGCCGCCATGTACATTCAAATTTCTTCTGGTTACGATTTTGGACAAGATGTTTTAACATTAACAGGTATTCATCCCGCGATAACTTCTTCTTGGAATGCAACAGAAGGGAAATTAACCTTGATCGGAAT
>NZ_JBIPMS010000014.1:0-27017 GCF_044368995.1 Flavobacterium sp. | reverse complement strand
GTTAAACCCGTCAATTCAATCACTTCTTGGATATGATTTTTGTCTGTTTTGTGCACATCAGCACTAAATTCTAAATATTCACGCACATATAAATCCAAATACAACGGATTGTGTTCTGGTAAATACCCAACAGATTGTTGTACGCTTTTTTGAGCTGAAATCACATCAAAACCATTTACGTTGGCTTCGCCTTCATCAGCTGTTAAATAGGTTGTCAATATTTTCATTAATGTTGATTTTCCGGCTCCATTTGGACCTAAAAAACCAACAATTTCTCCTTTTTTTACAGAAAAACTTACGTTGTCCAACGCTTTTTGTGTTCCGTACGTTTTGGTGATGTTTTTTACTTCTATTGACATATTCTTCTTTTCAACAAAAATAATAAATAAATGCAATACTTTAATAGATAAATTTAAGTTAATATTCTTTTTATTGTTTAATATTTACGTAAATTTGTTCAACAAAATAAGATTATTATGGCTGCACCAAAAAAAAAGTTAGCAATTACCGAAGATGTAATTATTTCTGCATACACAGATTATAGTTTAACGCATGGCAAAAAACCAAATTCGGTTTATGAGTTTGCCAAACAAAATGGCATGACAGAATCTGATTTTTATCAATTTTTCACTTCTTTTGAATCGTTAGAAAAGCAATATTTCGTTGCTATGTTTGACTATTCTTTAACTTTATTAGAAAAAAACGAAGCCTATCAATCGTATGAAAGTGCAGACAAGTTATCTGCCTTTTATTTTACTTTTTTTGAAATGGCAACTGCAAATAGAAGTTTTGTTATTTACTTGTTAGAACAAGATAAAAACCCAATGAAAAACTTGAGTAAAATGAGCAAACTTCGTGAAGTGTATTTGGATTATGCCTTAACCATTTTAGAAAAGCCAATTAAAATTGAACAAGAAACTGTTGTTAAAATCCAAGATAAAGTCTTACAAGAAGCTTCTTGGTTACAATTTCTCTCTATTTTCAATTTTTGGATGAAAGACGAATCTAAAAACTTTGAAAAAACAGATATTTTCATTGAAAAATCAGTTAAAGCTAGTTTCGATTTGGCTTATAATATTCCAACACAAAGCATTATCGATTTTGGAAAATTTTTATGGAAAGAACAAATGAATGGCATGTTTTCCAAATCATAAACACAACAAAAAATAATGAATAAAATAGATAGTATTCCAACGGGAAAGATGCAGCGAGTAACAAAATTAGTTACCACAGGAGTGAAAGTTGGAGGAAATTACTTAAAATATTACGGTGAAAAAGTGGTTAATCCATCTTTAACTAAAGACAAATTACACGAAAGTAATGCCTCAGATATTTATGATGGATTAAAAGAATTAAAGGGAAGTGCTTTAAAAGTGGCACAAATGCTAAGCATGGAAAAAAACTTATTGCCGCAATCTTATGTAGATAAGTTTTCGTTGTCGCAATTTTCTGTTCCGCCTCTTTCAGCGCCTTTGGTTCGAAAAACGTTTAAAACCTATTTTAAACAATATCCAGAAGAATTATTTGATACTTTTTCTCCAGATTCAATAAATGCGGCAAGCATTGGTCAAGTTCATAAAGCTACAAAAAACGGTAAAGATTTAGCTGTTAAAATTCAATATCCAGGCATACGAGAAAGTATCGGTTCTGATATTGCATTAGTGAAGCCAATTGCTGTTAG
Organism: Flavobacterium sp.; assembly: GCF_044368995.1. Lineage (GTDB taxonomy): Bacteria > Bacteroidota > Bacteroidia > Flavobacteriales > Flavobacteriaceae > Flavobacterium. Next base: position 25,336 of record NZ_JBIPMS010000014.1, on the reverse strand, counting down.
AATGTTTAATTTACAAGGAACTTCTGATGAATATTTTCAAGAAGTTGAGGAAAAATTAACTGAAGAAACAGATTATAAATTGGAAATTTCGCAATCAATGAAAGTTATTGAAGATTGTGAGAAAATTGATAATTTATTATTTCCAAAATATTACCCTGAATATTCTTCGGACAAAATTATTACAATGGATTGGATGAATGGGATTCATTTATCTGAATTTTGTTCTAGTAACGCGTCTCAAGAGCAGCGCAATAAAGTAGGACAAACTTTGTGGAATTTTTACATGTATCAAATTCATCAATTGAAAAAATTTCATGCTGATCCGCATCCTGGTAATTTTTTAGTAGATGAAAAAGACAACTTAATTGCGATTGATTTTGGATGTATGAAAGAAATCCCCAATGATTTTTATGTGCCTTATTTTGAAGTATCTACAAAAGAATCTTTAAATGACATGGACTATTTTACAAAAAAATTATACGAATTAGAAATTCTTAAAAGCACAGACACACCTAAGGAACTAGATTTTTTTACAAATCTGTTTCATGATTTGCTAAGTGTTTTTACTCAGCCAATTCAAGCGGTAGTTTTTGATTTTGCACAACCTGAATTTCAAACTCAAATTGCGGTATTAAGTGGAAAATTTTCTAGCGACAAAACATTACGAAAAATGAATGGCAACAGAGGATCTAAACATTTCATTTACGTAAACCGAACTTTTTTTGGTTTATACAGTCTAATGTCGGACATTAAAGCAAAAGTAATAGTCAACGATTTTGAAAAATATTTAAATTAAAATTGCTTATGAAAAACTATTTAATAATTGGCGGAAGCAAAGGCGTAGGAGAACAAATTGTAAAAGAATTATCCGATAAAGGTAATTTTTGTCATGTTATTTCTCGTTCAGAACCTACTTATTCTTTTAATGGAAATTGGTACCAATTGGATGCCTTAACGGACGTTTTACCAACTATCGAAGCCATTGATGGTTTGGTATATTGTTTAGGAAGCATCAATTTGAAACCATTTAATCGTTTGAGTTTAGAAGATTTTAATTCGGATTTAAATGTGAACTTTTTTGGTGCTTTAAAAGCATTTCAACACTATTTGCCAATTTTAAAAAAATCAGAACAGGCAAGCGTTGTTATGTTTAGTACGGTTGCGGTGCAGTCAGGAATGCCATATCACGCAAGTATTGCTGCAGCAAAAGGAGCTGTTGAAGGTTTAGTAAAAAGTTTGGCTGCTGAATTTGCTCCTAAAATTAGAGTGAATGCTATTGCGCCTTCTTTAATTGATTCGCCATTGGCTGCAGGAATTTTACGTTCAGATCAAATAAGAGAAAATATGATTGCGAAACATCCTTTAAAGCGAATTTTAAATCCTGTTGATGTTTCTCAAACCGCTTGTTTTTTATTAACAGAAGCATCGAATGGAATTACTGGACAAATTATAGTTCAAGATAATGGATTGGTAAGTTTAAGTTATTAAATATTTTATATATTTGTAATAGCTTAAAAATCGCCGATAATTAGTATAACTTTTCAGTTATATTAAAAGTATATAAATTAATAAATCCCGATTTTTTCGGGATTTTTTATACAAATAAAATGGAAATCACAAAAGAACACCAACAATGGTTGGTAGATTTAAAATTAAATCATCCCCTAGTTATAGCTGGGCCATGCAGTGCTGAAACCGAAGAGCAAGTCTTAAAAATTGCTCATGAATTAAAAAATTCTGATGTTTCTATTTTTCGTGCTGGAATTTGGAAACCAAGAACGCGACCTGGAGGATTTGAAGGTGTGGGTGAAATTGGTCTCAAATGGCTACAGAAAGCAAAAGCTGAAACAGGTTTGTTGATGGCCATAGAAGTTGCCAATGTCAATCATGTAAAATTGGCCTTACAATATGATATTGATGTTCTTTGGATTGGTGCGCGAACTACTGTAAATCCCTTTACGGTACAAGAAATTGCAGATGCTTTACAAAATACCAATAAAATTGTGTTGATCAAAAACCCAGTGAATCCAGATTTGTCTTTGTGGATTGGTGGACTAGAACGCTTATATCAAGCTGGGATTAAAAATTTAGGAGTGATTCATAGAGGATTTTCAACTTATGAAAAAACCAAATTTAGAAACAATCCAGAATGGCAAATAGCGATTGATATGCAAAATAGATTTCCCAATTTACCATTAATTTGCGATCCTTCGCATATTACAGGTAAACGAGATATGATTCAGGAAGTGTCGCAACAGGCTTTAGATTTAAATTATGATGGGTTAATGATTGAAACCCATTTTGATCCAGATAATGCTTGGAGCGATGCGGCACAGCAAGTTACACCAGCGGTATTGAAACAAATTTTCATTGATTTGAAAATGAGAAAAGAAACTGATGAAAATGCAGAATGGAATAAAGAAATGGCTTTACAACGCGCTTACATTGATGAATTAGACACAAAATTGATTGAAATTTTAGGAAAAAGAATGAATTTAGCCGAGAAAATCGGACAACTTAAAAAAGAGAAAAACGTTGCCATTTTACAAAATAAACGTTGGAACGAAATTTTAGGTAGAATGATTTTAGATGGTGAAAATAAAGGATTAAATGAGGATTTTATTTTGAGAATTTACAAGGCCATTCATCAAGAAAGTATTGCACATCAGGAAAAAATAATAAATAAGATTTAAATAAATTATCAATTATAGATTTTAAATAATAAAGAGTAAATTTGTCATTCATCGTTTACAAATTAACATGACAGGAATCGTTTATAAATCTACCGGAAGTTGGTATTACGTAAAATCCGAAGATAACCAATTTTATAATTGTCGTATCAAAGGTAAATTCCGTATGAAAGGCATTAAAAGCACGAATCCAATTGCAGTAGGCGATGTGGTAGATTTTGATTTAGACGAAACGGTAGATGAAGTAAACGGAATTATAACGCACATTCACGATAGAAAAAATTATATAGTTCGTAAATCAGTAAATTTATCAAAGCAAACACATATTATTGCGTCTAATATTGATATTGGTTTTCTAATTGTAACGATCAATAATCCAATTACTACAACCAGTTTTATTGATAGATTTTTAGTTACTGCAAAAGCCTATGGCATTGAAGCTATTTTAATTTTCAATAAAATTGACACCTTTGACGAAGCTACTTTAAACGAACAATTGTATTTACAACACATTTACACCAAAATTGGGTACACTTGTTTGCGAGTTTCTGCAACCGATAACAAAGGCGTAGCTGAATTAATGGATATCATGAAAGGAAAAGTGTCTATGTTTTCTGGACATTCTGGAGTGGGCAAATCAACTTTAGTGAATGCCATTGAGCCTACATTAAAGTTAAAAACTAAAGAAATATCTAATTCCCACGCGCAAGGGCAACATACAACAACTTTTGCTGAAATGTTTGATTTGTCAAACAATATCAGAATTATTGACACACCTGGAATTAGAGGTTTTGGAATGGTAGATATGGAAAAACAAGAGGTTTCGGATTACTTCCCAGAACTTTTTGCTTTAAAAGAAGCGTGTAAATTCAACAATTGCTTACATAAAGAAGAGCCAAATTGTGCTGTAAAAAAAGCACTCGATGAAGATAAAATTACTTGGAGCAGGTATCAAAGTTATTTGAAAATTTTAGAAGGCGACGAAGAACAATACCGAAATGACATTTACGGAGAAGACCGAATTGCCAGCGATGAAACGAGAAAATAATTTATAATTCACAATTATAATGAAAGTAGTTATTCAAAGAGTTTCCGAAGCTTCCGTTACTATTGATTCACAAAAAGTGGCTCAAATACATCAAGGACTTTTAATTTTAGTTGGTATTGAAGAAGCTGATACTATGGAAGATAGTAATTGGTTGGTTTCTAAAATTGTGTATCTTCGTATTTTTGGAGATGCAAATAATGTAATGAATCTTTCTGTAAAAGATTGTGATGGTGATATACTTGTAGTAAGTCAATTTACCCTTCATGCATTAACCAAAAAAGGAAACAGACCGAGCTATATTAAAGCCGCGAAACCTGAAATTGCAATTCCGATGTATGAAAAATTTGTAGAACTTTTAGAATTGGAATTAGGCAAAAAAATCCAAACAGGACAATTTGGAGCAGATATGAAAGTAGCATTAGTGAATGACGGACCAGTGACTATAATTATTGATAGTAAAAATAAAGAGTAGTATGAAAAATTTCCATCTAAAAAGATTCATCATCGAGATGCTAATTTACGCTGTAATTTTTGGTGTAATCATGTATTTTGCAGAATATAAAGACGTTCAAAAAGCTATAACAGCTGGTTTGTTTTATGGTTTTTCTATGTCGATTTTTAATTCATTTATCCTACCAAAATTACAAAAAAAGAAATAAGATGAACTTACAAAACGCACAATTAGAAGTTGATAATTGGATAAAAAACCATGGTGTTCGCTATTTTAACGAATTAACTAATATGGCTCAGCTTACCGAAGAAGTAGGTGAAGTAGCTCGAATTATTGCCCGTAGATACGGAGAACAATCCGAGAAAGAATCGGATAAAAATAAAGATTTAGGGGAAGAATTAGCAGACGTAGTGTTTGTAGTTTTATGTTTAGCGAATCAAACCGGAATCAATTTGCAAGAGGCTTTTGATAAAAAAATCTATTTAAAAACCAACCGCGACCACGAACGCCATCAGAATAATGAAAAATTAAAGTAATTGTGAATCTCAAAATTCAAAATTCAAAATTCAAAATTCAAAATTCAATTTTGAAAATAACGGGTTCCAAATCGGAAACCAACAGATTATTAATTCTACAAGCTTTATACCCAAATTTAACTTTAGAAAACACATCTAATTCCGATGATTCGGAAGTAATGATAAAAGCTTTACATTCACAATTAATTGACGTTCATCACGCTGGAACAGCGATGCGATTTTTAACCGCCCATTATGCTGTTCAAGACGGAATTGAAGTCCAAATTACAGGTTCTTCAAGAATGAAAGAACGTCCAATTAAAATTTTAGTTGATGCATTAAATGAACTAGGAGCTGAAATTTCGTACATAGAAAATGAAGGTTTTCCACCATTAAAAATCAAAGGGAAAAAGCTTACAAAAAGCAAAGTTTCACTTTCAGCAAAGGTGAGTAGTCAATATATTTCGGCATTATTGTTAATCGCGCCAAAACTAGAAAACGGATTAGAAATCACTTTGGAAGGAGAAATTACATCGGTCTCTTATATAAAAATGACATTGGCTTTATTAAATGAAATGGGAATTACGACTTCATTTATTGAAAATAAAATTACAGTAAAACCACAATTCGCAATTCAAAATTCACAATTTACCATTGAATCCGATTGGTCTTCAGCATCTTATTGGTATTCAATTATTGCCCTATCTGAAATTGGTACTCAAATTACGTTATCAAGTTTTAAAGAAACTAGTTTACAAGGGGATGCAGTTTTAGTAGAAATATATAAAAATTTTGGTGTGGAAACCATTTTCAATGACAATAATTCAATAACAATTTCAAAAGTCAATACTAAATTTCAAAAATCATTCAATTTCAATCTTCAATCGTCACCCGATATTGCACAAACAGTTGTGGTAACTTGTTTTGGATTAGGAATCAGTTGTAATTTAACGGGTTTACAAACGCTTAAAATTAAAGAAACAGACCGACTTGAAGCTTTAAAAATAGAATTAACTAAATTGGGTGCTGTAATTTCTGTTACCAATAATTCACTAACTCTTAAAAAATCAGAAAATATAAAACACAACGTAAATATTGCTACCTATCAAGATCATAGAATGGCAATGGCTTTTGCTCCTTTAGGTTTAAAAGTACCAATAATTATAGAAAATGCTGAGGTGGTTTCAAAATCGTATCCTTCTTTTTGGGATGATTTAGCTGCGTTTAATTTTTCAGTTGTAAATGAATAATTGACGAATTGAAAATTGACAAATTGGCTAATTAGATATCATCTTCCAAATACATTTTTCGGACACGTTTAAATAATTCACTGGAATATACAAAGTCGGTAACGGCGGCATTATCGGTTTTAAAAATTTCTTTATTTGTGCCTTCCCATTCTAATATTCCGTTTTTTAGGAACACAATTTTTTCTCCAATTTCCATTACAGAATTCATATCGTGCGTGTTTATCACTGTTGTAATGTTATATTCCTTAGTAATTTCTTGAATTAAATTATCAATCACAATAGCTGTTTTTGGGTCTAAACCCGAATTTGGTTCGTCGCAAAATAAATATTTAGGATTGTTTACAATAGCTCTTGCAATGGCAACACGTTTTTGCATTCCACCTGATATTTCAGAAGGTTTTTTATGGTTGGCATTAACTAAATTTACTCTATCTATAACAAAATTCACCCGTTCTTTAATTTCCAATGGTGTTTTATTGGTGAACATTTTTAACGGGAAACCAATATTTTCTTCTACGGTCATGCTGTCAAACAAAGCGCCTCCTTGAAAAACCATTCCAATTTCTTTGCGAAGATCTCGCTTTTCATCTTTGTTTAATTCTTTATAAATTCGATTATCGAATGAGATATCACCACTATCAATTTCATGAACTCCTAATAATGATTTTATAAAAACCGTTTTTCCAGAACCACTTTGACCAATAATTAAACTGGTTTTACCAGCTTCAAAACAAGTGCTAATTCCTTTTAGAATCATCTGGTCGCCAAAACTTTTTTGAATGTTATGTACTTCAATCATTAGCTTAATAGTAATTGAGTTAAAATATAGTTCATTAAAATAATTACAACCGAGGTCCAAACAAATGACACGGTGCTGGCTTTACCAACTTCTAAGGCACCACCTTTCATATAAAAGCCATGGAAGGAAGGAATTGTAGCTAATAAAAAGGCAAATACTAAGGTTTTTATAAACGCATAGGCAATATGAAAAGGAATAAATTCTTGTTGAATTCCTGTAATAAATTCTGAACTTGTGGTGAAATCGCCATAAACACCAGCAATATACCCACCAAAAATACCTAAAAACATGGCAATTCCTATGATGAAAGGATACAATAATGCGGCAATCATTTTAGGGAAAACCAAATAATTTAGGGCATTTACACCCATTACTTCTAAAGCTTCTATTTGTTCCGTAACGCGCATAGAACCGATACTTGAGGTAATAAAAGACCCCATTTTACCAGCCATAATTATGGAAATAAAAGTAGGTGCAAATTCTAAAACGATTGATTGTCGTGTAGCAAAACCAATTAAGTATTTTGGAATCAGCGGATTGGTTAAGTTCAATGCCGTTTGAATAGCCACAACACCACCCACAAAAAACGAAATAAAACATACAATTCCCAAAGAATCAATAATTAAATCGTCAATTTCTTTTAGGATAAGTTGTTTCATCACAGGCCATTTCACTGGACGATTGAACACCTCTTTCAGCATGATGAAATAACGACCAATTTGCGATAAATATCTAATGAGCATCATTTGTTAGTGTTCGTTTTATAAGTTATAGTATTCAGTAAAAATACTATTTTTGTTTTGATTTAAAAGTTTAAAACAACTTTTCTTTCATTTTTTTCCAGCGGTAGTTTCTTATCCATTTGGCTTGTTCTGAAGTAACAAATAAAGGTTTTCCTGAAGATTTTGCTTTCAAAAACCCTAAAATGTAATCGATAAATAAAAAAGGTTTTCCTTTTCTTGTAGCTAATTTTATTGATGCAATTGCAGTAATAAAAATTCCGTAACCTAAACTGTAAAAGGCTTCACCTTGCTTATATCTTGCGGCCTTAGTATAACTTGCACCGGTTGGTTTTAAGTGCTTTACGTGTAAACTTTTATCGGTAACGACTTTCCAATTGTAAAATTTACATAATAATTCGTCCACGGTATCCCAACCCATCGCAGGTTTTAATCCGCCAATTTGCTTATACGTTTCTTTTCTATACGCTTTTAAAGCCCCTCTAATATGGTCTTTATCGGTTAAGTTTTCTAAAATCCAATCGCCATTTTTTTCAATATAACAAAAACCACCAACCATTCCAATTGTTGAATCAGATTGAAAATGTTTTATGATAGTTTCAAAATAATTATTTGGAAAAATCAAATCAGCATCCACTTTCACAATAATATCGTATTGGTTATCAATGTGCTTTTCACCTTCTTGAAACGCTTGAATTACTTTGCTTCCAGGAAGATGAATGGCATCAGATTTTTTATTTACTAAAGTAATAAACGGATATTTTTCAGAAAATTGAGTTACTATTTCAGCGGTACTATCTGTAGAATTATCATTTACTACAATAATTTTCGATGGCAAAACGGTTTGTGTTACCAAAGATTGTAACGTTAAAGCCATAAATGCTTCTTCGTTGTATGCAGGAATGATAATGTAGTATTTCATATTGAAAAATTCCAATTTTTAAAAATTCTAAATTACAACTTAAATTGTAGAGTAATTTGGAATTTGGGATTTATATTTTGGGATTTCTTTCTGCATAAACCAGATAATATCTTGGCGTAAACCATCTTAAAAAGGGGCGAAATCCAATTTTTTTTACGGGATGCGTAAATTTGATGCTATCAATAATATTGAAACCCGTTTTTTCTAATAACCAATCTAATTGCCAATCTTCAAATTCGTGGTAATGTCTGTCCCATTTGTCTGTTTTGCTTCGGTAGGCCGATGAAAACCACAAGCGTAAGGGAATAGAAATTAAAATTTTATCACATTTTACATTTTCTAAAATGGTGTACGGATTTAATAAGTGTTCAAAAATTTCAAATCCTGTAAATACATCGTAGTTTTCTTCACGTAAGGCAGTTTGATTGGCATCTAAATCTTCTCCTTTTGTATTGATAACGGTATACTCGTTTTCTACCATAATTTTTGAAAAGGGATTGGCAACACCTAAATCAAAAATAGTTTCAGACGTTGAAATATGTTTTTTTAAAAATGCTAAAGTAATATTGAATCGTTTACTTGGATAGGTTTTTTCGTACATTCTTAATTTGAATTTATTTGTGCAAATATAATTAAATAGTTGTATTTTTGATTTATATACAGGTAACAATCTATACAATCTAATCATTATGAAATATATCTTTTTCTCATTATTTGTAAGTTTTTTGTCTTTTTCTCAAAACAAGACAGTAATTAAGTGTGGAAAATTAGCGGATGTAAAAACAGGAAAAATGTTAGAAAATCAGACGATAATTATTTTAAATAATACGATTGAAAAAATATTTTCAGGCGATTATATACTCCATACTACTGATGTTTTTTACGATTTATCGAAGTTTACTGTAATGCCGGGCTTAATTGATATGCATGTACATGTAGAGCATCAAACTAGCGCCAAGCAATATTTAGAAGAATTTACATTAAACGAAGCAGATGTGGCATTTAGAGCCGTTGGTTATGTTAAAACAACCTTAAATAGTGGTTTTACTTCAGTTAGAGATTTAGGTGGAACAGGTGTAAATATATCTTTAAGAAACGCTATAGATATCGGTTTAATTGAAGGACCACGTATTTTTACAGCTGGAAAATCAATTGCATCAACTGGCGGACATGCCGATCCAACAAATGGTTACAGAAAAGATTTAATGGGAAATCCTGGACCAAATGATGGCGTGGCTAACGGAGTAGATGAATGCGTAAAAGCTGTAAGACAGAGGTATAAAGACGGTTCTGATTGTATCAAAATTACAGCTTCTGGTGGGGTTTTAAGTGTGGCAAAAAGCGGTGAAAATTCGCAATTTACTATTGAAGAAATTCAAACTATAGTTGCAACAGCTAAAGATTATGGTTTTAAAGTTGCGGCACATTGTCATGGTGAAGAAGCTATGAAAAGAGCAGTTTTAGGCGGTGTGCATTCTATTGAACACGGAACTTACATGAGTGAAGAAGTTATGCAGTTGATGAAAGAACGCGGAACCTATTTGGTGCCAACAATTACAGCTGGAAAGGCAGTTGGCGCGTTTGCTAAGAAACCCAATTATTATCCAGATATAGTGGTGCCAAAAGCATTAGCTATTGGTCCGAAAATACAAGGGACATTTGCCAAAGCATACAAATTTGGCGTTAAAATTGCTTTTGGAACAGATGCTGGCGTATTCGAACACGGCGAAAATTGGAAAGAATTTGTTTACATGAAAGAAGTAGGTATGCCATTTATGGAGATTTTGAAAACTGCAACAATGAATGCTGCAGACCTGTTAGGGCAATCTGATAAATTAGGAAATTTAGAAGCTGGAAAATTTGCTGATATTATTGCTGTTGAAGGTAATCCAGAAAAAGACATTACCTTAATGGGTAAAGTAGTTTTTGTTATGAAAGATGGCAAAGTGTATAAGAAGTAATTATACTTGATACACTATAGCATTTACATTCATTCCTGCTCCAACCGATGCAAATAATATAATATCTCCTTTATGTATTTCCTGATTTTTAATTTCTCCTTTAAGCAAAGCATCATATAAAGTAGGAACGGTTGCCACACTTGAATTTCCTAATCTATGAATGGTCATTGGCATAATACCTTCTGGTGCAGTTTGATTGTAAAGTTTGTAAAACCTTTGAATAATGGCTTCATCCATTTTTTCATTAGCTTGATGTATCAGAATTTTTTTAATTTGATCAATTTTAATACCACTTGCATCTAAACATTCGGCCATGGCTTTTGGAACGTTGCTTAAGGCAAATTCATAAATTTTACGACCGTGCATTTTTATGTATCTTACATTTGGATCGTGTGCTTTGTTAAAGGAATTTCCAAAAAACAAATAATTGGCTTCGTCATAAGTAAAAGAGGCCGATTCATGGGCTAAAACACCTCCGTTTTCATTACTAGCTTCTAGTATTGTAGCACCTGCACCGTCTGAATAAATCATGGAATCTCTATCGTGCGGATCTACTACTCTTGATAACGTTTCAGCGCCTATGACAAGGCATTTTTTTGCCATTCCGGCTTTAATAAATGCCGTGGCTTGAATCATGCCTTCCACCCAACCAGGACATCCAAAAAGTACATCATAAGCCACACATTTAGGGTTTTTAACACCTAAATTATGTTTTGTTTTTGAGGCCAAACTAGGTAACATATCTCCTTGAATGGCGCCTTTTTTTACATCTCCAAAATTGTGAGCAAATATGATATAATCTAAAGTTTCTTGATCAATATTGGCATTGTCTATAGCTCTTTTAGCTGCTATTGTTGCTAAATCGGAAGTTGTTAATTCATCTGATGCATATCTTCTTTCCTGAATTCCAGTAATTCCATGAAATTTTTCTGTTATTACATCGTTGGTCAAAGGAAAAGAAGTTCCGTCTTCATTTAAAAAAACATGAGAAGAAAAATCTTTGTTTGAAATTACTTTAGTAGGAATATAACTCCCAGTGCCTGTTATTTTTATAGTCATAATTTTAAGATTTGCTTTTTAGTTTCAAAATGTTAGTAGCGCATTCCACTCGCCTTATTTTTAAACTCTGAAACTAATTTTACACTAAAATACTAAATTGAAATTTAAAAAGGGCTGAACAAATTGCAAATTAAGTAATTATTATGATTTTGTTAAAAAATTTCCATTTTATTACCAATTTCAAAATTTATTGGAATTTATTTTTAGTTAAATAACTTAACAAAAAAACCTCAAATTCACAAAATCGTAATTTGAGATTCTTAAGTTATATACTATGTCTATCGTAAATCTAAAATCGTATATAAATATTACATATACGCCTCTATTGGCGCACACGAACAAACTAAGTTTCTGTCGCCATAGGCTTCATCAACTCTACGAACCGTTGGCCAAAATTTATTATCAGCAATATATTCTAATGGAAATGCTGCTGCTTCTCTAGTGTAAGGGAATACCCATTCATCTGAAGTAACCATGGCTAAAGTGTGGGGTGCATTTTTTAAAATATTTTGAGTATCTTCTTTTGTGGAAGCATTTATTTCTTTACGAATGGCAATCATAGCATCACAAAAACGATCTAATTCTGCTAAATCTTCCGATTCAGTTGGTTCAATCATTAAAGTCCCTGCTACCGGGAAAGAAACAGTAGGCGCATGGAAACCATAATCCATTAAACGTTTGGCAATATCAGTAACTTTTATGCCATTATCTTCAAAAGCTCGACAATCTAATATCATTTCATGAGCCGCTCTTCCCATTTCTCCAGAGTATAAAATTGGAAAATGTGCTTCTAAACGCGCTTTCATGTAATTGGCATTCAATATAGCGTGTTTTGTAGCATTTGTTAAACCTTCGGCGCCTAACATACAAATATATCCATAAGAAATTAAACAAACTAAAGCCGAACCATATGGAGCTGCAGAAATAGCTGTAATGGCTTGGTCACCACCCACTTTAACAATTGGGTTAGATGGTAAAAAAGGCACTAATTTATCGTTAACACAGATTGGTCCAACACCAGGTCCGCCACCACCATGAGGGATAGCAAACGTTTTGTGTAGGTTTAAGTGACAAACATCGGCGCCAATTGTAGCTGGATTAGTTAAACCAACTTGTGCATTCATATTTGCACCATCCATATAAACCAAACCACCATTTTCATGAATTAGGTTTGTAATTTCAATAATGGAACTTTCAAAAACTCCGTGAGTAGAAGGATACGTTACCATTAAAGCAGCTAAATTTTCAGCATGCAAAATAGCTTTCTCTCTTAAATCTTCAATATCAATATTTCCTTCAGGAGTTGTTTTTGTTACAATAATATCCATTCCAGCCATTGCTGCTGAAGCAGGATTGGTTCCGTGTGCCGATGATGGAATTAAACAAACCGTTCTGTGTTTATCACCGCGTGATAAATGGTACGCACGAATGGTCATTAAACCTGCATATTCGCCTTGCGCACCAGAATTAGGTTGTAATGTTGTGCCTGTAAAACCAGTTACTTCATTTAATTGCAATTCCAATTTTTTAAGCATGGTTAAATAACCTTCCACTTGGTCTAATGGTGCGAATGGATGAATATTGTTCCAATTTCCCATAGATAATGGCAACATTTCGGCAGCTGCGTTTAATTTCATGGTACAAGAACCAAGTGAAATCATCGAGTGATTTAAAGCTAAATCTTTACGTTCTAATTTTTTGATATATCGCATCAACTGACTTTCAGAATGATTGTTATTAAAAACATCGTGTTGTAAGAAAGTTGATTTTCTAATTAAATTTTCTGATATTACGGTAGTTTCTACTAATTCTGTAATAGGTTCAAATGTTTTTTCTTTGGCTTCAGCGAAAATAGCTACAACCTGATTAATATCTGAAATTGAAGTAGTTTCATTAAATGAAATAGAAATGGTATCGGCATCAATATAGTAGAAGTTTACTTTATGTCTTTCTGCAATAGCTTTCACTTTTGCAGCATCTGCTTTTACATTTATGGTATCAAAATACGAAGTATTTGTTTGATAAACACCAATTTTGTTTAAAGCTTCTACAGCCGTGTTTGCTGAGTTATGTACTTTTTTGGCAATGTAATTTAACCCTTTTGGTCCGTGATAAACCGCATACATTCCCGCCATAACGGCTAATAAAACCTGAGCGGTACAGATATTTGAAGTTGCTTTTTCACGTTTAATATGTTGTTCACGTGTTCCTAAAGCCATACGTAAGGCACGGTTTCCGTTTACATCAATTGAAACACCAATAATCCTACCTGGCATCGAGCGTTTGTATTCGTCTTTTGTTGCGAAAAAAGCAGCATGAGGTCCGCCATAACCCATTGGAATTCCAAATCTTTGCGAAGTACCAACTACCACAGCAGCACCCATTTCTCCTGGAGATTTTAATTTCACTAAAGATAAAATATCGGCAGCCACAGCTACTTTAATTTCATTTTCTGCAGCTTTTGCTATGAATGCAGTATAGTCATAAACTTGTCCGAATTTCCCGGGATATTGAAGAATTGCTCCATAAAAGTCTGCAGAAAAATCAAAAGCTTCATGATTTCCAACTACCAATTCAATGTTGAGTGGCGTTGAACGAGTTTGTAAAACAGATAATGTTTGTGGTAAAATTTCTTCTGAAACAAAGAATTTAGAAACGTTGTTTTTCTTTTGATCTCTTGTGCGTACATCAAACAATAAAGCCATTGCTTCGGCTGCAGCTGTAGATTCGTCTAATAAAGAAGCATTTGCAATTTCCATTCCAGTTAATTCAATAACGGTAGTTTGGTAATTTAAAATAGCTTCTAAACGTCCTTGAGCAATTTCCGCTTGATAAGGTGTGTAAGCGGTGTACCAACCTGGGTTTTCAAAAACGTTTCTTTGAATTACAGCAGGAACAATTGCTGGATGGTAACCTAAGCCAATATATGATTTGAAAACTTTATTTTTTTTACCTAATTCTTGAATATGATTTAAATATTCATATTCGGTCATAGGTTTTTCCAGATTTAGTTCGTTTTTTAAACGAATATCTGTAGGAATAGTCTCGAAAATTAATTGATCTACCGAATCTACTCCAATAGTTTTTAACATGTGGTTTAGGTCGTTTTCTCCTGTTCCAATGTGTCTTAAAGCAAAAGCATCTGTTTTCATTTATATATAAAAATAGGTTGTGTTTAAATTTGATACAAAAGTAATTATTAATCTGTTAAAAATAATCGCTTTTTTGTTGATTTTTTTCGATTTTTATCAACTAATCTAGCTTGTTATTAACACTTTGATTATTTTTGTTGAATGATAGTATTTAAGAAATTATTTGATTTTTATATCAAAAGCAGTTTGCATGTTGCCTTTGCTATTTTTTCATTTGTTAAAGTAATTGCACTAACGTTAAACATTTATTCAAACTTGTTTTTAGAGATTGCTATTTTTTCTGGAAGTGTATTGGGTTATACTATTTTAAAACACATTGAATTTTGGAAATCAGACAAGTTCTCATTTCACAAAAATATATCCGTTTTAGGAGTTACAATAGTTGCATTTTTGACTTTTGTGTTTTGCTTTTTTCACCTGAAATTTAGTTTTCAAATGGCATTTTTTCAGATCTTTTTTTTGGTAGTATTGTATCCGTTTTTACGAAAATATTGGTTTTTAAAAATAGCGGTTGTGAGTTTTTGTGTCACATATGTGGTAAGTTATATTCCGACATTAGACACAAAAATATTGTTTTTTTCTGGTACGATTTTACAAGTAAAATTATTTTTTCTTATTTGCGCTTTACTTATTCCATTTGAAATTTATGACTCGCAAAACGATTTGAAAACCTTACAAACCATTCCACAAAAATTTGGGGTTAAAAAAGCAAAATATTTTGGATACTTATTTTTAGTTGTTTTTTGTATGCTTAGTGTACTGTTACGTTTTGCTTTTCTTGATATTGTAATTGCAGTTATTAGTGGTTTTTTTATTCGCTTTTCTTCTACAAAAAACTCAAAATATTACACCAGTTTTTGGGTAGAAAGTATTCCAATTTTATGGTGGCTATTAGTTTGGATTACTTACTAAATCAACCCAGCTCTTTTTAATAAAGCATCCGCTTTAGGTTCTTGACCTCTGAAATTTTTGTATAGGGTCATTGGATGTTCCGTTCCACCTTTTGATAAAACATTATCTTTAAATTTGGTTGCGACTTTTTTATTAAAAATCCCTTTTTCTTGGAAATAGGCAAACGCATCGGCATCTAAAACTTCTGCCCATTTATAACTGTAATATCCAGCAGAATAGCCCCCTTGAAAAATATGTGAAAAGGAAACACTCATGCAGTTTTCAGCCACGTCTGGAAATAATGACGTGTCGCCCATAGCTTGTTTTTCAAATGCTTTTATGTTATCAATTTGTTGGTTTTTTCCATGATATTCCATGTCTAATAAGCCAAAACTCAATTGTCGTAAGGTGGACATTCCTTCTAAGAAACTTGCCGATTCTTTAATTTTTTCCACATATTCTTGTGGGATAATTTCGCCCGTTTCGTAATGTTTTGCAAATAATGCCAACGCTTCAGGTTCGTAACACCAGTTTTCCATTACTTGAGACGGTAATTCTACAAAATCCCAAAATACGGAAGTTCCCGAAAGGCTAGGGTAAGTGGTATTGGCCAGCATACCGTGCAATCCGTGTCCGAATTCATGGAATAATGTGGTGACTTCATTAAAAGTTAATAAAGAGGGTTTTGTAGCAGTTGGCGGAGTAAAATTGCACACATTTGAAACGTGAGGTCTTTCATTAATTCCTTCCTTACTATATTGTGGTTTAAAAGATGTCATCCATGCGCCATTTCGTTTGCCTTTTCTTGGGAAGAAATCGGTGTAAAAAATCGCAACTAAGTTTTTATTTTCATCTAAAACTTCAAAAGTTTGTACATCGGAATGGTATTTGTCTATATCAAAAACTTCGTTAAATGTAATTCCGAATAGTTTTTCTGCAATGGTAAACGCTCCGTTTAAAACGTTTTCTAGTTTAAAATAAGGTTTTAAAACTTCATCATCCAAATTAAATAATTTTTGTTTCAATTTTTCTGAATAATAAGCGCTATCCCATTTTTCTAATTGTTCAATTCCGTCTAATTCTTTTGCAAATGCAGCTAATTGCTCAAATTCTTTTTTTGCAGCTGGATTGGCTTTTTCTAAAATATCATTTAAAAAAGTCAAAACTTTTGTTGGATTTTGAGCCATTCGTTCTTCTAAAACAAAATGTGCATGCGTTTCGTATCCTAACAAATTGGCACGCTCATGACGAAGCGCGACAATTTTTTTAGTAATTTCTTCGTTATTGTATTCGTTATTTTGAAAGGCTTTTTTTCCAAAAGAAATGGCCATTTCTTTTCTTAGTTCTCTATTTTCAATATAGGTTAAAAAAGGCATGTAACTTGGAAAATCAAGAGTAAATATCCAACCTGATTCGTTTTTTGATTTGGCTAAATCGGCAGCAGCTTCTTTGGCACCATCTGGTAAACCTTTTAAATCGGCTTCTTTAGTAACATGTAATTGAAAATTATTGGTTTCTGCTAATGTATTTTCACCAAAAGTTAATTGCAATTGCGCCAATTCAGTATCGATTTCTCGCAAACGTATTTTTTTATCATTTGAAAGTAACGCTCCATTTCGAGTAAAACCTTTGTACTTTTTTTCTAATAATGTAGCTTGTTCTGTTGTTAAATTTATATTGTTTTTATTTTCATAAACGTATTTTACTTTTTTAAACAAATCTTCGTTTAAAGCAATATCGTTTCCAAATTCTGTTAGTAATGGCGTAACTTCTTGTGCGATTTTTTGCATTTCATCCGAAGTTTCTGCCGAATTTAAATTAAAGAAAATACTTGATAAGCGATCTAATGCTTCACCAGAATACTCTAATGCTTCAATTGTATTTTTAAAAGTAGCTGGATCTGAAGAATTAATAATTTCGTCAATTTCAATTCGTGTTTTTTCGATGTTCTCAACAAATGCTGTGTAATAATCTCCTAAATTTATATGAGAAAACGGAGCTGAATTGTGTTTTGTGTTAAATTTTTTGTTTAAAACCGACATATATTTATTTTTTTGTAGTATTTGATATTATTTATGAGCGTATAAAGGAGTGTCTTAAGATTTTTTTAAAAAATATTTCAAAAAAATCCGACAAAATACTTTTTTTACCGATAAAATGTGTATATTTGTAAATGAAATAAGTTTAAGCAAACCGCCTTTTTTACCCTAAATAGAATTTTTTTATAGTTGTCACTTAATTGTGAATAGTTTTTAGACCCTGATTTATATCGGGGTTTTTTTATTTTTTCAAGTTTTCAGATGCCTTTAAAACGGTATCACGCAAACCCTCTTTATATAAAATAATTTTATCTAAGACACATTTATCAGAAATTCCAATAATTTGAGCGGCTAAAATTCCTGCATTTTTTGCGCCATTTAAAGCTACCGTTGCCACAGGAACTCCTCCCGGCATTTGTAAAATAGATAAAACAGAATCCCATCCATCAATTGAATTACTTGATTTTACAGGAACACCAATTACTGGAAGCGGACTCATAGCCGCCACCATTCCAGGCAAATGCGCCGCACCGCCAGCTCCAGCTATAATTACTGAAATACCTCGAGTGTGTGCGTTTTTACTAAAATCGAATAATTTTTCGGGTGTTCGGTGTGCCGAAACAATATCTACTTCGGTTTCAATATCAAATCCGTTTAAAATGTCTATGGCGTCTTGCATAATTGGCATATCCGAAATGCTTCCCATTATAATGGCTACTTTACTCATTTATGTTGTTTTTAGTTTGTTGTTTGTAGTTGAATAAAACTATTACAATAAAACATATTATAAAATTATAAATTAAATGTGTTTTTGTTGTTCCGTATTGTAATTCAAAATTTACTTGAATTTGGTAATAATATTTAAAAGGGAATCCAAGTTCAAAATTTGGAAAAGTATGATTCACTTTATTTTTAATTACTGAAATGATTAATGATAAAAATGATACTACACAAAATAGAATTGAGGAATAAAAAACAAGATTTAAAATTCTTTTTATCATTTTCTAATTTTCTAATTAACTAATTACCCTAATTGAATTCTTCACTTCTTCAGCAATTTTCCTGGCTGCAGACATGTCTTGGTTTACTATGGTTACATGACCCATTTTTCTGAATGGTCGTGTTTCTTTTTTACCATAAATATGTGGCGTCACACCATCAATTGCCATTATTTTTTCAATGTTTTCATAAATAACGGGTCCAGAATACCCTTCTTCACCCACCAAATTTACCATAATTCCTGCAACTTTACTAGCTGTATTTCCTAAAGGTAAATTTAATACTGAGCGCAAATGATTTTCAAATTGCGATGTATAACTGGCTTCTATAGTGTGATGTCCTGAATTATGTGGTCTTGGTGCAACTTCGTTTACTAAAATACCGTCATTTTCGGTTTGGAACATTTCTACCGCTAATAAACCTACATGATTAAAAGCTTGTGAAACTTGTAAAGCCGTTTTTATAGCTAATTCTGCTACTTTTTCATCAATTCTTGCGGGACAAATTACATATTCTACCTGATTGGCTTCTGGATGAAATTCCATTTCTACTACAGGATAGGTTTTTACATCGCCCTTTTTATTTCTGGCAACTATTACTGCTAACTCATTTTTAAAAGGCACCATTTCTTCAGCAATACATTCAACTTCAGGTAAATGTTGTAAATCCATTGTAGATCGACAAATTTTCACGCCATTGCCATCGTATCCAAATTGAGCACATTTCCAAACAAAAGGAAATTCTAATTCGTCTTTATCTAATGCTATTTTTAAATAATTTAAATCTACAAAACGTTGGTATTTTGATGTTGGAATATTGTTTTCTACATAAAAATCTTTCTGTTTTCCTTTGTTTTGAATCAATCGCAACGTTTTTGGTGACGGAAAAACAAGATGTCCTTCTTCTTCTAATTTTGCTAAAGCGTCCAAATTTACGTTTTCAATTTCAATAGTTATGGTATCACACATTTTACCAAATTGGTACACGGTTTCATAATCTAACAAACTTCCTATAATAAATTTATTTGCTCCAAATTGCGCTGGGGCATCTTTACTTGGGTCTAAAACAAAAGTAGTGATATCAAATTTCCGGGTTTCTGTCAAAAGCATTTTGCCTAATTGACCGCCACCTAAAATCCCTAATTTAAAATCTGAAGAAAAATAATTCATTTGTTGTTATTGTTGTGATTGCGCAAAGATACTAATTTGAATTTGTTTAGCAATTAGCATTTATTTTAGTTTTTCTAATATTTCTTTTGCGGCAGCTCGATACGCAGCAGATTGTTTGAAAAAGTCTTGTGAAAGTATGGTTTTTAGTTCTTCGTTAACCCATGGATGCTTTTTACTTAATTGATACAAAGTTCTCATGGAATATACTTTCGCAGCTACTTTTTCTTCCTGAATTAACCAATCTAAACACGATTCAATAATTTTTATTTCTTGGTTTTCGGAAAGTTTTATAGTTTTCGATTTGGATAAAAACAGACAAATTTTAGAAATAGGTCTAATGGCAGAATCGGCTTTATACTTACTTATTCTTGCTAAGAAATCATCTAAAAATGGAACAATTAGCTCTAGTTTGATTTCGAAAATTAATTCTAAAGACCAACACGCTTTTATATGAATTTTATCTTTTTCGTTCCAACTAATTTTTATTAATTCCGATAATTTTTCTGGGTGTTGCAATATAAAATCACGAATAAACTCTCGACTTATTCGATGCGCAGTACTTTCCGATAGCAGTTTATAAAATGCTTGATCCATGGATGTAAAAATAATCATTTTTTAAAAAAACTCATAATAATGATTTTTTTATGTTTAATAGTTTGTAAATTTGTCGTTTATTTTAACTTTAACAACATAATGATTAATATTGTTTTATTTGGAAAACCAGGCGCTGGAAAAGGAACACAAGCAGAATTTTTAAAAGAAAAATATAGTTTAACACATTTATCTACGGGAGATATTTTTAGATTTAATATCAAAAACGAAACTGAATTAGGTCTTTTAGCAAAAACGTTCATGGATAAAGGCGATTTGGTTCCAGATTCAGTTACCATTCAAATGTTACAAAGTGAAGTAGAAAAAAACAGTCATTCAAGAGGGTTTTTATTTGATGGATTTCCAAGAACAATTGCGCAAGCAGAAGCTTTAGATGTTTTTTTAACATCTAATAATGAAGCAATTACTGCCACAATAGCTTTAGAAGCAGACGATGAAATTTTAGTAAAACGTTTATTAGAAAGAGGAAAAACATCCGGTAGGCCTGATGATCAAGATGAAGAAAAAATCAGAAATAGGTACCAAGAATATAACGAAAAAACGGCACCATTAATGTCTTATTACGATGCTCAAGGTAAGTTTTTTACCATAAATGGTATTGGTACAATTGAAGAAATCACAGAACGATTAAGTACAATAATCGATAAATTATAAATAAATTGCATTTAATTCAACTATATAAAAATTGGAAATAGTCATAATATTCTTGTTGATACTGCTCAATGGAATTTTCTCCATGTCAGAGATCGCACTCATATCAGCAAGAAAAAACAGGTTAGAAACCGCTGCCAAAAAAGGCAATACGAGTGCAAAAACAGCATTAGATTTAGCCAATTCACCAAACAAATTTTTGTCAACGGTTCAAATTGGTATCACCTTAATTGGTATTTTAACTGGTATTTATTCTGGTGATAAAATTACAACCGATGTTGAGACATTTTTTGCCACTTATTCTTTTACTTTTCCTTATGCACATTCTTTAGCAGTTGGAGTTGTTGTAGTTATTTTAACTTTTTTCTCCCTAGTTTTCGGCGAATTATTACCAAAAAGAATTGGACTTAATTACCCCGAAACCATTGCTAAGTCTGTTGCAGTACCCATGAAAGTAATGTCTATTATTACGGCACCATTTATTTGGTTATTAACTACATCAACAGATTTTATTTTAAAAATATTTAAAATTAAGCCAACAGCAGATGGTAAGGTGACCGAAGAAGAAATCAAAGCTATTATTAAAGAAGGTACAGAGGTTGGAGAAGTTCAAGAAATTGAGCAAGATATTGTGGAGCGTGTGTTTCATATTGGAGATAGAAAAGTAAACTCTTTAATGACACACAGAAAAAGCATTGTTTATTTAGCTTTAGATGAAAGTTATGAAGAATTAAAAGCTAAAATCTTAGATGAATTGCATTCTGTATATCCTGTTTGTAATGAAAATTTAGATGAAGTTATTGGAGTAGTTTTATTAAAAGATTTATTTGCAAATATTGAAAAAGGCGATTTCGATTTACAGAAAATCATGATTGATCCTGTTTATTTTATTGAACACACATCGGCATATAAAGCATTAGAAAATTTTAAAAAGTCTAAAATTCATTATGCTTTAGTTACTGATGAATATGGCGTTTTTCAGGGAATTATTACATTAAATGATATTTTAGAAGCCTTAGTAGGTGATGCCGCTGATTTTTCAGATGAAGAATACCAATTGCTTTCAAGAGAAGACGGGTCTTGGTTAGTGGATGGACAATATTCGTTACATGATTTTATGACGTATTTCGATTTAGATGATATGCTAAATGATTATGAAGTTACTACTGTTAGTGGATTGATTATTACAGAATTAGGTAGTATTCCAAAACAAGGCGAAAAACTAATATGGAATAAATTAGAATTTGAAGTAATGGATATGGATGGCGTTAAAATTGATAAAATATTAATTAAAGCATTAACGGAATAAATCTACACGAATAATTCAGACTTTTAAAAACTGAAAAATATAATATTTTAGAATAGTTTCAGTTGTTTAATAACTGAAAACTAAAAAACAAGAAAATGACTGAAGGAAATTTCGTAGACTACGTAAAAATATATGTTGCATCGGGTAAAGGAGGGAAGGGTTCTTCTCACTTACACAGAGAAAAATTTATTGAAAAAGGTGGTCCAGATGGTGGAGACGGTGGTCGTGGTGGTCATGTGATTATTAAAGGCAGTAAAAATTTATGGACCTTGTTTCATTTGAAATTTTTACGACATGTAAAATCCGGACATGGTGGAGATGGTGGAAGTAGCAGAAGTACAGGCCATGATGGAGAAGATAAATTTATAGAAGTGCCATTAGGTACAGTAATAAAAGATAAAGAAACTGGCGAAATTTTATTTGAAATTACCGATGATGGAGAAACTAAAATTTTAGCTCGAGGTGGTAAAGGAGGTTTGGGTAACTGGAATTTTAGAAGTTCAACTAATCAAACGCCTCGTTATGCGCAACCTGGAATTCCTGGTGAAGAAGTAGATGTTATTTTAGAGTTAAAAGTGCTTGCTGATGTTGGCTTGGTTGGCTTTCCAAATGCTGGAAAATCGACTTTATTATCTGTTTTAACGTCAGCTAAACCTAAAATTGCCGATTACGCATTTACCACATTAAAGCCCAATTTAGGAATTGTAGCTTACAGAGATTTTCAATCATTTGTAATTGCAGATATTCCTGGGATTATTGAAGGCGCAGCTGAAGGTAAAGGTTTAGGGCATTATTTTTTAAGACATATTGAAAGAAATTCTACTTTGTTGTTTTTAGTTCCTGCTGATGCTGCTGATATTAAGAAAGAATATGAAATTCTTTTAGACGAATTAAGACGTTACAATCCAGAAATGTTAGATAAAGACAGATTGTTGGTAATTTCTAAATGCGACATGTTAGACGACGAGTTACAAAAAGAAATGAAACAACAATTAGATAAAGAACTAAAAGGACTTGATTACCTATTTATTTCTTCAGTAGCCCAACAAGGTTTAACTGAATTGAAAGATAAATTGTGGAAAATGTTGAATATTTAGCATTTATTCAATTTTTTTTATATTTTTGAAACTTAATAATAAAATATTCAAATGAAAACAAAATTACTTTTATTACTTTTTGTTGTTTCCATAAGTTTTGGTCAACAAAGAACCTGCGGAACTGACGCATACATGGAAAAAATGTTGTCTAATCCAGAGATGAAACAACAGTATTTAGATCTGCAAAAACAATTCGAAAGCGAATTAGAGAGACTAACAAACGCCCAACAAAATAGAAATGGTAACGCTACATTTAGCACCAATGCTACAATTAGAATACCTGTGGCTATTCACTATCCATCTGTTGTAAATTCAAGTTCAGCAACCGTAAAAAATTGCTTGCGATTATTGGCTCAAAAACAGATAGCCATATTAAACGCAGATTATAATGCCACCAATTCTGATGTTTCACTTTATTCAGGTTATTCATCCTTATTTCCAGGAACATTTGTTGGAAGTATGGATGTTTCATGGGAAATTGCCACCCAAAATCATCCATCTAGTTCAGGTTTAATAGATGGAACGTTAGCCGTTACTTTTGGTACTAATTTTTTGTCTAATGCTGATAGTGATTCTGAATGGGCAGGGTATTGTAATTTAGTTGTTAGAAATATAAGTGGAGGTATTTTAGGGTATTCTCCGTTAGGAGGTTATCCAAATGCTGGAATGACAGTTGTTATTGACAATAATGCATTTGGTGCTACAATGACGGGTTCTCCAACAAGTTGTTCTGGATATGTTCCAGGTGCTCCATATAATTTGGGTAGAACTTTAACCCATGAGTTAGGACACTTCTTTAATTTAAATCACACTTTTCAAGGATGTGATGGAGCAAATTGTGCAACAAGTGGTGATAGAGTTTGTGATACTCCTCCAGCTGATCAACCACGTTACGATTGTAATGATCCTGAAAACCCACCAGCGCCGGGACCAGTGCCGGGTGGTGGAGTAAATCCGCCTCTTACTACTTGTGGCTTTACTCAATTAACCATGAACTATATGGATTACGTTCAGGATTCATGTATGTATATGTTTACAGTTGGGCAGGCTACTAGAATGAAGGCTTGGTATAATTTTATATCTGGGCAGTTACAAACGAATGTTTTAGCAAATAATGATTTTGTAAATAATAATTTTTCTATCTCACCAAATCCTAATAAAGGTATTTTTTCCATTCAATTGACTGAAGTTACAGATAATTACACGGTTATAATTATTGATGCTTTAGGTAGAGAAATTTTTAATGGAGAATACAATCAAACAACTGATTTGGCGCAAAATATTCAATTAGACAATGCCTTAAGTGGTATGTATTTTGTGACTATTCTAAGCAAAGGTGCACAAATTACAAAAAAAATAATTATACAATAAATACTAATTTTTTTACATATAAAAAGCGTTCTAACTTAGGACGCTTTTTTTATAACTAAAAGTTAAAATTTTCTTAACAACTTTTATTGATTAGTGATTTTTTAGATTTTTTTTAAAAAATAAAGTATATTAGCATCACAAAAAACAAATCATTTTATTAAACCCATAAAGATTTTAAATTATCAAATTATGAAAAAAATTATTTTATCCTTAGTTGCTGGAATTATGCTGATGCCAATGAGTGTTAAAGCAGATGAAGGAATGTGGTTTTTAATGTTCATTGAACGTTTAAATCACCGCGATATGCAAAAAATGGGATTGCAATTAACCCCACAAGAAATTTACAGCATTAACAACCACAGTTTAAAAGATGCTATTGTGCAGTTTAACGGGGGTTGCACTGCTGAATTAATTTCAAAAGATGGTTTGGTATTAACCAATCACCACTGTGGTTATGATGCGATTGCAGAATTATCTTCAGCTGAAAAAAATTATTTAAAAGACGGATACTGGGCAGCAAACAGAAAAGAAGAATTAAAACCTTCTAGTTTATTTGTACGTTTCTTTGTTCGTATGGACGATTGTTCAAAAAGAATTTTATCAGTTGTAAC
>NZ_JBIPMS010000169.1:0-2743 GCF_044368995.1 Flavobacterium sp. | reverse complement strand
TTGACGATTATATGGCCAATATTATACAAGCACAATTGTTGTTTTTAGAAAGTGTAGATGCTTCTAAAGACATTCAAATTTATATCAATTCACCTGGTGGAAGTGTATATGCAGGATTAGGTATTTACGACACCATGCAATACATCAAACCAGATGTAGCTACAATTTGTACAGGAATGGCAGCATCAATGGGTGCCGTTTTATTATGTGCAGGTGCAGAAGGAAAACGTTCGGCATTACCACATTCTCGTGTCATGATTCACCAACCTTCTGGAGGCGCTTCTGGTGTGGCAACCGATATGGAAATTAATTTAAGAGAAATGTTGAAATTGAAAGATGAATTATATCAAATAATCTCATCCCACTCCAAACAACCTATTGAAAAAGTATTTAAAGATAGCGAACGCGACTATTGGATGATTGCTGATGAAGCAAAAGAATACGGAATGATTGATGAAGTATTGAGAAGATAAATTTGGTCGAAAGTCCAAGGTCATAATGTCAAAAGCACTGCTTAGACTTTACGACTTTAGACTTTACGACTTTAGACTATAAACAATGGCAAAAGAAGTATTAGAATGTTCGTTTTGTGGTAGAAAAAAGCCAGAAACAAATTTATTAATAGCAGGTATCGATTCGCATATTTGCGAAAAATGTATTGAGCAAGCACACGGAATAGTAGTAGAAGAGCTAAAAGGAACATTAGACTCAGAAGCTATTGGCGATTTAGTATTGCGCAAACCAAAGGAGATAAATGCCTTTTTAAACGACTATGTAATTGGTCAAGAACAAACCAAAAAAGTATTAAGCGTTGCCGTTTATAATCACTACAAAAGATTGTCACAAAAAATTACCGATGACGATATTGAAATTGAAAAGAGTAATATTTTAATTGTAGGGCAAACCGGAACGGGAAAAACATTAGTAGCCAAAACCATTGCAAAAATGTTAAACGTGCCTTTAGCGATAGTAGATGCCACAATTTTAACTGAAGCAGGATATGTAGGAGAAGACGTGGAAAGTATCTTAACACGTTTGCTACAAGCAGCTGATTATGACGTAGCTAAAGCCGAAAGAGGTATCGTTTTTATCGATGAAATTGATAAAATTGCTCGTAAAAGCGATAATCCTTCAATAACTCGAGATGTTTCTGGAGAAGGTGTGCAACAAGCATTACTAAAACTATTAGAAGGATCTATTGTAAACGTGCCGCCAAAAGGTGGAAGAAAACATCCCGATCAAAAATTTGTTGAGGTAAATACGCAAAATATATTATTTATTGCAGGTGGTGCTTTTGATGGTATTGAACGTATCATTTCAAAACGGTTGAACCGACAAGCGATGGGATTTAGCGCGTCTAAAGATTTAGATAAAGTAGATGGCGACAACTTAATGCAATATATTATTCCACGTGATGTAAAAGAATTTGGATTAATACCAGAAATCATTGGTCGAATGCCCGTTTTATCGCATATGGATCCTTTAGATGCTAAAACCTTACGTGCTATATTAACAGAGCCGAAAAACGCTTTAATAAAACAATATCAGAAATTATTTGAAATGGATGAAGTTGCTTTCACCATAGATGATGATGCGTTAGATTTTATTGTGGAAAAAGCATTAGAATATAAATTAGGTGCTCGTGGTTTACGTAGTTTATGTGAAGCCATTTTAACCGATGCGATGTACGAATTACCAAGTTCGGAAGACAAAATATTGCAAGTAACTAAAACCTATGCGGAAAATACATTAAGCAAAAATTTATTGAAACGCTTGGAAATTGCTTCGTAAATTTAAAATGTAATATAAACAAAAACAACCACTCATTGAGTGGTTGTTTGGTTTTATTAATTATCTGTTTTTATTTTAGCACCCATTGCTCTTAATTTTAATTTAGCATTTTGAGTCCAAATTCCTTTTTTTACATCGATATCATATTTTGGATTTAAAAACACATCTATATCGTCATTATCTTTTAAAAGTTTGCTATTAGCTTCCCAGGCTGCTCTACTTAATGAGCCATCCCAAAGTTGATTATTGATAAAACCAGAAATAGGTATAGCAATTAATGATGCTAATCCCATTCCAATTTTTGGCTTATCGCTTTCTATAGTATATTCATAAGAACCAAACCCATAATCTTCTCTGATAGTTTCTTGTTTGTATCCACCAGCAGAAGAAATCATTTTTCCAGTAACAAAAGTTAATCCTACCATTGAAACAATTGGCCAAAATCTTTTAGAAGCAGTTAAATTGATACCATTAAATCTAACAACAAGACCTTGTTTTTTACTCATACTTTTGTCAGTAGGAATTCCAAAAATGGCATTACTTTCTGAATTAATTTCTTTCAGTCTAGTAACAGTGTATTCTTTTGAATCTCTATTTAAACTTATATCGCTATAAGCACCATTAGAAACTCCAACTTGTGATCTGCAGCTTGATAAAACAATTGCAAATAAACTTAATAAAATAATTTTTTTCATTTAATAATTTTTTTAAATTTTTCCCTACTCATAAGGCTTTTCAGTTACGCCCCGTTTTTTAAGTTGTTTCTGGACTCAACTATTACCTTAAACAAAAATAAATATTTGTAGTACATGTTCTACATTTTATTTATATTTACGCCATTAAATGACGTATATGAAACAACTTGAACGATTACTATTTTTAATTAAGGTGCTGAAAGCTATGCCGTTTACATCTCACGAGTTATTGGCGCAACTTTCTGAACAAAACAACA
>NZ_JBIPMS010000076.1:0-8149 GCF_044368995.1 Flavobacterium sp. | reverse complement strand
GATTGTAGCGGCATCCTTTTTGTATAATGGGCTTTACTTTTCTTAAAGACCACTATACAAAAAGATAGAGCGGAAAGCAGGAAAAGCTGCTAATTAAAGTTTTGCTTTTTCTCTGTTTCTAGCGGTCCAATTTAATCGTAACTCGCTTTCTGAAATGGGCTTTTTAGCTTCTTGTCTTGCTAGTTTTCCATCATCGAAAGCTCGTTGTAGATAGGATTCGATGTAAAAATCTTCAGGGACTGTCATGGGATCATAGCTTCTCTTTAAATCAATATTGAATAGTTTAGCTGTATTATTTGACCAAAATGCTTTCCAACCACTTTTATAGTCTTTAATTAAATCAAAAGTAGTTTGCCCGGTTTGACGATTAATTAATTTTACTAAAATTTGTCCTTGCTTACGAGATAATTTTTTAAGTTTTGGTTCAAACTCTTCGTTTAAATACTTTTCTACTAATTTAAAGTACTTTCTCTTTTCTTTTGGTGATTTAAGTTTTGCCATTGTAGCATTAATTTGCATTAATTTTTCGGCAGTTAATTTTGCATATGGATAAACTACACGAACTCTAAATTCAAGTAATTTAATTTGTTCACGTTCAGCTTTTGTAAGCTTTATTGTATTTTCATCGGAAATAGTAACTTCTTCAATTATAATTTCTCTGATTGTATCTGAATCTTTAATATATTCAATAGTATCAGACACGCCAGACCCTTCTCCTTCTTGTGCGGAAAGTGACAAAAAATTAAAAATCAAAAATGTAATAAAAATATTGCGTACCATAACTAAAGTATTAAAGTGTAAAATTATAAATTTTATTAGCAAGATAGATGCCAATTTTTTAATTTAGCAAAAAATAGTTTAAATTTTATGAAAAGTATATTAAAAGATAGCTCGATTGCCTTTTTAGAATCGTATTTGAATAATGCCTCTCCAACAGGATATGAAAGCGAAGGTCAGAAATTATGGATGGATTATTTGAAGCCATATGTAGATTCCTTTATTACCGACAATTATGGAACTGCTGTTGGAGTTATAAATCCAGACGCTGCATTTAAAGTAGTGATAGAAGGGCACAGTGATGAAATTTCGTGGTATGTAAATTATATTACTGATGACGGTTTGATTTATGTAATAAGAAATGGAGGTAGCGACCACCAAACAGCACCTTCAAAACGCGTGAATATTCATACAAAAAAAGGAATTGTTCGAGGGGTTTTTGGCTGGCCTGCCATTCATACCAGAATTGCCGGAAAAGAAGAAACGGCTAAAGTGGAAAATATTTTTATCGACTGCGGATGCAGCACCAAAAAAGAAGTTGAAGATTTAGGTGTTCATGTAGGTTGTGTGATCACTTATCCTGATGGTTTTGAAATTTTAAATGAAAATAAATTTGTTTGCAGAGCAATTGACAATAGAATGGGTGGTTTTATGATTGCTGAAGTGGCAAGACTTTTAAAGGAAAACAAAAAAACATTACCTTTTGGATTGTACGTTGTAAATGCTGTACAAGAAGAAATTGGACTAAGAGGTGCTGAAATGATTACACAAAGCATTAGACCAAATATAGCTATCGTTACAGATGTTACACACGATACCACCACACCAATGATTGATAAAAAAATTCAAGGTGATATTAAGATGGGAAATGGACCTGTTATTGCTTATGCTCCTGCTGTACAAAACAAATTAAGAGAATTAATTATCGATACTGCTGATGAAAAGAAAATTCCGTTTCAACGTAATGCTACTTCTAGAGTAACGGGCACAGATACAGATGCTTTTGCTTATAGTAATGGAGGTGTACCAAGTGCGTTAATTTCATTGCCTTTACGATACATGCACACTACCGTAGAAATGGTTCAGAGAGAAGACGTTGAAAATGTAATTAAATTGATTTATGAAACGTTATTAAAGATTGAAAATAATCATGATTTTTCATATTTTAAATAAACTCTTTGTATAAAAAGATGTTGCAAAATGAAATTATAGCTAAAGAGTAAAAAAAAATCCCGTCTTGTTGAAGACGGGATTTTTTTTTATTTTCCAAGCATACCGGCTTTCAAATCATCATCAGCAGGATTATTTCCTAACCAAATTCCGAATAGTGCTTTTTTGAAATCTAAACCGTCAATAGTACCTTTTTTTGTTCCGTTTTTATATACTGAAACCCCTTCGTTTGGCACATAAACGATAATAAAGATATCTTTTTTATTGATAATATCTTTAAAGAAACTTTTAAATTTATCGATTTTAGCTTTCAACGGAGCTGTTTTTTTGCCTGTTGAATTCTCAAAACCTTCATTAATTGCAGAAATCATTTTTTCAGAAGAAATTAATCCTGAAACAATATTCAATTTTATCGCCATAGCTTCATTAGCTGCAGAAATGGCGTTTCCGTCTGAAGATTTTTTAGTAACGTACAAAGAACCTACATACATGTCCATGAACATTTTTTCTCTAGTTCCGGCACCGTTTAATGTTAAGTTTTGATCTTCTACAGAAAGTTTAGCTTCAACCTTAACGTCTCCAATTGTTTTTTGTGCTGAAACGAAAACCGACGTTAAAGCAATAAATAATGTAAAAATTTGTTTTTTCATAATAGCTGATTTTTATTATTATAATGCTAAATTAGCCTAATTTTTTATTTCTTCCTAAAAAAAATTAAATAAATGATAAAAAGTCTACTTATTTATGTTTTATTTTCTTTTGTTTTTAATTTTAACTGAAATATAAATGCATTTAATTCGAAACCTAATAAAATTAATATACAATTTAACCAAATGTAAAACATCATTACTAAAAGTGTCCCAATAGAGCCATATAACTCATTATATCTGGCGAATTTTTCTACATAAATACCAAATAAATAGGAAGTTAACACAAACAAAACTGTTGTCATTACTGAACCATAACTTATAAAGGAGATATGTTTGGTTTCTCTTGTGCCAAATTTATAAAGTGTAGATGTAATGAGTAATATCATTAACATCACAAATAAATATCGAATTGTTTCAATAAGTGGGATTTTAGAAACATACCCACTTTGATTTTCAACTTGATGAATGAAAACAGCTACAAAAATTATTATTGCCACTGTTAGTAAGAGTAAAAAAGCAATTAATAAAGACAAAGCAATAGCAATAGCATATTGGTGGAAATAACCTCTTTTTTTACTAATATTTTTTGACATTTCAAATCCGTCCAACAAGGCATTAATTCCGTTTGACATTAAAAAAATCGACAAAACAAAACCCGAAGAAAGCAATCCATTATAACTATTATTTAAAATATCTTTTAAAATACTTTCTATTGCCTCGTAAGTATTTGGTGGAACGCTTTGTGATACGAAAATAAGAAAATCATCTTGAAAATTATTTAAGGGAATAAAAGGAATTAAATTCAGCAAAAAAAGTGCAAAAGGAAACAAAGCCATAAAAAAGCTAAATGCAATGGCGCTTGCTCTGTGAGAAACATCACCTGAAATAACTCCTAAAAGATATAATTTGATAATATCATACAAAGAAGTTCCTTTTAAACTTGGAAAGTGTATTTGCTGAAGCAGTAAAATAAGATGTTTTACTATTGGTTTAGATTTTATGGTTTCTTTATTGATATTCATAGAAAAGGATGCTTTTTTTCTAACCACAGATTTAAATTGCTTTTAAACTCAAATCCATATTATAAACCGAATGCGTTAAAGCGCCTGATGAAATGAAATTTACACCACATAAAGCATACTCTCTAATTGTTTCTTCATTAATATTTCCAGAAGACTCAGTTAAGCATTGGTTTCCAATTATTTCTACAGCTTTTTTTGTGGTTTCAAAATCGAAATTATCTAATAAAATTCTATACACGCCTCCAGCCACTAAAATCTCTTGAACTTCAGAGATATTTCTGGCCTCTACTATAATCTTCAAATCTTTATTTTTTTCTTTTAAATATTGCTTCGTTTTAACAATTGAAGCTGTAATTCCGCCTGCAAAATCATTATGATTGTCTTTTAGCATAATCATATCGTATAATGCAAATCGGTGGTTTTCTCCGCCGCCAATTTTAACTGCCCATTTTTCACAAGCTCTAAAATTAGGTGTCGTTTTGCGAGTGTCTAAAATTTTTACGCCCGTTCCTTCAATTAATTTGACATAGCTTTTAGTTTTTGTTGCTATTGCACTCATTCGTTGCATGCTGTTCAATACCAAGCGTTCTGCTTTTAATATAGATTGTGTACTTCCGTGAACATGAAAAACCACATCACCATATTTTACTTCAGTTCCATCTTGAATAAAAGTTGCTACTTTAAGATTGGAATCTACATAGTTGAACACCATTTTTGCAAATGCTACACCAGCAATAATTCCACTATCTTTTACTAAAAGTTTAGCACTTCCTTGCGCTGAAGATGGTATACAAGCTAATGAACTATGATCGCCATCGCCAACATCTTCTCTGATGGCATTGGAAATAATTAAATTTAATTCGGCTTGAAATTGTTGTGCTGTAATCATATTGTTTTAAACTCTATCTGGAATGTTTAATTACAAATTTAAGCTATATTTTAGTATTTTTGAACACAGATTAGAGAAATAAATAAAAATATTAATGATCTGAAATTAATTAATGAAATTGAAATTTGTTTATCATCTTTGTAACAAAAACAAAAACTTCACTACATATAGTATATGGTATCGGAAACGGAAGAAAATTTTGTAAAACAACTAAAAGCAAATCAGAATATTGTCCACAAAATTTGTAGACTATATACTTCTGATCAAGATGCACATAATGATTTGTTTCAAGAAATTACCATTCAGTTATGGAAAGCGTTTCCGAAATTTAGAGGAGAATCTAAATTTTCTACTTGGGCCTATCGTGTTGGACTAAACACAGCCATTACTTTATATAGAAAGAAAAAAAGAAGTATAGAAACTACTCCTTTTGATTCAGAATTTCATCATTTCCAAACAGATGAATATAATTTTGAGCAAGAAGAACAATTAAAATTAATGTATAAAGCCATTGTGGAGTTAAACGACATAGACAAAGCTTTGATGTTTTTATATTTAGAAGATAAAGATTACACTGAGATTTCAGAAACTCTGGGAATTAGTGAAGTGAATGCACGAGTGAAAATGAACAGAATTAAAGGAAAACTTAAAAAAACATTAAATCCTTAACTATGGATGAATTAGAATTATTAAAAAAAGACTGGAACAAAAACAGTGGTAAATTTAAACAAGTTTCTGAAAATGAAATTTACGGCATGTTGCACAAAAGTTCGTCTTCAATTGTAAAATGGATTTTTATTATTAGTGTTTTAGAAATTATTTTATGGACAAGTTTAGGCTTTTTAACAAATAACGACACCTATTGGAAAATGCTTAATAAGTATCATTTAAAAACATTTATGCTAGTTATTTCTATAATTAACTACGTAGTGATTATCTGTTTTATTTATAAATTTTATACTAATTATAAAAAAATTAACGCTGCGGATGCTATTAATCATTTATTAAAAAACATTTTGGATTCAAGAAAAACAGTAAAACAATATGTAAATTACAACCTATTAATGATTGGTTTTATACTAATTGTAGCATTTGTGGCTCAAACAACGTATGAACCAAAACTTCAAGAAATTATAAATCGTTTTGGAGAAAATTCAAACAAAGGTTACGTTTTAGTTTTTGGGATTTATTTTATTTTTATTTTAGTATTTACATTCATTATTTGGCTTTTCTACCGTTTGATTTATGGTTTTTTCATGAGAAGATTAAAACAAAATTATAATGAATTACAGAAAATAGAGTACTAAAAAAAGTCCTGATAAAATTTATCAGGACTTTTTTTAATATCTCCATTGTCGTTCTTTGTCTAATTTTGATTCTTCTTCTAAAATTTCTTGAGGAATCACTTTTAAAAAAGAAGCGTGTTGTTCAATAGCGAATTCTATTTGTTCAACGATTTTCTCAATTGAGTCGTTTTCGTAATCAATTTGTAATGGCGATTTTATTTCCATTGATTGAAGAATTCCTTTTTTCTTAACAAATAATCCTTTTCTGTCAAATGATCTTCTGAATCCATCAATTACAATGGGTACAACAATAGGTTTATGTTGTTTAATAATATGTGCCGTTCCTTTTCGTACGGGTTTAAATGAGCGAGTTGTGCCTTGTGGAAAAGTAATTACCCAGCCATCTTCTAATGCAATTTTAATATTTTCTGTATCATTCGGA
This sequence comes from Flavobacterium sp., assembly GCF_044368995.1. GTDB lineage: Bacteria > Bacteroidota > Bacteroidia > Flavobacteriales > Flavobacteriaceae > Flavobacterium. The sequence continues at coordinate 1,913 of NZ_JBIPMS010000076.1, read as the reverse complement.
TTCACATCTCTTTGTACATCTTTACCTTCTGCACGCCATGTTCTTTCAACTGTAATTGCACCTATGTAAGCTAAAATTCTTGGTAAAAAACCTTCTTGCATGGTTTCTTTTGCGGCCACATAATAAATATTTAACTTTGGCTCCCACAAATAAAAAATGTTTTTAATATTATTTTCTCTTCCTTTTAAAGCGGCGTTAAAAACATGAAACATTGCAGTAACATCTGCGAAATAAGTTTGATGATTGGAAATAAAAAGCACATTTCTATCAGGTAAATTTCTAATTATTTCAGAACCTTCTATTTGCAAATTATTAAAACTTCTATATCTACTATGCGTCAAAACACCAAAAATCCGGATTAACCATTTCTTGATGAATAATATATGTCCAAATGGATTTCTTTTAAATAACCCCATATGTATTACGTTTATAAACGATGCAAATTTAGTAATTTTATACTACTTCATCGCGTTTTTAAATAACTCTTTTAACTCACTGAGTATCATGGCTGTTGCGCCCCAAATTAAAAAATTTTCAACTTGAAAAGCGGGCACATCAATATCTGTAGCATAGGAAGTAGTCATTTTAGTATTAACAATGGTTTCGTCATCAAGTAATTGATGAATGGGTAATTCTAATACGCGTTGCACCTCCTCTGGATTTGGAACAAATTGTAAATTTTCCTTTGAAAAACCTAGATAAGGGGTGACTAAAAAATTACTTGGTGGAATATAAATTTCACTACATTGTCTAATTATTTTAACTTTATTCATTGGAACACCTACTTCTTCTTCCGTTTCCCTAAGTGCTGTAATTTCTAATGTTTTGTCTTGTAATTCTGCTTTGCCACCAGGAAAACTAATTTGGGAAGAATGTACACCAGGATAAGTATTCCGGACAATCAAAGCCAAATGTGCTATATGATTTTTTGGATATACCAACAATAAAACTGCAGCATTTTTTGGTACATTTTCAGTGTACGATTTATCCTTAAGATAAGTTATTCGTTCCAAAGGCGCCATTTTTATGTGTGCATCTGTGGCTAACAACTTTTCTTTCTTTAAATTTGCGAGATTATTTATAAAGTGAATGAATTCCATTTTTAGATTTCTATTTTATAAAGTTACAAAAAATATTTACAAAAATGTATAGTAAAGCTGACGCGCAATTAATAAAAAAAGAATTTTGGAGTACTTTTGGAAACGAATATCCAAGAAAATGGTTGCTGTATAACACTAAAATTAAAGACGTTACGTTTAAATTTAATGTAGATAACAAAAAAGCATATGTAATGCTAGACATCGAACCAAAAGATGAAAACAAACGAAAAATATATTTTGAAAAAGTCGAATCCTTAAAAGATATTTTAATAGAAGCATATTTATCCGATGTAATTTTGGATAGAGACCATTATTTAGAAAGTGGAAAAGTTATCAGTCGGGTTTGGGTGGAACTTTCAAATGTAAGTTTGAACCGAAAAACAGATTGGCAAACCATTTTTAATTTCTTCTATAATAAGATGGATGCTTTTGAGCGTTTCTTTTATGAACATGAAGATTATATTAAAGATTTGGAAGTGAATACTTAATTGGATTTTAGATAATAGACTGAAAATAAATTAAACAAAAAAAGTCCTGATTTCTCAGGACTTTTTTACACAACTAAATTAATTATTAAAAGCAATATTTATTTTCTGCGATGACTTTTGCAGCAATTTGCTCCCGTAATTTCACAACGTTTGGCATATTTACATATTTTGTATAACGACGTAATCCCATTAACATCATGCGTTGTTCGTCGCCTTCGGTGAAAGAAACAATTCCCTCTTTTCCTTTCTGAGTAACAATATCTACTGCGTTATATAAATACAATTGTGTCATTGCAACATGATTTGCTACTTTATCAGCACCTAA
>NZ_JBIPMS010000168.1:0-2767 GCF_044368995.1 Flavobacterium sp. | reverse complement strand
TAGTAAACGGATCAATTACCACATTTCTTGCAATTTTTGCACCTGGATGAACGTATGCTAATGGTTGATTCATATATTTATATTATTTTATGTATAAATGTTTAAAAGTGATTGAAACAGTTCCAAACAAAAGATTCTTTACTTATTGGTTTTTAACTTTTACAATTTGGGCCATTAATTCGGCTTCCGATACTAATTTTCCGTTGGCATATGCATAAGCCTGCATGTGGCAAATTCCTCTTCTGATAGGCGTTATCAATTCGCATTTAAAAATTAAAGTATCACCTGGTAAAACTTTTTGTTTGAATTTTACATTATCTATTTTCATAAAAAAGGTAAGATAATTTTCAGGATCGGGTACGGTACTTAAAATTAAAATACCACCAGTTTGTGCCATGGCTTCTACTTGCAACACACCAGGCATTACGGGTGCACCTGGAAAATGTCCTATAAAGAAAGGTTCATTCATAGTCACGTTTTTTAAGCCCACTACATGTGTTTTTGATAATTCTAAAATTTTATCTACTAATAAAAACGGCGGTCTGTGGGGTAACAAGTCCATGATTCCGTGGATATCTAATACTGGGTCTTTGTGTAAATCGTAAACGGGTATTTGGTTTTTTTCTTCCAACTTAATAATTTTTGATAGTTTTTTTGCAAATTGCGTATTTACAAAATGTCCTGGTTTATTTGCTATTACCTTTCCTTGAATTCTTCTTCCAATTAAAGACAAATCACCTACTACATCTAATAATTTATGACGTGCTGCTTCATTTGGATGGTGCAACGTTAAATTATCTAAAATTCCGTTTTCTTTAACTGAAATATGTTCTTTATTAAATGCTTTCTTTAAATTACCCATAGTTTCTTCAGAAATTTCTTTATCTACGTAAACTATGGCATTATTTAAATCGCCACCTTTAATTAATCCGTTGTTTAATAACGCTTCTAATTCATGTAAGAAACTAAATGTTCTACATTCGGCTATTTCCGATTTAAAATCAGAAATGTTTTTCATGTTTGCATTTTGTGTTCCTAATACTTTTGTACCAAAATCAACCATTGCAGTTACACAATACCCATCGCTTGGTATTATAGTAATTTCGCTGCCTGTAGCTTCATCTAAATATGAAATTACATCTTTTACAACATATATTTTTCGTTCGGCTTCTTGCTCAAAAGTTCCCGCTTTTTCTAGTGCTTCTACAAAATATTTTGAAGAACCATCCATAATTGGTAATTCAGAAGAATTTAATTCAATAATCACATTATCTAAATCACATCCTACTAAAGCTGCTAAAACATGCTCAGGTGTTTGAATCATGACACCTAATTTTTCTAAATTAGTACCACGTTGTGTATTTACTACATAATTGGCATCTGCTTCAATAATTGGGCTTCCTTCTAAATCGACACGTACAAATGTAAAACCATTGTTTATGGGTGCAGGTTTAAAAGTCATTGTCACTTCCTGACCCGTATGAAGTCCGACACCTTTTAAAGAAATTTCGCTTTTTAGAGTTGTTTGTTTTAACATGATTTTATGTATTATTCTTTTTTAATTCTTCTATTTCATTAACTATTTTAGGTAAATTTCTAAAGTGTACGAATGACTTTGCAAAATCGCCATAATTAAATGCTGGGCTACCTTGTACTACTTCTCCGTCTTTTAAACTTTTTCCTATACCTGATTGGGCTTGTATTTTTACCCTATCGCCTATTGTAATATGTCCCGCAATACCTACTTGTCCGCCAATCATACAGTTTTTACCAATTTTGGTAGAACCTGCAATACCGGTTTGAGCCGCAATAACGGTGTTTTCTCCAATTTCTACATTATGTGCCACTTGAATTTGGTTGTCTAACTTCGCTCCTTTTCGGATATACGTAGTTCCTAATGTAGCTCTATCTACTGTAGAACAAGAACCAATTTCAACATCATCTTCAATTACAACATTTCCAATTTGTGGAATTTTTGTAAACGAACCATCTTCTTGTGGTGCAAAACCAAATCCATCAGAACCAATAATAGTTCCAGAGTGAATGGTAACATGATTGCCTATTTCTGTTTCAGAATAAACTCTTACCCCAGCAAAAAAGACACAACCATCACCTATAACTACATTGTCACCAATAAAACTATTGGGATATATTTTTACATTATTTCCAATACTTACATTTTTACCAATGTAGCAAAAACTACCTAAATATAAATCGTCACCGTAAGTTACGCCTTCCGAAATTACTGAAGGTTGCTCTATACCCGATTTCATTAGTTTTACTTTATTGTAATATTCTAACAATTTTGAAAATGAACTATAAGCGTCATCTACTTTAATTAGTGTCGCTTTTACTTCATTTTCAAGTTCATAAGATTTATTTACAATAACTATTGTAGCGCTTGTGCTGTATAAATAATTGGCATACTTAGTGTTGGCTAAAAAAGTTAATGAACCTGTAGTTCCTTCTTCTATTTTAGCTAATTTATAAACTTCAGCATCTGGATTTCCAAAAACTTCTCCATCCAATATGCCCGCTATTTGTGCTGCTGTAAATTTCATCTTTGCAAAAATATAAAAATTAACCTTAATCTACCGCTTTCGGATAACAAATAAAATATTTGATGATGGTTTTAGATAATGCTTTAAGATGCATTTGATCTGATGCCTCAACTACATTTTCAATTGTTTTATCCTTTTTTAATATTCTAATTGGTTCAGAAGATTTGCTGTATGCTTCATTTTTTATTTTCCCCTTAAACACAAAA
>NZ_JBIPMS010000075.1:0-8234 GCF_044368995.1 Flavobacterium sp. | reverse complement strand
CTATACAGAAAAAGACCAGCAAAAATTATTTAAAGCCCATTTTTCGTTAAAAAGATAAGACAAGATTACTATGAAACTAAGAAATTTATTACTACTTAACCTAATTATTTTTTTTCAATCAGCCTATTCTCAAGAGGGAATTGCTGTTTATACAGATTATTTAACAGATAATTATTATTTGATACATCCATCCATGGCTGGCGCTTCAAATTGTGCTAAATTAAGGGTTACAGGAAGGCAACAATGGTTTGGTCAGCAAGATGCACCATCTTTACAAACAATGAGTTTTAATACTGCTTTAGATGAAGATGGAAAATCTGGAGTAGGAATGATTGCTTTTAACGACAGAAATGGATACCATTCTCAATCAGGGGCTAAATTAACGTATGCACATCATTTATTATTTTCACGAACAAAAGCTGATTTAAATATGCTTTCTTTTGGTTTAAGTACTGCTTTTATTCAAAGCAGGTTAGACGAGACGGCATTTAAAGTGTTTGATCCGCAAATTTATGGTGGGATTACTCAAAAAGATTCTTATTTTAATATAGATATTGGAGCTTCTTATCAATATTTAGATTTTTTCACACACGTAACGGTTAAAAATTTTATTGCTAGTAGAAGAGAATTATATTTAGCAGGAGTTGAGTCAGATAACTTAAGAAAATATTTATGGAGTGTTGGTGCTAATTTCGGTGATACGGATAATATTTCAGTAGAGCCCTCATTTATGTTTCAAGTAACCGAACAAACGGGAGAAAAAGCTATTGATTTAAATGCAAAAGTTTATAAAGCAATGGATTTCGGCACTATTTGGGGAGGACTTTCTTACAGAACAAGTTTTGAAGGCACCCAATACACAAAAGAAAGAGGTATAGTAAATACTCAGAAATTACAATATATCACACCATTTGTAGGTGTTAATTTTAAACAATTTATGTTTGGTTATTCTTACAACCAACTGATTGGAGATGTAAAATTTGATAATGCAGGATACCACCAATTAACCGTTGGATTGAATTTATTCTGTAAACCAAAAGCATACGACTGTAATTGTCCAGCCGTTTCGAACTAATATAATAATCCCGATTTTTTCGGGATTTTTTTTAATTTTTTTTGTATGATTATTAAAGAAGTTAGAGGTAAAAAACCAGCCATCCCAGCAGATTGTTACATTGCGGAAAATGCCACAATAGTAGGTGATGTTTCTTTAGGAGAAAAATGTAGCGTTTGGTTTAATGCCGTAATTAGAGGAGATGTAAATTTTATTTCTATAGGAAATAAGGTAAATATTCAAGACGGAGCAGTCATACATTGTACTTATTTAAAACACCCAACTATTATCGGAAATAATGTTTCTATCGGACATAATGCCATCGTTCACGGATGTACTATTCATGATAATGTTTTGGTAGGAATGGGCGCCATAATTATGGATGGATGCGTGGTTGAAAGTAATTCGATAATAGGAGCGGGGAGTGTTTTAACACAAAACACGCACGTTGAAAGCGGATTTATTTACGCAGGCATTCCGGCTAAGAAAATAAAAGCATTAAATACAAGCGATTTTTCAGGCGAAATTGAGCGAATTTCTAATAACTACGTTATGTATTCCAGTTGGTTTAAAGAAGACTAAAAAACCATATAATCTACATTAAATGCAGTACCAACTAATTCTTGTATTACCTCTGGCGGATTATTAATATAAAAGGAATGAAACACTTCATTTGATATATTATATAAGTTATTCGCTTCTAATATATGTTTGGTTTGTTTGGCAACTGCTTCACCAGAATCAATAATTTTAATATGATTAGGGATTATTTTTTTTATTTGCGGAATCAAATAGGGATAATGTGTACATCCCAAAACAAGATAATCAATATCTTCTGCAACCATCGGTAGTAAGTAATCTTTTAAAAGTTGTGTCATTTTTTCAGAATGCATCGCACCGCTTTCGATGAGTTGTACCAATTCGTAACCAATTTGTTCCACTACTTTCACATCCGAATACAAAGCAACAGTTTGATGAAAAAGTGTGCTATTTAATGTGCCTTGTGTTGCTAAAATCCCAATTTTTTGAGTTTTTGTATGTAATGCGGCAGGCTTAATAGCGGGTTCGATTCCAATAAACGGGATGTTATAAGTAGCTCTTAATACTTTGATAGCATTTGTAGTAGCGGTATTACAGGCAACAATAATAATTTTACAATTTTTGTTTAGTAATATCTCTGTATTTTTTATGCTTAACTCAATTATTTCTTCCTGAGTTTTTTGGCCATAAGGTGCGTTTTTGCTATCTGCTAAATAAATGGTACTTTCATTTGGAAGAAGTGCGTGTACTTCTTTCCAAATGGATGTTCCTCCTACCCCAGAATCGAAAAGCCCTATTGGATTTTTGTTACTCATAAAACAAATGTAAAAAAAAACTGCTCAATCTAAAAATAAGATGAGCAGTTGTAGTATTTATTTTAGTTTTATTAAAAACCTAATTCTTTTTTAACATCAGCTAATAAATCCATTCCGTCAGCTAATAAAACACCACTTCCTACAGTAGAGTCTAATACGTATTGAACGCCTTTAGCACGAGCTACTTTTTGGATAGCTGCTAACGCTTTTTCTGTGATTGGTTTTTGTAATTCAATTTGTTTATCTTGTAATGATTTTGAAGCATCATCTTGATATTTTTGAATTCTTGTTCCCATGTCTTGCATTTCTTGAGAACGCGTTTGATTTAAAAGATCTCCAGCAGTTTCTGCTTCTTTTTGATATTGAGCTGCTTTGGTTTGGTATTCTGCTACTAATTTTTTGTATTCAGAATCATAACCTTCTCTTAATTTTGTTAATTGTGCTTCAGCTGTTTTCATAGCTGGCATAGTAGTCATTAAAGCACTTACATCAATATGTCCAACTTTAGTTTGAGCTGTGGCAACTTGTGCACCAAAAAATAGTACTATTGCAATAATTAGAGTTTTTAACTGTTTCATTTTTAATTTAATTTAATAAGGGTTATTTAATTTTTGATTTAGTTATTATTATTTATTTCTTTTCATTTTTCTTATTTAACAAAGCATCTCTTTTAGCTTTTTGGTCATCTAATAATTTCTGACGTGCCTCTGCTCTTTCTTTTAGAAGCGCCGCTCTTTTGTCATCTGCTTCTTTTTTCTTAGCTGCGGCAACATCTTTACGTTCCTGTAATTTTTTTTCTCTATCGTCTTTTGTAGCTTGTACCGCTTTCTCTTTTTCTAATATTTCAGGATTTTCAGTAGTATCAAATTCTCTTACATCTTTAGTATCTTGAATTTTTTGTTGTTTTTTAGTTAGTTCAACTTTTTTGCCTGCTCTTTCTAATGCTTTTAAAACAAAATCGCTGATGTCAAATCTTTCCGCTGTGAAAAGCATCGTTAAATCAGATGATTTATCAAATACAAAATCGTAATTTCTTTGTACGGCTATATCTTGAACTATATTAAAAACTTGGTCTTGTATAGGTTTTACTAACGCCGATTTCTGGATCATTAAGTCGCCTTGTGGTCCAAATCGTTTTTGTTGGTAATCCAGCATGTCTTTTTCAAGAACGTTGATTTCTTCTTCTTTATCGTTAATTAATTCTTTTGTTAAAAGTACTTTTTCAGAAGCTAAAGCATTTTTTAGTTTTGTTATTTCATTTTTCTTGGTTTCAATTTCTTGTTTCCAAGTAGTTGCTTTTTGTTCCAATTGATTTTTAGCTTCGGCATATTCTGGAACTTTTTCCAAAATATAATCCATGTCTATGTAACCAATTTTTGTTGTTTTTTGCCCTTGTACTGCAAATAAAACAAAACTAAAAAGTAAAACAAAATATTTTTTCATAATTGTAAATGTTAAATTCAACTATCGTGCCACAATTTAAAATTGTTGACCAATGATAAAGTGTGTTTGCCAACCACTTTTTATTGTATCACCAGGAATTGGATCAAATCCATGAGCAAAATCAATACCTAATAATCCAAACGCTGGCATAAATACTCTTAATCCTAAACCTGCCGAACGTTGTACCTTAAAAGGATCAAATGTTTTAAAATTATCAAAAGCTGCACCCGCTTCTACAAAACTCATAGCATAAATTTTAGCCGATTGTTTCATGGTAATTGGGTATCTTAATTCCATAGAATATTTATTATACACCGTTCCTCCGTTTTGCGAAGATAATGAATTATTTGGATATCCACGTAATTGGATTACTTCTCTACCGTCTAATGCAAAATTTGCTAATCCATCTCCTCCAACAAAAAATCTCTCAAAAGGCACAATGCCTCTATCTTGATTGTAGGCACCTAAGAAGCCAAATTCAGCTCTAGTGCGTAAAACGAATTTTTTGTATATTTTAGTATACCAATCGCCACTAAATTTAACTTTGTAAAATTCCAACCATTTAAAACGTTCTTGGTCTACTAAACTTTGATCGGCAACTGCTTCTGTATAATTGAATGTGTTTCCACCCGTTGCATTAACATAAACGGGTAACACGTTTCCGTTTGCATCTGTTGGGAAAACAGTATTATTTCTTAATTTATATTGTTCTTTGTTTTCTAAATTGGCATAATCTATACCGTTAAATAAAGAATAGGGTAGTGTAAATTTTGTAGAAACGGAGAAAGTTGATCCTCTATCTGGGAAAATCGGGTCTAAACCCCTACTATCTCTAGTTATTGTTGAACTAAATGCTAAGTTTCTTGAAGCGCCATTTCCAAAAGTAAACAGGCCGGTGTTATAATTATTTAAATCATAATAAGAAAAAGAAACTGAATTAGATATACTAAAATAATCATCTGGTACTTTTAATCTTTTTCCATAACCAACCGTTAAAGTAGAGATATTAAAACTTTTATCTCTGGTTACATTTCTAGATCTGAAATCAAATAAAAATTGTTTACTGTGTGAAATGGATGTGAAAAAACTAATTGGTTTTTTTCCGCCCAACCAAGGTTCTGTAAATGACAAACTATATACTTGAAATCCCTGACTGGCTTGTAAACGTAATGACATTTTTTGACCATCACCCATTGGTAAAGGTTGGTATGCTTTTTTATTGAAAATATTTTTTAAAGAAAAATTATTAAATGATAGGCCTAAAGTCCCAATGAAACCTCCGGCACCATAACCTCCTTGTAATTCCACCTGACTAGAACCTTTTTCCACTAAAGTCCAATCTAAATCTACTGTTCCAGCAGCTGGATCCATATTTACAGGTTCCGGACGAATGGCTTCAGCATCAAAGAATCCTAATTGTCCTAATTCTCTAACAGAACGAATGACCAAATCTTTATTCCATTTTTCTCCTGGTCTGGTTCTTAATTCTCTATAAATTACTTTATCGTTGGTTTTGTCGTTTCCTTTAACCGTGACATTATTAAAATAGGCAATCGGTCCTTCTGAAATTCTGATTTCAAAATCGATAGTATCGTTTTCTGTTTTAACCTCAACTGGATTGATGTTTGACCATAAATAGCCATTATTTTGATACAAATTGGATACATCTTCTGCGTCTGGAGAAGTTTTGTCAGCAATTCTTTTTTCTAACAAAACGCCATTATAAATTTCTCCTCTTTTAATTCCTAAAATTGAATTTAAAGCTTGATCTGTATAAACTGTATTTCCTAAGAATCGGATATCTCCAAAGTAATATTTTTTGCCTTCTTCAATATTTACGTCAATATTTATTTTGTTGGTTTCTTTATTATATAACACACTTTCGCTAACTACTCTGGCGTCTCTATACCCTTTTTCTTTATAATTTGTTACCAGCGTTCCTAAATCTTCTTTGTATTTGTCTTTTACAAATTTAGAGGCTTTAAAAAGCCTGTAAACTTTCTTTTCTTTGGTGCTTTTAAATGATTTTTTAAGTTTTTTGTCATTTAATTGTTCGTTTCCAATAAAATTAATTGCACTAATTTTTACTTTTTGACCTTTATCAATAAAAACCACCATATCTACTTTTGTATTTGTAGAATCGGCTAGTGTATTAATGGTAACTTTGGTGTTAAAATAACCGTCTTTTTTAAACTTATTTTCTATATAGTTTTTGGTATTTGTAATTAAGTTATCATTTACAATTTTACCTTTGCTTAACTCTGTTTCTTTTACGACATCTTCTCTTTTTCCTTTTTTAACACCTTTAATTTTTATGTCATTAAGTTTAGGCAATTCGTATAATTCTAGTTCAAGAAAAATAGCTTCTCCTTCAATTTTTTTCACGTAAAAATTCACGTCATTAAAAAGTCCTAATTTCCAAAGTTTGGTAATGGCTAAACTAATTTCTTCCCCTGGAATTCTAATTTTACTTCCTATTTCAAGTCCAGTAAATGTAATAACTGTTTGTTCGTTAAAAGAAACTTTTCCAGTTACTTCAACACCAGAAAGTATATATTCTTTTCCTTTTTCTAAGTTTGTTTCTTGTGCATTTATTGTATTTCCTATTAATAATAGGATAAATAAAAATAGTATTCTGTTTTTAAACATTGTCAATTTATCTAATTTGTTCGCTAGTTTTTCCAAATCTTCTTTCTCTTTTTTGATAACTTAATAATGCTTTATGCAGTTCTTCTTCATTGAAGTCTGGCCAAAGCACGTCTGTAAAATAAAATTCAGCATAAGCAATTTGCCATAATAGAAAATTACTTATTCTGTGTTCGCCACTTGTTCTTATTACTAAGTCAACATCTGGCATATTCTGCGTGTAAAGATGCTGATTTATAATTGATTCTTCAATAGCATCTACTGAAATTATATTATTTTTAACTTTTCCAGAAATTATTTTAACAGCATTTATGATTTCATCTCTTGCGCCATAACTTAACGCTAAGGTTAAAGTCATTCTGCTATTTGTTTGTGTTTTTTCTATAACTTCGGCCAATTCTTTTCTTACTCCTTTTGGCAAAGTGTCTAAATTCCCAATCGCATTTAGCCTGATATTATTGCTTTGTAATGTTTTTAATTCTTTTTTTAAGGCACTAACTAATAATTTCATTAATGTGTCTACTTCAATCTTGGGGCGGTTCCAATTTTCTGTTGAAAAAGCAAAAAGCGTTAAAAAGTCAATACCTAATTTAGCACAGCTTTCAACAGTTTGTTTTACAGATTTAGTTCCTTTCTCATGACCAAACATACGCAACATTCCCTGGTTTTTTGCCCAACGCCCATTGCCATCCATAATGATGGCCAAATGTTTTGGTAAGTTATTTTTATCTATTTCTTTTTTCATTTTATTCAGGTGCGCAAAAACATGGGTTTTTACCAAAAGTATAGGTTAAAGTAAATCCTGTAAACACATACCAATCTTTGTTGTTTAAATTTCCAAATTTTAAGGTTTCCAAATTTTTATTTAAAGGATTACTTCCATCTAAATTATCAGTAAAAGTATATCTCGCACCACTTTCTAATCCAATAACCAAATGATTTGTTAACTTTGATTTTATTCCAAAAACCATAGGAATAGCCAACGAATAATGTTGGTAATCTATTTTACTTTCGGTACCAATTACATAAATTTCATCGTAAACAAATGCTGAAATTCCAGAAAAAACGTATGGTGTAAACGTAAAATCAGATTGATGCAAATCGAAATCCAAAAAATTAAATTCTAAACCTGCTGAAAATTCTTTGATATTATTTTTTATTTCAAAACCTCTATTTTTTCTATTTGGTGCATTACTTTCTTTGTCTTTTGCTGTAATAGATGCCATATTATAAGAAAAGCGCCAAGAATGTCTGGTGCTTTTGTTCCATTTGTATAAAACCCCAAACGCCATGTCATTTGGCGACAAATAGTTTTCTTTTCCTACATCACCAATATAATTACTACCACCTACAAAAACGCCTAATTCGTGAATTTGTCCGAATGAAGTGATGCAGCATAATACGCCTATACTATTTAATAAAAATCTTTTCATTTTTTTAATCGTTTGCAAATATAATAATATTGATGTACTAACCATCTTAAACCAAGTTTTTTTGATCATTAACTTGATTAAATAACGCAAAAAAATGAAAATTCGTGTGTTAATTCCTTTTGTCTTCTCCCCAAAGTAGTTTTTTACGAATTGTTCTTAAAAAACCTTCTTCGGGAAATTCGATTATTGAGATATAAAAATCTGATTTTTTAACTGTTAAGGTAGTTTCGTTAGAAACAGAAGTTAATCTAGAATCTAATGAAACCAAATATTGTTCTTCTCTTCCTTTTATTTTTATAGTTA
>NZ_JBIPMS010000167.1:0-2794 GCF_044368995.1 Flavobacterium sp. | reverse complement strand
ATTACATTTTTTATGCATCCTATAAGTGAAATGAAATTAAATTGTTTAGCAGCATGTATTGATGAACAAAATCCAAAATTATATGAAGATATAACTGCTGGAGATTTTTTACACGAACGTTTAGTGGAGTTAGGTTTAATTAAGAAATAGAAAAAATCAGTTTTAATTAGCGTTTCGCTATTGCGAATCAGTTTAATCAGCGTGCAAAAAAATGAATTTACAGGACCAATTAAAAAACCTATTCCCAGACCATATTCCTTCAAATGAACCCGAAGAAAAAGAGGAAAGTGCACATGAATTATACGTTCAGAAAGAACCAATGATTTGTAAATATGAAAAACGAAAAGGAAAAGCCACAACTATCATTGAAGGCTACGAAGGAACCGACGAAGATTTTAAAATACTTGCTAAAGAAATTAAAACAAAATTAAGTGTTGGCGGAAGTTTTAAAGACGGTGCGATTATCCTTCAAGGCGATTACCGAGACAAAATAATAAAAATGCTTCAAGATAAAGGATTCAAAACCAAACGTGTCGGAGGATAAGACGGTATTCAGTGAACCGTTAATAGTGTTCTGCTAAAAAAAAACATTAATGATAAAATCATCAGAATTAATATTAAATCCGGACGGAAGTGTATATCACCTAAATCTGAAGCCTGAACATATTGCACATGACATTATTTTTGTTGGCGATCCGGATCGTGTTTCAAAAATTACACAACACTTTGAAAGTATTGAATTTTCCACACAAAAAAGAGAATTCAAAACCGAAACGGGAACCTACAAAGGAAAACGTTTAACTGTTCAATCTACCGGAATTGGTTCTGATAATATTGATATTGTTATGAACGAATTAGATGCTTTGGTAAACGTCAATTTAAATACTCGAGAAATAAAAAACACCCATACTTCTTTAAATATTGTTCGTATTGGAACTTCCGGCTCTTTACAAGCAGATATTCCGGTCGATAGTTGGGTAATGAGCAAATATGCAATTGGTTTAGACAACATGCTTCGCTCCTATCTTATCGAAGAATTTTCTGATTCAGAATTAGAAGATGCTTTTATTACTCAAACCAATTGGGATATTAGAAAAGGTAGACCAACAGTGGTTTCTTGTAATGAATTTTTAGAAAATAAAATCTATTCAGAAAAATTTTACAAAGGATTTACTGGCACTGCGGGTGGATTTTACGGACCCCAAGGTCGGGTTGTTCGCTTAAATATTCAGAATCCTGAATTAAATAATAAAATGGATGCTTTTAACTATAACGGAATACGCATGACGAATTTAGAAATGGAAACATCTGCGATTTATGGTTTAGGCAAATTATTAGGTCATAATTGTTTATCACTTAACGCCATTATTGCAAACAGAGCGGATGGCGAATTTAGTTCGAACCCAGAAAAAACCGTTAATGAGTTAATTGCTTATACATTGGATAAATTGGTATAATAAAACAGATTTAAGAAATTTAAAAAATACGAATTCGCACAAAACCCTTAAACCCTTTACCCAAAACTTTATCCCTAAAAAATGAAAGAAGTAAAAATAGTTGGTGTTCCTGAACACTTTAATTTACCTTGGCACATGTGTATTGAAAATGGCGAATTCAATGAAGCTGGAATCGATTTACTGTGGACTGATATTCCTGAAGGAACAGGAAGAATGTGTCAAATGCTTCGTGATAATGAAACTGATATTGCCGTTATTTTAACAGAAGGAATTATTAAAGATCTTACAGAAAATCAACACAGCAGTATTGTACAAATTTTCGTAAAATCACCATTAATTTGGGGAATTCACGTTGATGGAAAATCAGAATATAATTCGGTTAGCGATTTAGAAAACAAAGTGTCCGCCATAAGCAGAAAGGGTTCAGGTTCTCATCTAATGAGCATTGTAAATGCTGAAATAAATAACTGGAATACTAACAATTTATCTTTTGAAATCGTAAATAATTTAGATGGAGCTATTGCTAATCTTTCTGAAGGAAAGTCAGATTATTTTATGTGGGAAAAATATACCACAAAACCTTTGGTGGACAATGGAACTTTTAAACGTGTGGGCGAATGTCCTTCGCCTTGGCCTTGTTTTGTAATAGCTGTTAGAAATGAATTTTTAATAGAAAATAAATCCGTTATTGCTTTAATTTTAGAGATTATCAACACAACAACAGAAGAGTTTAAACATATTCCAAGTATTGACAGAACGCTTGCTACAAGATACCATCAAAAATTAGAAGATATCCAACAATGGTTGCAACAAACCCAATGGAGTCAGAAAAATTTAGATGAAAAAACCTACGAAATCGTCCAAAACAAGATTTTAGATTTAAATATTATTTCAGAAAAAATAAATTTTAATGAGATTGTAAAAATACTTAAAAGCAAATCAAATTAAGTTTTGCTTATTTTTTTTAGGTGAAGAGGTTTTTAGTATTTCAGATATAAATCAACCTGAGCTTACCAATCAATCGGGGTTTTTCCAATAGATTTTAAATAAGTATTAGTTTGGCTAAAATGCTTATTTACAAACCAAAATCCCCTGTTGGCACTTAACGGTGACGGATGACCACATTCCAAAACCAAATGCTTTTCTCTATTTATTTTAATTCCTTTTTTTTGTGCAAAACTTCCCCAAAGTAAAAAAACAATATTTTCATAATTATCAGATAAATAGTTAATTAAGTTATCCGTAAAAACATTCCATTTTAAGTGTTTGTGACTATTTGCTTCGTCTTTTCTTACAGTCAAACTAGCGTTTAAAAGCAAAATACCTTGTTGTGCCCA
>NZ_JBIPMS010000074.1:0-8273 GCF_044368995.1 Flavobacterium sp. | reverse complement strand
TAGTACCAAAATTGATTGAAAAATTAAAAGCTTTTAAAGCGGCGAACGCATAATTTTTTATATATTGTGCCTCCTAAAAGGCTATCTAAATACGATAGAAATATCCAATTTAGATAGCTTTTTTTTTTAATAGAAAATATTTTATAGTACATTTGAATAAAAGTTTAAGTACAAAATGAGTTTAGTTAAATTAACTATTAAAGGAATATCGTATAGTCAAACACAAAATGGGGCCTATGCTTTAATTTTGAATGAAGTAGATGGCGACAGACAATTACCAATTGTTATTGGTGCTTTTGAAGCCCAATCTATTGCAATTGCCCTAGAAAAAGAAATTACACCACCTCGTCCTTTAACTCATGACTTGTTTAAAACCATCGCTGATAAATATGAAATCGTAATTACACAAGTGATTATTCATAAATTGGTTGATGGTGTTTTTTATTCAAGTATTGTTTGTGAAAGAGACGCTAAGGAAGAAATAATTGATGCCAGAACTTCAGATGCAATTGCTTTAGCTCTTAGATTTAATGCACCTATTTTTACCTACAAAAACATATTAGACAAAGCAGGAATTTTCTTAAATAAAAATAAACAAGAGTCCTATTCTGATGAGATGAATGATGACGACATTTTGTCCGATCCAGAGGTTTTTAGTGAAGAAGAAGTTGAAAATATATACTCAAAATTTTCTATTCAAGAGCTACATGACATGTTAGAAGAAGCCATTCAAAATGAAGATTACGAAAAAGCCGCACTAATTAAAGACGAGATTGATAAAAAATAAAATTACCAACCAAAATACTACAAAATGAATATAAAATTAAAATTAACCATTGTAAGTTTTTTACAATTATTTGTTTGGGGCGCCTGGCTTACCACTTTGGCGAGTTATGGATTCGGTTTTAAACAATGGTCGGGTGCAGAGTTTGGAATTGTGTTTTCAACTTTAGGTTTGGGTTCTATTATTATGCCGCCTATTTCTGGAATTATAGCAGATAAATATTTAAACTTAGAAAAATTATACGGCATCCATCATATTCTATATGGATTAATTTTACTTTTCTTGCCAGCCATTGATAGCCCTTCTACTTTCTTTTGGGTTTTGCTTGTAGGTATGATTTTTTATATGCCAACGTTATCTTTGTCAAGCTCACTTTCTTTCGCCCTTTTAAAAAAATTTAACTTTAATATCATTAAAGACTACCCGCCAATTCGAGTTTGGGGAACTATTGGTTTTATTGTAGCCATGTGGTGTACCAATTTGTTCAGTAATGTAAATCCGCCTTTTTCTTTTGGGATTGGAGTAGGAAAAGCCATTGCTTCTATAACCAATATGCCTGTAGAATGTAATCAGTTTTATATGGCGTCTTTTTTCGCAATTGTATTGGGAATTTTTTCTTTCACTTTGCCAAAAATTGAACCAATAAAAGACGAAAGTAAAAACAAAACAGTCTCTCAAATTTTTGGCTTAGATGCTTTTAAATTGTTTAAAGAATCTAAAATGGCTATGTTTTTTATCTTTAGTATGTTTCTTGGAGCGGCTTTACAATTGACCAATATGTATGGTGAAACGTATATTAAAGATTTTGAAAACATTCCAAAATATGCAGAAACTTTTGTGGTAAAATCGGCAAATATTGTGTTGTCTATTTCTCAAATTTCTGAAACGATATTTATTTTAGCCATTCCGTTTTTCTTACGACGATATGGTATTAAAAAGGTAATGCTTTTTAGTTTAATTGCTTGGGTATTGCGTTTTGGATTTTTCGCTTATGGCGATCCAATTGGAAGTTTATGGATGATAATTATGTCGAATATCGTGTACGGATTGGCGTTCGATTTCTTCAATATTTCAGGTTCACTTTTCGTGGAAACCACAACCGATTCTAAAATTCGTTCCTCTGCACAAGGATTATTTATGATGATGACTAACGGTTTCGGAGCGATTTTAGGAAGTTTAGGAAGTGGGTTTTTAATTGACACCTATTTTACTAATGCAAACGGAAAAGACTGGCACAACATTTGGCTTGCATTTGCTTTTTATGCTTTAATAATTACTGTTGCATTTGCAATTTTATTTAAACACAAACACAATCCAAAAGACGTAGAGGCTTTTAATCATTAAATATATAAACCTGACAGGTTTCTAAAACCTGTCAGGTTTGAAACAAACTTTATATGAGACAATATCACGATTTAGTAAACCACGTATTAGCAAACGGAACTCAAAAAGGCGACCGAACAGGAACAGGAACCATTAGTGTTTTTGGTTACCAAATGCGTTTTGATTTAAGCGAAGGTTTTCCAATGGTAACCACTAAAAAGTTACATTTAAAATCGATTATTTACGAATTACTTTGGTTTTTAAAAGGCGAAACCAATATTGCCTATTTACAAGAAAATGGTGTAAAAATTTGGGATGCTTGGGCAGATGAAAATGGCAATTTAGGACCAGTATATGGACACCAATGGAGAAATTGGAACAGCGAAGAAATTGATCAAATTACAGAATTAATCGAAACCTTAAAAACCAATCCAAATAGTCGTAGAATGTTAATTTCGGCTTGGAATCCTTCTGTATTACCAGACACTACCGTTTCGTTTTCGGAAAATGTGGCTAACGGAAAAGCCGCTTTACCGCCTTGTCACGCGTTTTTTCAGTTTTATGTTTCTGATGGGAAATTATCGTGTCAGTTGTACCAACGTAGTGCTGATATTTTCTTAGGCGTACCGTTTAACATTGCTTCGTATGCCTTATTTACGATGATGGTAGCACAAGTTTGCGGATTAGAAGCGGGTGAATTCATTCATACTTTTGGGGATGCTCATATTTATAATAATCATATAGAACAAGTTAATTTACAATTGAGCCGTGAACCAAGAAAATTACCAATTATGAAATTGAACCCAAATGTAACCAATATTTTCGATTTCACTTTTGACGATTTCACGTTAGAAGGCTACGACCCACACGAGCATATTAAAGGTGCAGTTTCTGTGTAAAAACGAATTAAATAAATTTTCACTTAAATTCCATATCTTAGCCTTCAAATTATTTTCTATGCTCATACTAATCGCCGCAATATCCACAAACAATGCTTTGGGAAAAGACAACCAATTGGTTTGGCATTTACCAGATGATTTTAAACGTTTTAAAGCGTTAACTTCCGAGCATTATATAATTATGGGAAGAAAAACCTTTGAAAGTTTTCCAAAACCATTACCTAACAGAACGCACGTTATTATTACTCGTCAAAGTGATTATATAGCACCAGAGGGATGTATTGTGGTTTCAAGTTTAGAACAAGCCATAGAAGCGTGTCCAAAAAGCGAAGATGTTTTTATTATTGGCGGGGGCGAAATTTACAAACAAGCTATCGATATGGCTGATAAAGTTGAGCTAACTCGCGTACATACTACTGTAGAGGCCGACACATTTTTCCCAGAAATAAATCCAGAACATTGGGAACTTGTTTTTGAAGAACTACATCCAAAAGATGAAAAACACGCCTTTGATTTTACGTTTCAAACTTTTATTAAGTCAAATCGTAATTCGTAAATTGTAATTCATAATTTTCAATTACTTTTGTACTTCAAAAAAACAATCATGTCTGAAAGCATAAAACCCTATCAAAATTCCGAAAAAGGTAAGAAAGAGCAAGTAGCTCATATGTTTGATACCATTTCCGAAAATTATGATGGATTAAATAAAATAATTTCTTTAGGGACAGATGCCACATGGAAAAAGAAGATTTTACAAATGGTAAAACTGCTTCATCCTACATCTATTTTAGATATTGCTACCGGAACTGGAGATTTAGCTATATTGTTTGCCGAAACTACCGCTACTGAAATTATTGGTTTGGATATTTCACAAGGTATGCTTGAAATGGGTAAGAAAAAAATTTCAGATAAAAACTTAGATTCAAAAATTCAAATGGTTTTAGGTGATGGAGAAAAAATTCCTTACTCGGATAATTATTTTGATGTGATTACGGTGGCATATGGTGTAAGAAATTTCGAAAATCTAGAAAAAGGACTTTCTGAAATACTACGTGTATTGAAACCAAATGGTACTTTTATAATTTTAGAAACTTCTGTACCAACAAAATTTCCTTTTAAACAGGGTTATTATGTGTACACTAATTTTATTATGCCAACTATTGGAAAACTGTTCTCTAAAGATAAAGCCGCGTACAAATATTTGTCTACTTCTGCACAAAATTTCCCTTTTGGCGATGCATTAAACAATATTTTACGAAAAATTGGGTTTATAGAGGTAAAGCACGAACCTCAAACTATGGGTGTAGCTACAATTTATAAAGCATCAAAAAGGTAAACCATGCAAGTTAGATATTTCATTTTTATAGGGTTATTCGCACTGAAATCTTTTGCTCAGGGCGGTACCTTTGGCAAAAATCCAATTATAAATGATGAAAATTTTGAGAAACAAAAAATTCATTTTGGTTATTATTTAGGGTTTAGCAGTTATAATTATCATTTTAGTTATAACACTGTAGGAAAAGATATTGAGTTAAAACCAGGCACAGGATTTAATGTAGGTTTGGTGGTAAATATAAGATTAATAGATTTTTTTGATTTACGATTTGAACCTGGTTTTTATGCCACACAACGCAATTTAATTTATCCAAATATTGAAGATCGAGTTGATAAATTAAGAGAAGTAAAGGCAGCAAATTTACATTTTCCATTATTGCTAAAATATTCCGCTTTACGAACTGGAAATGTGCGACCATTTTTGTTAGGAGGCGTTTCTTCTACTTTAAATTTAGGAAGTAATGAAAAAGCTACAGACGATAATTCAGCAAATAGATTCCGAGTAAAAACCTGGACACAAAATTACGAAGTAGGTTTTGGAATTGATTTATATTTAGAATATTTTAAATTTTCTCCATCCATTCGTGGTGTTTTTGGAACAGGTGATGAGTTAATTCGCGATTTGGATCCAAATTCTCCTTGGACAGGAAATATTAAATCGATGCAAACAAGAGCTGTTTTTGTTAACTTCACGTTCCATTAAGTCGTAAAGTCAAAGTTCGTTAAGTAAAAAAGTTGATTATTATTTACTCCTTTTAAATTCTGATAAAAATATGGCTGAGGCCGTTGCTACGTTTAAACTTTCAGTTTGTTGTAAATTTCCAAATCTTGGTATAGAAATTTTTTGAGTAACTAAATTTTCAATTTCTAAAGATATACCGTTGGCTTCATTTCCCATTACAAGTATGCCATTAGCGGGTAATTCTTTTTTATAAATGTTTTCGCCTTCCATAAATGTGCCAAAAATTTCCAAATCAGTTGTTTTTAAATAATTAGCTAAATTGGTATATTCTACTTGAACTCTAGCCAAACTTCCCATTGTAGCTTGAACTACTTTTGGATTATACATATCAACGGTTTCTTCAGAGCAAACAATTTTAGAAATACCAAACCAGTCACATAATCTAATAATAGTTCCCATGTTCCCTGGGTCTTTTATATTGTCTAAAGCCAATTCTAAACCAGAATTAGTACTGGAACTATATTCTTTAATTTTAAAAACGGCTAAACAATCATTTGCAGAAGTTAAAGCAGATATTTTTTTAAGTTCGCTATCTAAAATAAGCGTTGCAGTATGTTTTTTGTCAAACAAATTTGTTTTCGTTACAAATAAATGTTCCAAACTAAAATTGGCATCTATAAGTTCTTGAATCACTTTTTTACCTTCTGCTATGAAAAGATTGTGTAACTTACGGTACTTTTTTTGCTGTAAACTATTAATTAGTTTAATTTGGTTTTTGCTAACCATAAAAAATTGTATTTTTGATAAAAATTAAGCGTTTGAATAATCTCACACCAAAAATAGCACTATTTTTTCTTTTAGGAATACTTTTTTACTCCTGTTCTGAAGTAAGGAAGCTCCAAAAGAAACAATTACTTATTCAAGATAACGAAATTACAGTAAATAACAAATCTATTAACTCAGAGGATTTGTACAATCAATTATATCAAAAACCCAACAGTAAATTATTAGGTTTTAAACCACGTTTGCAATTGTACAATTTGAGTAAAAAAAACGCCGATTCTTCTTACCAAGCGTGGTTACAAAAAAAACCAAACCGACTTGATAGAATGATTAATTTGTATTCTAAAAAACAAGTCAATCGTTTGGGTCAATCGTTTGTTGTTTCTGGATATAGCGACTTCTTAAAGCAAATAGGTGAGGCGCCTTCTATCTTAGATACGGCTAGAGTTAGAAAATCGGAAATTAGATTGCAATCTTACCAATTTAATAGAGGTTTTTTCGATGTGAAAGTAGCTTCTAAAATAGATTCGTTAAAAAATAAAAAAGTAAAAGTTACTTACCAAATCAACACTGGTAAACCGTATATAATTGATAGTATTTTTAGAAATATTGAAACGCCAATTGTAGATTCGTTATATCAAAATATTTCAGGAAATTCTTTAATAAAAACAGGCGAAACGTATACCGCCGAAAATATTAGCAACGAGAAGAAACGAATTGCAAAAGAATTTAGAAACAGAGGCTTATATCATTTTCAAGAAAATTACATTAAAAGACCAGATATTGATACGATTGGAAAAAATAATAATCTAAATATTACATTTAATATTGGAAATAGGATTGTTAAAAATGCAGATTCTACCTTTACCGAGCCATTTAAGTTGTATAAAATTAACAAAGTAAATGTTTTTACAGACAAACAAGTAAAAGAAAAAGCAATTGGAATTGATAGTTTATCGTATAAAAAATTTAATTTTTACAGTTCAGGGAAACTGAAATATAAGCCTAAAGCACTAGTAAATGCAATTTTTATTGAAGAAGGAAAATTATTTAGCGAACAGGACAAAACGTTAACTACAAGAGCATTATCGAATTTGAAAGTATTTGATTATCCTCGAATTCAATATGTAGAAGATGCTACTGGAAATGGATTAATTGCTAATATTTTTTTAACACCATTAAAAAAGTATAATTTCAACATTAAAGGAGATTTTACACAATCAAACATTCAGTTATTTGGTATTTCTGGTTTTACAGGAATTACGTTTAGAAATTTATTTAAAGGCGCCGAAATTTTAGATTTTTCGTTGCGAGGCAATTTGGGTTCCTCTAAAGATGCCAGTATAAAAAATAGCACCAACGCCTTTTTCAATATTTTAGAATACGGGGGAGATGTGAAGCTAAGTTTTCCTAGAATTTTCTTTCCAATAAATACTAAAAGAATAATTAGTAAAGAATCGTTACCAAGTACATCAATAACGTTAGGTTTGTCAAAACAAACAAATATTGGTTTGGATAAAGAAAATTATTACGGTAGTTTTTATTACGATTGGGGTTTAAATAAAGATGAAACTAAAAAATTTAAGTTGGATTTATTCAACTTACAGTTTGTTAAAAATTTAAATATTGATAATTATTTTAACGTGTATAATTATTCATACAGCACTTTGAATAATTTAGCACAAACCTATAATACTAATCAAGATTTTGAAGATGCCGCTGGAAATTTAACTTTTTCGGGCGCTGTAGATTTCATCAATAGTGTGTCGAATGGAGCTATTGGTGTTGCAAGTGAAATAGATTTTAAAACTATTAATACCATTGGGGAAAGAAGAAAAAGATTGATTGAAAATAACTTAATTTTATCGTCTAGTTTTTCATATAATTTAAGCACCAAAAGAAGTATTAATGACGTTCAGTTTTATAATATTAAAGCAAAAATAGAAAGTTCAGGAAATCTTTTAAGTATTATTTCTAAGCAAAAAAAAGAAGCATTAAATAGTAACGACAATCAAACTGTTTTTGGAGTAGCATATGCACAATATATTAAAACAGAGTTTGAATACATCAAACACTTACAATTATACAAGAAAAGTTCCTTAGCATTTAGGTTTTTTGGAGGAGTGGCTATTCCTTATGGGAATTCAAATTCTGTGCCTTTTTCAAGAAGTTATTTTGCAGGTGGAAGTAATGATAACAGAGGTTGGCAAGCATATTCATTAGGTCCTGGCGCCAGTTTAAGTGTAAATGATTTTAACGAAGCCAACTTAAAACTATCTCTAAATTTAGAATACCGATTTAATATTTTCAACAGTCTTAATGGTGCCTTGTTTACCGATGCAGGAAATATTTGGAATGTTTCTGATAACGTAGAAGATGAAAAATTGAAATTTAAAGGCACAAAATCTTTTCAAGAGATTGCTTTAGGGACAGGTTTTGGTCTTCGATATGATTTTGGTTTCTTTGT
>NZ_JBIPMS010000073.1:0-8303 GCF_044368995.1 Flavobacterium sp. | reverse complement strand
CTTTAAAAGTTCATTTTTACTTGGCTCAATTGTATTTTGCAGATGCATTAGAAAAAAACGCAATTCCTCATTACGAGTCTGTAATTGCGCAAGCTAGAAACGAATTTACAGAACAAGCTTTGGTTAGATTATCTGAAATTTATCTGAAAGATAAAAATTGCGACTTAGCGATTGAAGTTTTAAAACGATTAGAATCAGCTGCGGAATATCCGCAAAACACAACTTTTGCACAAGCTAACTTAATGAAGTGTTATTATGAAAAACAAGATTTTACTAATTCAGAATTGTATTCAGATAAGGTGTTAAATAATCAAAAAATAGATGATAATATTAAAAGTGATGCACAAATAATTGTAGCACGTTCAGCAATAAAAACCAATAACGACGAAAAAGCAAAAGAAGCTTACGCTAAATTACAAAAAATAGCAAAAGGTGAATTGGCAGCAGAAGCATTATATTATGACGCCTATTTTAATCATAAAGAACAAAAATTTGAAGCATCAAATATATTGGTTGAAAAATATTCAAGTACCTATTCAGGTTATAAATATTTTGGGGCAAAAAGTTTGGTTTTGATGGCAAAAAACTATTACGGTTTAAACGATAGTTTTCAAGCTACTGAAATTTTACAAAGTATCATCGATAATTTCACCGAATTCCCAGATGTAGTTTCAGAATGTCAAGCAGAATTAGAAACAATAAAAGCCGAAGAAGCAAAAACGAATTCGTCAGTTACGAAGTAAGGGCTAAGTAAAAAGTAAAAAGAATCAAAAATTACAAACCTAGCGAAAACCTTAGCGTCTTAGCGGTTAAATAAAACAAATATATGAAGAAGTTAATTATTAATATCATCGTCCTTTCAGCTTTTCAAGTTGGTTTTTCACAAAAGAAAGACGAAAACATTGGAAGTGAAGTGGTAAATATTGTAAAACCATATACACCAACCATTTCTGATGCATTTAAAATAAAACAATCACCAGCTGTGGAACAAGAAATAGTGGAGCCAAAAATTCCAATAAAATTTCAAATTTTTTCATTTCCAGTAGCCTCAACATTTATTCCTTCTAAAGGAAAAGCGGCTGACGTGGATAAAGAAACACAAGAAAAAGGTTTTTCTAATTATGTTTCTTTAGGCGCTGGAAATTATGGAACAGCAAATGCAGAGGTGTTTTTAACGCACCAATTGAGTAAAACCGATTATGTAGGCGGATTACTACAACATCTATCCTCTCAAGGTGGTATTGGTGGCGTAATTTTAGATAATAATTTTTACACAAATGCATTGGACGCAACTTACGGAAGCAAAGCCAGAAAAATTAGCTGGAATGCCGATTTAGGAATTAAAAATCAAGGCATCAATTGGTATGGTTTACCAAATTATTCTTTTTTTGATACCTCTGTGGTTAATAAAATTGATGAAAAACAAGTCTACAATACTCTTGCTATTGGTGGAAAAATGACCTTAAAAGACAGTTTTTTTAAGCAAGCTTCTTTACAGTTCAAACGTTTTTCGGATGCTTATGGCTCAGCTGAAAACAGGTTTTTTGTGAAACCAAATTTTGATTTTAAAGTAGCTGATCAAAAAGTGAAAACTGATTTTGTTTTGGATTATGTAGGCGGAAGTTTTGATAGAAGGTTAATGCAAATGAATTCGGCGTACAATTATTCTTCATTGAATTTAGGTTTTAGTCCAAGTATTTTATACCAACAAGATGATTTGTCAGTTGAAATTGGTGCCAAAGTTTTTTATGCTAAGTCTATAATAGATCAAGAAAACAATAACAAAATATACTTTTATCCAAAAGTAAAAGCGTCTTACAAATTAGTAGGTGATATTTTATTGGCTTATGCAGGAGTAGAAGGAAATTTACAACAAAATTCGTATGCGGATTTCGTAGATGAAAACCCATTTGTTTCGCCAACGTTATTTATTGCTCCAACTAATAATAAATATGATTTGTATGTTGGTTTAAAAGGAAAATTAGCCAATGCAGTAGCATTTAATGTGAAAACCTCTTATTTAAATCAAGATAATAAAGCATTATTTGCAGCAAATTATTTTGACCTTTTATCAACAAACACAAATGGATATGCTTTTGGGAATTCATTTAATGTGGTTTATGATGACTTGAAAACATTGTCCGTATTTGGAGAATTAAAAGCAGATTTTACAAAAAATATTACTTTTGGAATTAACGGAACATTTAATACGTTTACAACAACTACTCAAAATGAAGCTTGGAATTTACCAAAACTTCAAGTTGCAAGTTTTATAGATGTTGAAATAAATGAAAAATGGTATGCAGGTGCCAAACTATTTTTTATTGGAGAACGTCAGGATATGATAAGTGTACAAAATGACGCAGCAGTTTTTCCATTTATTTTAGATAAAAGTGTGGTAACATTAGATAGTTATTTTGATTTGAATGCACATGTGGGCTATAAATTCAGTAAAAGATTAAATTTCTTTTTAAAAGGAAATAATTTAGCCAATCAGCAATATAACCGTTGGGCAAATTTTCCTGTACAGGGTTTGCAAATTTTAGGGGGTGCGAGTTATAAATTTGATTTTTAATCGTTAAAAATGATTTCGAATGATTAAATTAAGTGTCCAATAAATTATCAAATGCCAAACTTCAAGCAAAAAATACTTTCACATTACCAATTATTACTTCAAGATAAAATAGATATTTATCAAGATTTAATTCATTCTTTAACTGAAGATGCGCAAAATGATGCCAAATCTTCGGCAGGTGACAAGCACGAAACTACGTTATCAAAATTACATATCGAACAAGAAAAAATTGCCAATAAACTAAAAGAAGCATTAGAACAACAATTCATTTTATCTAAATTAGACATCACGCAGGTTTCCAACAATGTAGTGTTAGGCAGTTTGGTTAAAACCAATCATTTAACTGTTTTTGTTTGTACTGCTTTACCTAAAATAACAGTCGATAATCAACCTGTTTTTGCCATTTCTCCACAATCTCCTCTAGGTGTGCAATTGATGCATAAAAAGGTACAAGCTGAGTTTTTAGTAAATCAGGTGAATTATAAAATTTTGGAAATTCTGTAAGTTTTGACTTTATTTTTCTCATTTTGGTAAACTTTAGTATTTTCTTCATTTTTACAAACCTCTTATTTTGCGTTTTAAGACGCTTTTTTATTTTTAACTATTTTTTGATTGGATTAAAAACATCAAAATAGCATTTTTGATGTTTTTTAGCGCATTTCAGCCATGATTTCAGAAATTAACAAATGTTGATAACTTAAGGTGTTTTGCAGCTGTTTTAGCTTGGCTTTTTTTAATCCATTCGTTATATTTGTTTGTTATAAAAATGTTTATTTAACACAATTATTATGAGTGAAGAAAATAAAAAAGGTAGTTATTCAGCCGATAGCATACAAGCATTAGAAGGAATGGAGCATGTAAGAATGCGTCCATCTATGTATATTGGAGATGTTGGCGTTCGAGGACTACATCATTTAGTTTATGAAGTTGTAGATAACTCAATTGATGAGGCAATGGGTGGCCATTGTGATACGATTCGGGTTGATATTAATGAAGATGGTTCTATTTCGGTAGAAGATAATGGACGTGGAATTCCAGTTGGTATTCACAAAAAAGAAGGCGTTTCGGCATTAGAGGTTGTAATGACTAAAATTGGTGCTGGAGGAAAATTCGATAAAGATTCCTATAAAGTTTCTGGTGGATTGCACGGTGTTGGGGTTTCTGTAGTAAATGCTTTGTCTAATCATTTAAGAGCAACTGTTCATAGTAGTGATGGAAAAGTATACGAACAAGAATATGAAAAAGGAAAAGCACTTTATCCTGTTAAACAAATTGGAGAAACCACAAAAAGAGGTACGATAGTAACTTTTTATCCAGACCCATCAATATTTACTCAAACAATAGAATATTCTTACGATACTTTATCAGCGCGTATGCGAGAATTATCTTACCTTAACAAAGGAATTACAATTACTTTTACCGATAAAAGAGAATTTGATAAGGACGGAAATTTTGTTTGTGAAATTTTTCATTCAGATGAAGGTTTAAAAGAATACATTCGTTACTTAGATGGAAACCGCGAGCCAATTATTTCGCATGTAATCTCTATGGATAATGAAAAAGGAGAAATTCCAGTTGAGGTGGCGTTAATTTACAACACCAGTTATACCGAAAATATTTTTTCTTACGTAAATAATATCAATACACATGAAGGAGGAACGCACTTGCAAGGTTTCAGAACAGGCTTAACAAGGTCGTTAAAGAAATATGCAGATGCCTCTGGAATGTTAGACAAACTAAAGTTTGATATTTCTGGAGATGACTTCCGTGAAGGATTAACAGCAATTATTTCTGTAAAAGTTGCAGAACCACAATTTGAAGGACAAACCAAAACTAAATTGGGAAACAGAGAAGTAGTTTCGCCTGTAAGTCAAGCTGTTGGTGATATGATTGAAAACTATTTGGAAGAAAATCCAAATGATGCTCGTATCATCGTTCAAAAAGTTATTCTTGCAGCTCAAGCGCGTCATGCAGCCAAAAAAGCACGTGAAATGGTACAACGTAAAACCGTTATGGGCGGTGGCGGATTACCAGGAAAATTATCAGATTGTTCTGAGCAAGATCCTGAAAAATGTGAGATTTACTTAGTAGAGGGAGACTCTGCTGGTGGAACCGCAAAACAAGGTCGCGATAGATTTTTTCAAGCTATTTTGCCATTGAGAGGTAAAATTTTGAATGTGGAAAAAGCGATGCAACATAAGGTTTTTGAAAACGAAGAGATTAGAAATATCTTTACTGCTTTAGGCGTTACAGTTGGAACAGAAGAAGATAGTAAAGCTTTGAATATATCAAAATTACGTTACCATAAAGTAGTTATTATGTGTGATGCCGATGTCGATGGTTCTCACATTTCTACCTTAATTCTTACTTTTTTCTTTAGGTATATGAAGGAATTAATTGAAGGCGGCCACGTTTATATAGCAGCGCCACCTTTATATCAGGTTAAAAAAGGAAATAAAAAACAATATGCTTGGAACGATGACCAACGTGATAGAATTTCTATGGAAATGGGTGGAAGTACAAGTATTCAACGTTATAAAGGTCTTGGAGAGATGAATGCAGAACAATTGTGGGAAACTACAATGAATCCTGAATTTAGAACTTTCCGCCAAATAACTATTGATAATTTAGGCGAAGCAGATCGTGTTTTCTCTATGTTAATGGGTGATGAAGTACCACCTCGTAGAGAATTTATTGAGAAAAATGCAGCTTATGCTAAAATAGATGCTTAATTGAAAAAGTTAAGTACTTTATCAGTTCTATTTATTTTTGGATTTTCAAATCTTGGATCTGCACAAACAACTTCACAATTTGAGCAAATAGGGTATCTTTTAGAAGATGCCCTATTGTATTCAAAGCAATATTTAATTCCAGCAACGGATGCAGCGGTATATCAAGCTTCATCAGCTTGGATGAACTCGGCTAAGAAGAAAGAAAATTGGGAAATTAATATAGGAATTCATGGAAATATGTTTTTTGTTCCAAAATCGGATAGAAGTTTTACAATTGCAAATTCTGATTTTAAATTTTTAAAATTAGAAGGAACTGAAACATCAGCTGTAGTTCCAACAGCTATTGGAAATGATGATACTTATTATTTAGTAGGTGATTTAGACGGGCAACAAGTTCGGTTAAAAACACCAAAAGGTGTAAATCAAGAAACTATAAACTATCCTTATTTAGATGTTTCAATTGCTTTGCCAAGTGGGACAGAGCTTACAGGTCGTTTTTCTACTAAAACCAATTTAAAACGCGGCTATTATCAGGTGTATGGTGTTGGTTTAAAGCACAATATCAGTCAATATTTTCCGAGTTTAGAACCAAAAAATATTCATATTTCTGCCATGTCATTTTATTCTAAAGAAGACATTAGTTTTGATTTTTTAGATGTGAATACTTCATATGGAAATTTAGGTATAAATAATTTAAATGGAATTGTAGATACATTTCATTATCAATTAGCTGTGTCTAAAGAAATTAAAAAATTTGAAATTTTAGGAAGTTTTATTGTCAATAGCAGTATGTTTAATTACGTTGTTAGTGGTGAAAAAGGAGCAATTGAAGAGGTGTTTCCTGCTCAAAAAATAATCAACCAATTGCTAGATACAATTGAAAAAAGAAAAACCAATTATATTGGAGAAATTGCCGTAAATTATAGTTTGAATAAATTTAATTTTATAAGTGCCTTTGCTTTTGGTAAGTTTTTTAATTATAATTTAGGTATTTCTTATAAAATAAATTAAAAAAGTCCCATCCAAAAGATAGGACTTTTTTCAAATATTTGATTAGAAGTTAGGCGACAATTCGTATTTTTTATAGAAATTGTCTAATGCTTCCACAACCTCATCTTCGTTATCTACAATTTTAAATAATTTTAAATCTTCTGCAGCCGCATTTTTAAATTTGTCTATCATAACAGATTGAATCCAATCCATTAAACCAGACCAAAATTCAGTTCCCACCAAAATAATTGGAAATTTAGCTATTTTTTTAGTTTGAATTAACGTAATGGCTTCAAACATTTCGTCTAATGTTCCAAAACCTCCGGGCATTACTACAAAACCTTGGGAATATTTAACAAACATTACTTTTCTAACAAAAAAGTAATCGAAATTTAAGTTTTTATCTCGGTCAATATAAGGATTATAATGTTGCTCAAAAGGCAAATCAATATTTAAGCCTACAGATGTTCCTCCGCCAAGGTGTGCGCCTTTGTTTCCAGCTTCCATAATACCAGGTCCGCCACCAGTAATGACTCCGTATCCAGCTTTTGAAATTTTATAAGCTATTTTTTCGGCAAGTAAATAATATTTATCATCTGGTTTTGTTCTTGCCGAACCAAAAATAGAGACACAAGGACCTATTCTTCCCATAGTTTCGTATCCATTTACAAATTCTGACATGATTTTAAAAATTGCCCAAGAATCGTTTGTTCTTACTTCATTCCAAGTTTTTTGTTTTAATTTGTCTTGGATTCTTTCTTCTTCATTTTGATATATTCCACTCATATTTTTAATTTTTTAATTTAAAAAGGTTATCTAAGATAATTCTTTTTTCAAAAACTGTGCAGTATAACTTTTATTATTTTTCATAATTTCTTCTGGCGTGCCTTTACACAATACTTCTCCGCCACCTTTTCCGCCTTCTAAGCCAATATCTATAATATAATCGGCTAGTTTTATTACATCTAAATTATGTTCAATAATTAGAACGGTATTTCCTTTATCTACCAATTTGTTAATCACATCCATTAAAATGCGAATGTCTTCAAAATGTAAACCAGTTGTAGGCTCATCTAAAATATAAAACGTGTTTCCAGTATCTTTTTTAGATAATTCTCCAGCTAATTTTATTCGTTGTGCTTCTCCACCAGAAAGTGTGGTGCTTTGTTGTCCTAATGTAATATATCCCAAACCAACATCTTGTATTGTTTTTACTTTTCGATATATTTTAGGAATCATTTCAAAGAAATCAACTGCTTCATCAACCGTCATATTCAAAACATCTGAAATAGATTTCCCTTTGAAACGAATTTCTAAGGTTTCTCTGTTAAAACGTTTTCCTTGACAGGTTTCACATTCAACATATACATCAGGTAAAAAACTCATTTCAATGGTTCTTACACCAGAACCTTCGCAGGTTTCGCAACGTCCACCTTTTACATTAAAGCTGAAACGTCCTGGTTTGTAACCACGAATTTGTGATTCAGCTGTCAATGTAAACAAACTTCTTATTTCCGAAAAAACATCGGTGTAAGTTGCTGGGTTACTTCGTGGTGTTCTACCAATCGGACTTTGATCAATGTCAATAACCTTATCTAAATGTTCTAATCCTTCAATTTTTTTAAAAGGTTGAGGTTTTTTAACAGCATTATAAAAATGAGTATTTAAAATAGGGTAGAGCGTTTCATTTATTAAGGTGGATTTCCCGCTTCCAGAAACGCCAGAAACACAAATTAATTGCCCTAAAGGAATTTCAATAGAAACATTTTTTAAGTTATTTCCAGTTGCACCAATTAGTTTTAAAAATTTTCCGTTTCCTTTTCTACGCGTTTTTGGTACTTCAATTTTCATTTTACCATTCAAGTATTGCGCAGTAATTGTATTTTCTTTTAATAATTCAGCCGGCGTGCCTTGGCTAATAATTTGTCCGCCATATTTTCCTGCTTTCGGACCTATATCTATAACATGATCGGCACGAACTATCATATCTTTGTCGTGTTCTACAA
>NZ_JBIPMS010000013.1:0-27893 GCF_044368995.1 Flavobacterium sp. | reverse complement strand
CCAAATTTAGGTTGTTCGTTTGCCAATGACACTTGTGAAACAAAATTTGCTTTAGTAACTCCAAAATATGGATTGTTATAAATACCTAATGGATTAATCGGCAAATTATTGGTTTGCACTTCATCTGTTTTTACAGAATAGGCTTTCAATTGGGCTTCATGCGTACTGAAATCAAAATGTTCGTCACCCACTAAATCGGATCCAATAGTATTAAAATCTTGGTCACAAGAAATAAATACCATTGCAAAAACTAAAAATAAAACGGTTATGTGTTTTTTCATTGTTATTATTGTACTTTATTTTTTAAAAACTCTAAATAGTTTTCTTTAAACGAATCTTTCGCTGTGAAAGGTAAAAAAGGTTTTTTTGAAGTTTCTATATATTTTGTTAAATCTGCAGACAAGTTATCTGAAGCTATAATTATTGCATCAGAATGATCAATTGTTGCCTTCATTAAATTGTTAAAAACCGGCTCTTTGTATTTAGAAATTGCAGCTTGTGGTAAATTATCAAATGCTAATTTAGTAATCAATGCTGCGTCAAGCGTTCCTTCAAAATCTGAAGCATAAACAGATGTGATAATTTTTGTGTCTTCAAAAATACCTTCGTCTTTGTAATAATGTTTAAGATAAACAGGTAATAAAGAAGCCATCCAACCATGAACATGAATAATATCAGGAACCCAATTTAATTTTTTTACAGTTTCAACAACACCTTTGGCAAAGAAAATAGCTCTTTCATCATTATCTGAATACAACACGCCTTCTTCATCTGAAAAAGTAGCTTTTCTTTTAAAATATTCATCGTTATCAATAAAATATACCTGAATTCTTTCTTTTGGTATTGAAGCAACTTTAATAATTAAAGGCATATCCATATCATTCACTACCAAATTCATCCCGGAAAGTCGAATTACCTCATGTAATTGATGTCTGCGTTCATTGATATTTCCGTATCTTGGCATAAAAATTCTTATCTGCCCTCCTACTTCATTTATCATTTTCGGCAACTCATAAGAATGTAGTGATACTTCGTTTTCAGCCAAATAAGGCACTACTTCAGATGATACATATAATATCCTCTTGTCATTCATATAATAAATGTTATGTTTTTGTTTAATGTGCAAAATTATAAAAATTTATGGACTTATCTACTAAAATAGTAAGTTTGCACTTTATAATATTCTATTATGCCTGTTTTTCATACACAAAAAGCGCTTCAAATTGAAACAAAAATAGCTCTAAATCAATCTAAAAAGATTGGTTTTGTACCTACAATGGGCGCTTTACATCAAGGCCATCTTTCATTATTAGAAGAGTCTTTATCTGAAAATGAAATTACAGTATTAAGCATTTTTGTAAATCCAACGCAGTTTAATAATGCTGATGATTTAAAAAAATATCCAAGAACTTTAGAAAAAGATGTAGCACTTGTTAAAAAATTGAATAAAAATATCCTAATTTACGCACCATGTGTAACCGATATTTATGAAGGGCATACCATTTCCGCATCTTTTGATTATGACGGTTTGGAAAATCAAATGGAAGGCAAACACCGACCAGGACATTTTGACGGAGTGGGAACAATTGTCAAAAAATTATTTGATATTGTAAAACCAACAAATGCTTATTTTGGCGAAAAAGATTTTCAACAATTGCAAATAATTAGAAAATTAGTTGCCAAACATAAAATACCAGTAAACGTAATTGCTTGTGAAATTTACAGAGAAACCAGTGGTTTAGCCATGAGCAGTCGAAACGAACGTCTTTCTGAAAAAGCCCGAAAAGAATCGAAATTAATCTACAAAATTCTTTTACAAGCCAAAGATAAATTTATGGTAAAGTCAGCTCAAGAAGTGACTCAATTTGTGGAACGCGAATTTAAAAAACATAAAAATTTTACTTTAGAATACTTTGATATTGCTGATGAAGAAACCCTTTTAACTTGCAAAAGAAAAATAAAAAGTAAAAATTACAGAGGGTTTATTGCTGTTTTTATTGAAAATATTCGATTAATTGACAATATTTCGTTAAAATAAATTATAAAATTTACTTGAATTAATTAACTTTGCCCCATGCAAATACAAGTAGTAAAATCTAAGATACACAGAGTTTCTGTAACTGGAGCCGATTTAAATTATATTGGAAGTATTACAATTGACGAAGCTTTACTAGAAGCGGCCAATATTCTTGAAGGTGAAAAAGTGGCGATTGTGAATGTAAATAATGGAGAACGATTGGAAACTTATGCTATCAAAGGACCCAGAAATACGGGTGAAATTACTTTAAACGGCCCTGCTGCAAGAAAAGTACACCGAGGTGATATTATTATCATTATTGCTTATGGAATAATTGATTTTGAAGAAGCAAAAACCTTCAAACCTTGTTTGGTTTTTCCTAATGAAAAAGATAATTCTTTAACCTAGTTTTGAAAGCAAAATTAAAAAAAATAATTGGTATAACTTTGCCATTATTTATTGGTCTAGGCATCATGTATTACCAATTCAATTCAATGTCTCAAGTACAAATTGAAAAAACAAAAATAACCTTTTTAAAAGCGGATTATTTTTATATATTTTTATCTTTGGTAATCTCTGTTATTAGTTGTTGGTCAAGGTCTTACAGATGGAAATTTGCCTTAAATCATCTCGGATATACCACAAAATTTAGAAATGATTTTTTTACAGTTTGTGTGTCCTATTTAGTCAATCTTACGATTCCTAGAAGTGGAGAAATCACGCGAGCAGTGGTTTTAAAGAAATACGAAAACATTCCGTTTGACAAAGGATTTGGAACTATAGTTGCAGAAAGAGTTGTAGATTCATTGATATTTTTATTTTTGCTTTGTATAGGATTTGTATTGCAATTTGATAAAATCTATCAATTTTTATTGGATAACAATTTTGATTTTAATAAAATTATTTATGTTGGAATAACTGGTTTTGTACTTTTTATTATAAGTATCTTAATTTGGAAATTTTCTAAATTAAATTTTGTTTTAAAGCTTAAAAATAAATTATCTGGATTAACAGAAGGTATTTTAAGTATTTATAAAATGGAAAAAAAATGGGCCTACATTTTCCATTCATTTTTAATTTGGTTTTCCTACATAGCCATGTTTTATGTCACCATATTTGCATTACCCGAAACTGCAAATATTGGCTTTGAAATTGTAATTATGGGATTTATTTTTGGTACTTTTGCTATTGGTTTTTCTCCAGGAGGCTTGGGCGCTTATCCGTATGCAATTGCTTCCGTCTTTTTTTTATACGGAATTCCTAAAGAAATAGGAACCGCATTTGGCTATTTAGTTTGGACTTCTCAAACGCTTTTAACTATTGTATTGGGTTTACTATCTTATATTTTATTACCTATTTTAAATAAAAAATAAGTAGTATATTGCTACTTTATAAACCAAACACACATGAAAATTAAATTTGCCCTACTATTTTTAATGGTTTCTGTTGCCTTGTTTTCACAAAAAGTGGAAGACAAAATACAATCTGTTAAGCTAAATGAAGAACGAAATTTTTCAGTAATTTTGCCGGCTTCCTACCAAAACAGTCCTGAAAAAAAATATCCTATTTTAGTTTTATTAGATGGCGAATATTTAGCCGATCCATTTTCAGGAATATTAAAATATGGAAATTATTGGGACGATTTACCTGAAATTATTATAGTTGCGGTGAATCAGAATTATGGAGAAACTCGATTTAATGACAGCAATTATGGAGATGATGGTTTACCCGCTGAATCGGGTGCTGATTTTTTTGAATTTATAGGATTTGAATTGTTGCCACACATTCAAAAAAAATACCGAACACTTCCTTTTAGAATAATCGCAGGGCACGACACTACTGCCGGCTTTATAAATTTCTATTTATATAAAGACGACCCAATATTTAATGCTTACCTATCTATTTCTCCAGAAATGGCTCCAGAAATGGAAGTTCGTATTGCAGAAAGACTAGCAAAAATACAAAAACCATTGTTTTATTATCAAGCCACATCAAAAGCGGATTTGGAGGAAATTCAAGAAAACACAAAAAAACTTGATGATGTTGCAAAAGAAATTAAGAATCCTAATCTGAATTACCGATATGATGTTTTTCAAAACACCTCACATTATTCTTTGGTTGCAGAAGCTATTCCAAGTGCTTTTTACTTTATTTTTAGTGGTTATCAGCCCATATCAAAATTAGAATTTACCGAAAAAATAGTAAAATTAGAAAATGGATATGCCCAATATTTAATTGATAAATATGATAATATTGAGAAAAAAATGGGCTTAAAAGTGCAACCTAGATATTCAGATTTTAAAGCCATTGAAGCTGCAATACTTAAAAACAAGGCCTACTCAGAACTTGAAAATTTAGGTGCGTATGCTGATAAACAATATCCGAAAACCATGTTAGGTACGTATCATAGAGGGTTGTATTTTGAAAAAACTGGCGATTACAATAGAGCCGCAAAAGAATATCAAAGCGCTTATACTAAATCAGAAATAGGCGATTTAACGAAAAATTATATCTTAGATCGTGCGGAAGACCTAAAATCTAGAAAAGTAGAACCAAAACAAGAAATTGAAGAATTAGTGCCAGTGGAAACGCCAACAGAAACACCCACAGAGGCTCCAAAAAAAGACGAATAATTTCGAAAAATAAATACAAATGGCTAAATTAAAAACTTCCTTCTTTTGCCAAAGTTGCGGCACCAACTATGCTAAATGGCTTGGGCAATGCACCTCGTGCAAGCAATGGAACACAATTGTAGAAGAAATTATCCAAAAAGAAGAAAAACAAGCCTGGCGCAGCACTACTTCTGATTCGAAAAAAGTAGCTAAACCTTTAAAAATAAACGAAATTTCCACTTCTGAAGAAGTAAGAATGAACACTACTGATGGCGAATTAAACCGCGTATTAGGTGGTGGTTTGGTGCCAGGTTCTCTAACGCTTTTGGGTGGCGAACCAGGAATTGGAAAAAGCACACTTTTGCTTCAAATTTCGTTAAAATTACCTTATAAAACGCTTTATGTTTCAGGAGAAGAAAGTCAGAAACAAATAAAAATGCGTGCTGAGAGAATTACCGGACAAACTGATAATTGTTTTATACTAACTGAAACAAAAACACAAAACATATTTCGTCAAATAGAAGAAATTGAACCTCAAGTTGTCATTATCGATTCTATTCAAACCTTACATACCGAATATATAGAATCTTCTGCAGGAAGCATTTCTCAAATTAGAGAATGTACAGCAGAACTAATAAAATTTGCTAAAGAAACCAATGTTCCTGTTATTTTAATTGGCCATATTACCAAAGACGGTACTATTGCAGGGCCGAAAATTTTAGAACATATGGTTGACACCGTTTTACAATTTGAAGGCGATCGAAATCATGTGTACAGAATTCTACGAGCTTTGAAAAATCGTTTTGGTTCAACTGCCGAATTGGGCATTTACGAAATGTTAGGAAACGGCTTACGCGAAGTTAGTAATCCATCGGAAATATTAATTTCTAATAAAGATAATTATTTATCAGGTACTGCAATTGCAACTACAATTGAAGGGATGCGCCCGTTGATGATTGAAATTCAAGCGTTAGTTTCCACTGCGGTTTACGGCACACCTCAACGTAGCACAACGGGTTACAACCTGAAAAGATTAAATATGATTTTAGCTGTTTTAGAAAAACGCGCTGGTTTTAGATTGGGAGCAAAAGACGTATTTTTAAATATCACAGGCGGAATAAATGTGGATGACCCGGCAATTGACCTAGCGGTAGTCGCTGCAATTTTATCATCCAACGAAGACATTACTATTGATAAAGATTTTTGTTTTGCTGGTGAAGTAGGATTAACAGGTGAAATTCGTCCAGTAAATAAAGTAGAACAACGCATTCATGAAGCTGAAAAATTAGGTTTTTCGACCATATTCGTGTCTAAACATAATAAAATAAATCCAAAAGATTTTAAAATTGATGTGCGATTGGTTAGTAAAATTGAAGATTTAGTGGAACAATTGTTTGGATAAAATTAAAAAATAAACCCTCATTCTAAAATTAAAATCCACGACAAATAAATATTTAATTCAATAGTTATAATATGTTTTAGTGAATGTCTTAATTTTGAATACTTATAATCATACATTATGAAAAAAATTCTTCTTTATAATTTACTTCTGTTGTCGCTTTTTGGGCAGGCGCAAAACATTGCTTTACAATCTTTTGCAACTGGTTTTAATAGTCCGGTTGAAATTACACACGCTGGTGATTCTCGATTATTTATAGTTCAGAAAGGTGGCCTGATAAGAATATTAAATTCTAATGGAACAATTAATACAACTCCGTTTTTAAATCTAACAAGTATAATTTCTTCAACTGGTGAAAGGGGCTTATTAGGATTAGCTTTTCACCCAAACTATGCAACAAATGGGTTTTTCTTTGTAAATTATACCAATACAGCTGGTAATACTGTTATTTCAAGATATT
Source organism: Flavobacterium sp. (assembly GCF_044368995.1). GTDB lineage: Bacteria > Bacteroidota > Bacteroidia > Flavobacteriales > Flavobacteriaceae > Flavobacterium. Next base: position 21,405 of record NZ_JBIPMS010000013.1, on the reverse strand, counting down.
CTTTAAGTTCAGGAAACCCAAATATTGCCAACAATTCTGGAACAATATTAATGACGATAACACAACCTTTTTCAAATCATAATGGGGGAACTATAAAATTTGGGCCTGATGGCTATTTATACATAGGTATGGGTGATGGCGGAGATGGCGGAGACCCCGGAAACAGAGCACAAAACATAAATGAAAATTTGGGAAAAATGTTACGTATTGATGTTAATTCGACTGTAGCACCCTTTTATACAAGTCCAGCTACAAATCCATATGTTGGTATTGCAGGTAATGATGAGATATGGGCGATTGGATTAAGAAACCCTTGGAAATTTTCGTTTAACAGATTAAATGGAGATTTATGGATAGCCGATGTAGGCCAAAATACATTTGAAGAAATAAACAAAACACAAAGTCCATTACCCAATACCGGACTAAATTTTGGTTGGAGATGTTACGAAGGAAATGCGCCATATAATACCTCTGGCTGTGTTGCAGCCACTTCAATTACTTTTCCTATACATCAATATGCATTATATAGTGACGGAACTTGTTCTGTAACAGGTGGTTATGTATACACTGGAGCCACTTATCCGAATTTTCAAAATAAATATTTTTTCACAGATTATTGTAACAATAAAATAAAAATGTTAAATAGCGCAGGAGTGATTACAACCTCAGCTGCTTTTGCAGGAAATAATTTTGCTACATTTGGTGAAGATATAAATGGAGAAATGTATGTTGCAGGAATTTCTTCCGGAACCATTTATAAAATTATTGATTCGTCTTTAAGTACTACTGATTTTGAAATCAATGGTTTTTCTATTTATCCCAATCCGGCTAAAGAATCCTTTGTAATAAAAAGTACTGAAGCTATTTTAGCATCAAAAATTGATGTTTTTGACATAACTGGTAAATTGCTTATTTCTAAAAAATTAAATAAAAATATCGAAAATACCGTCTACACAAATTCCTTATCAAAAGGAATCTACTTGATTTCCATAGAAACTACATCTGGAGCTATTTATACCACAAAATTAATTGTTGAATACTAAAACTTCTTTGAACTTTTAGTATTAAGTATTTATATAATTAACTAAATGAAGTAACTCTTTATCGTCATTAAGAGAGATTTTTTAATTTCAAATAAAATATTCTAGAATTTTTTATGGCGCCGGATTTGGAATTAATTCCTGAATTTTATTGATTTCGTCAAAAACAGCATCGGTTAATAGTACCTCAAACGCATTGATGTTTTCTTCAAGTTGGTCAATTGTGGTAGCGCCAATTATCGTTGAAGTCACAAAATCTTGATGGTTGACAAAGGCAATCGCCATTTCAGTTATTGTCAAGCCCAAACTATGTGCTAAATCTTGGTATAATTTTGTGGCTTTAAAACAATTTTCATTTGTATAGCGCACAAAATTTGGAAATAATTTCATACGCGAATTGTCTGGTATTCCGTTTAAATATTTTCCAGATAAAAATCCAAAACCTAAAGGTGAATACGCTAGTAAGCCAACATTTTCACGCATGCCAATTTCCGATAAACCTACTTCATACAATCTATTTAATAAAGAAAATGGATTTTGAATGGTGGCGATTCGTGGTAAATTGTGTTTTTCACTTTCCATTAAAAACTTCATCACGCCCCAAGGGTTTTCATTTGAAATACCAATGTGTTTTATTTTTCCTTCTTTAATTAAACCATCAAAAACGGTTAAAACTTCAAAAATATTTTCCTGCCAATGCGTATCTAACTTCTCCACACCTCTTTTTTGAAACATATTCATTACTCGCTCCGGCCAATGTGTTTGATATAAATCGATGTAATCCGTTTGTAAATTTTTTAAACTTAATTCTACCGCTTCGGTAAGGCTTTTTTTAGAGAAATCCAATGGTTTACGAATATAATCCATGCCTCTATTTGGTCCTGCAACTTTAGTGGCTATCACTAAATCGTCTCTTTTGTGTTTGTTTTTGGCTAACCAAGTTCCAATAAAACGTTCGGTACTTCCAAAAATATGTTCGTTGCCTCCAATAGGATACATTTCTGCGGTATCGATAAAATTAATACTACGTTCCACAGCATAATCTAATTGAAAATGGGATTCCGCTTCGGTGTTCTGATTTCCGAATGTCATCGTGCCCAAACAAGCTTTACTGACTTTTAAATTGGTATTTGGAAGGGTGGTAAATTTCATTTAAATATTTTTTTAAATGACGAAGTTACGAAGTTTAATAAAGTGAAACATTAAAGTAATATAGATTTTATTTATTTCAAGATATCCTCTATAATTTTTAAATGGTGTTTGGTGTGAATTAGTAAGAATTTTTCGGTTTGTTTTACATTTAAATCCTGAAAAAAAGGATGTTTAAAAAACGAATTTTCAGAAAAAGAATTCAGTTTTAAAATATTATTTTTAGCTGCTTGAAGTTTGGCTTTTAATTCTTCTTGAGTTGCAACGTGAGTTGGAATTACCACTTTAGGCGCTTTGGCTTTTCCTCTAGGAATTTTACCCATTGTAAAAACCATAAATTTAGGAAAGTTCCATTTGGGTTGAAACTCGTTTGGATTTGAAATTTCTAATTGTTCAATGATGCCATTTATTACTATCAAAGAATGATCAATTTGCCAGCCAATAGAGCTGTTGGAGACTTTAGAATTCGTTTTATCTAAATTAGGAATATGATTTTCTAATTGATGGAGTAATGGAAAAAGTGAGTTCATAATTTCTGAAATACGAAAGTTGTCTAAAAATTGTATTAACGCTCTTTAGACAACTTGAGTTATTAAATTTAAATCTTACATTTCGTTTAACAACTTAGACAATTCGTCTAATTTTGGTGTTAAAATAAATTCAATTCTACGGTTTTTTGCTTTTCCTTCTGCTGTTTCGTTAGGTAATAACGGTGCAAATTCGCCACGTCCAGCAGCGGTTAAATTTTCCTTTTTAACTTTGGCATTAGCCGATAAAATAGTTACAATTGCCGTAGCACGTTTGGTAGATAAATCCCAGTTGTTTTCTACACCACCACCAATAGAACCTACAATTTTATCATTATCTGTATGGCCTTCAATTAGCACTGAAATATCCGGATTGTCACCTAAAACTTTTCCTACTAAATCAACCGCTTTTTTACCTTCTGAGCCCACTGTCCAACTTCCAGATTCGAAAAGTAATTTATTTTCCATTGAAACGTATACTTTTCCATCTCTTTCAGTTACGGTTAATCCTTTTCCTTCAAACGCTTTAAGCGATTTAGATAAGGTTTCTTTTAGTTTTTTCATGGCCGCTTCTTTGTCGGCCATAATTTTTTCTAATTCTGCTAATCGCGTAGATGATTTTAATAAATCTGCTTTTAACTTATTTAATTTATCTTGTTCTGCAGCCATTGCTTTTTGTTTAGCTTCTAATTCTGCCAATAGTTCACGGTTTTTTTTGATATTGGCATCTAAAGCTTCATTACTATCTTTCTCCAACGCATCATAAGCGGCTTTTAAATTGTCTAAACTTTTCTTAGTTGCAGCATAGTCAGCAGCTAATTTATCGCGTTCTGACTTTAATTTTTCTGCTTCCGATTTATATTTGTTTAAATCGGTTTGCAAAGCAGAATTAGTGGTTTTTAATTCTTCATTTTCATCTGCTAGCGCGTTGCGATCTTTTTTTAAATCGGCAAACTTGTTTTCTAAATCTTGGTAGATTTTTTTTGAAACACATGATGTACTCATGCTTAATATCAGTAATCCTAATGTGATTTTTCTTATCATTTGATATACATATTTAATTCCTTTGGAATTGGTTATTGATTTTTTAGACGTTTATTATTCTATGCTTACTTTTTTATTTATTGAAAATTACGCTATTTCTACCAAAACCGGACAATGGTCTGAATGTTTGGCTTCTGGCAAAATTAAGGCTCTTTTTATTTTATCTTTTAAAGGTTCGGCTGCTAAACAGTAATCTATTCGCCATCCTTTGTTGTTATTTCTAGCATTTGCTCTATAACTCCACCAAGAATAATTATGCGGTTCTTTATTTAGATGACGAAACGTATCAATCATTCCTGTCTTCATAAAACCGTCTAACCAAGCACGTTCTTCGGGTAAAAATCCTGATGTTTTTTCGTTCCCTTTTGGATTATGAATATCAATAGCTTCGTGACAGATATTATAGTCACCACAAACTACTAAATTCGGAATTTCCTTTCTCATGTTTATGATATAGTCTTGAATTTCATCCATATATTGAAACTTATATCCAAGTCTATCATTATTGGTTCCAGAAGGCAAATACATACTCATTACTGACAGTGAATCAAAATCTACACGGAGATTTCTACCTTCAAAATCCATATATTCTATTCCTGTACCAAAAACTATGTTTTTAGGTTCCGTTTTACATAAAATGGCCACACCACTATACCCTTTTTTTTGTGCGGAAAAATAATATTGAAAAGGATAACCTGCTGCAGTTATTTCATCAGTAGGAATTTGATCTTCGGTAGCTTTAATTTCCTGCAAGCATATCACATCTGGATTTGCACTTTGTAACCATTCTATAAACCCTTTGCTTATGGCTGCTCTAATTCCGTTTACATTGTAAGAGATAATCTTCATCAACTAATTTAAGTATTAAAACCTTAAGAAATTTTTATTTTCAAACCTATTTTTGCTCATTTTTATGATATACGAAACTAATTAAAAAACTAATTCTCAAAAATAGAAAAAGTTTTCAATAAAATGTGTGATTAACTGAGGAATTTGTAAAAAATTTATCAAAAAAAGACAATTATTAAATTGTTGGCATTTGTTTAAACAAGTTATAAAGAAATGGAATAGAATTGCTATCTTTGTTATTCGTTCTAAACAAAAATAAATGGGATTAGTTACTGCAAAAGAAGTAGCCAAAGCAATAAAGACGGACAAATATGGTTTTTTAGGAACTTTTTCAGGGTGGTTACTCATGAAAGTTCTTAAAATTTCTACACTCAATAAAATATACAATCGAAATAAACATTTAAATGATTTAGAGTTTTTAAATGCTATTTTAGATGAGTTTCAAATTAAATTTGAAATCCCTGAAGAAGATTTAAAGCGTTTACCAAAAGAAGGCGCTTACATTACCATATCTAATCATCCTTTAGGTGGAATTGATGGTATTTTATTATTAAAATTAATGCTAGAGCGCGAACCTAATTTTAAAATAATAGCCAATTTTTTATTGCACAGAATTGAACCGATGAAGCCATATATAATGCCGGTTAATCCGTTTGAAAATCATAAAGATGCCAAATCAAGTGTAATTGGTATAAAAGAAACACTTCGGCATTTGAGTGATGGAAAACCTTTAGGTATTTTTCCTGCAGGAGAAGTTTCCACATACAAAGACGGTAAATTAATTGTAGATAAGCCATGGGAAGAAGGTGCTTTAAAATTAATAAAAAAAGCAAATGTTCCTGTTGTTCCTATTTATTTTCATGCACAAAATAGTAAATTATTTTATCGATTGTCTAAGCTCAACGACAGATTACGTACGGCAAAATTGCCAAGCGAATTATTAACCCAAAAACATCGAATAATAAAAGTGCGAATTGGGAAACCTATCTCGGTAAATGAATTAAATGAGCACACTAATATTCCAGAATTAGGAAAATTTTTAAGAAAAAAGACATACATGCTTTCTAATTCTTTTGAAGAAGAAAATTTTAAGTTAACGTTTCCAAAATTTACGAGTCCGAAAGCAGCAAAACAAATTGTAAAACCTGCCAATCACGAACAAATTATTGAAGAAATTAATTTCTTAAAAGAAGGCGATTATCAATTATTACAAAGTAAAAATTATAAAGTATTTTTAGTTACTGCCGAAAAAATTCCAAATATTTTACACGAAATTGGTAGGTTACGAGAAATTACATTTAGGGAAGTAGGCGAAGGCACAAATGAAGCAATAGATTTAGATAAATTTGATGACTATTATCATCATATGTTTTTATGGGATGATGATGCTCAAATGATAGCCGGAGCATACCGTATGGGATTTGGCTCGATAATATTTCCAAAATACGGTTTAGAAGGTTTTTATTTAAACGAACTTTTTAAATTTGAACCCGAACTAAATGACATGATGAGTCAATCTATTGAAATGGGAAGGGCTTTTATTATTTCTGAATACCAACAAAAACCGATGCCCTTGTTTTTACTTTGGAAAGGAATTGTGCATACAACATTACATTATCCAGAACATAAATTTTTAATTGGCGGCGTAAGTATTAGTAATCAGTTTTCAGAATTTTCGAAATCGTTAATGATTGAATTTATGAAATCAAATTATTATGACCCTTACGTAGCGCAATATATTAAACCTAAAAAAGAGTTTAAGGTTAAATTAAAAGACGCCGATAAAGATTTCGTATTCAATGAAACAGAAGCCGATTTGAATAAATTTGATAAAATTATAGACGAAATTGAACCAGGATCACTAAGATTGCCTGTTTTAATTAAAAAATATATCAAACAAAACGCTAAAGTTGTGGCGTTTAATGTAGATCCAATGTTTAACAATGCCATTGACGGATTGATGTATATTAAAATTTCAGATATTCCAGAAAGTACTGTAAAACCAGTTATGGAAGAATTTCAAGCGGAATTAGAAAGAAAACATAAAGGCTAAAATTCAAGAAAACATATTACAAATTGAAAGCTTAACGCCAAATAGATTGTTTCAAAACCGAATCTAAGTTATTATTTTTGATATAAATAAACAATCTAATTAAATGATATATTCCTAGTAATGTTCCCATAAGATAAGCCAGTTTCATGCTATAAAATATTTTATCAAAAAAAGGTTTTTGATAAAATATTTCTGCTACTAGCTTGAATAAAACCAACAGACAAAAAACTATAAATATTGGACCAAACAAGTGATGTAACAAACTTTTATCTATGTCACCCTCGTAGAAATACACTATTGATTTTGTGATTCCACAACCTGGGCAAGGGAAACCAGTTACCATTTTAAACGGACAAAAAGATTGCTCGTTATCTAAATTTCCAAAATTATTTTGTTGTATAAAAAAAGGAACAATTAGTGTAACTAGTACGCCAATTATCCCTAATATTCTATTTTTTACAAACGACTTAATTGTATAATTTATTTATATCCCCTTGAATAATCATAGCAGAAACCATTGGAAAGAAAAAACCCAATACTAACAATAGTGCCGATTCATCTTTTTGTGGTTGACCAGTTAATTCATATATTTTTGGTAATGCCTCTTTGCCTGCAATCCAATAGTAATATAAATTAATTGGAAAACAACATCCAGCTAAAATTGCAACTGGAGAAGAAATGACTTCTCTACCTGCTGCTGCATTCATTACTTCAGCCGCTTTAATATTCCAATAAATTAGATACAATCCGCAAGTTAAAATTCCGAAAATCAATACCATTATTGGATCTACTTTAAATACTGGAAGATTTGGTTTAGAATTATTCCACTCCTCTTGTTTGCTTACTTCGTGCATAATTTTATAGTTTTAGTTTTTTGATTAGAAGCCTATTTTTTTATTTTGTTACATTAAATTGCAAAATTTTATCTACAATAACTTGGGCAAGTTTTTCTTTACTTTCAAAAGTCCAACCTGCAATATGTGGTGTTAGTAGTACATTATTTGCGTTTAACAAATATTCTAGAGCTTCTGGTTTTTCCCCTTCACATAAGGTTTCAAAAGATACTTTTTCGTATTCTAAAACATCTAATCCCGCGCCTAAAATTTTTCCTGATTGTAATGCAATAACTAAATCGGCAGTTACCACACTTTTTCCTCTTGCGGTATTAAGTAACCAAAATGGTTTTGCAAATTGATTGATAAACGTAGTATTTATCATTTTATCGGTTTCTGGTGTCCACGGAATGTGTAAACTTAAGACATCTGCTTTTTGTTGTAATTCTTGTAAGTCAACTTGCTTGACATTTGCATCGCCAACATTGGATAAAATGTCGTAACACAAAACATTTACATCAAAACCTCGCAATTTTTTCGCGAAAGATTTTCCCATATTTCCGTAACCAATAATTCCAACTGTTTTGCCGTCCAATTCTGTTCCGCGATTGCTTTCACGGTTCCATTGTCCGGATTTGACTTCTTTATCGGCGGTATTTAATTTATTAAACAGCGACAATAGCATTCCTAAAGCGTGTTCGCCAACAGCTGAAGCATTTCCTTCAGGTGCTGCAATTAGTTGAATGTTTCTGCTTTCGGCATACTCACAATCAATACTTTCTAAGCCAGCGCCCACTCGTGCAATAAATTGTAAGTTTTTAGCTTTATCAATAAAGGTTTTATCAATTTTAAATCGGCTTCTGATAACAATTCCGAAGTAATTTTCAATTTTGCTTTCTACTGCTTCTTTGGTTGAAGTATAATCTGCTTCATTCTGAAAACCTGCCTTTTCTAATTGCTTCCAAAGCAAAGGATGATTGGAATCTATATGAAGAATTTTTATAGTAGAAATAGTTTGCATAGCGTCAATTTTGAAAACGGAAAGTTAAGGATTTACAGAGAGATTCGCAAAATAGTTTTTTGAGACTTTACGAAATTTTAATTAAACCAATTGCTCGTAATTTGCATACACTTCTTTTATTTGATTGAAAACATCAAATAATTCGTTGTGTCCGTCTGTAGTTACTAAGCTTTGTTTGTAGGGTTTGAAGTCTTGAATACCTTTAAAATAATTGGTATAATGGCGACGCATTTCTACAATTCCCACGCGTTCGCCTTTCCATTCCATTGACCAAATTAAGTGGTTTTGAGCTGCTTCTACTCTATCTGCAACAGATGGTGGCGCTAGTTTTTCGCCCGTTTTGAAAAAATGTTTAATTTCGTTAAAAATCCATGGATAACCAATAGCCGCACGGCCAATCATCATTCCGTCTAAACCAAATTTATTTTTATATTCTAACGCTTTTTCTGGAGAATCAATATCGCCATTTCCGAAAATAGGCATCGAAATTCGTGGATTGTTTTTGATGCGTTCTATGTGTGACCAATCAGCGTGTCCTTTATACATTTGTGCGCGGGTTCTGGCGTGAACGGTTAAAGCTTGTACGCCAATATCTTGTAATCTTTCAGCTACTTCATCTATATTTATAGAACTTTCATCCCAACCCAAACGGGTTTTTACAGTAACTGGTAAATGTGTTGATTTGATAACCGCTTTGGTTAAACGCACCATTAAATCAATGTCTTTTAAAACACCGGCTCCAGCACCTTTACAAACTACTTTTTTAACGGGACAACCAAAATTAATATCTACCAAATCTGGCTGAACGGTTTCTACAATTTTTGCAGAAAGCGCCATAGCTTCTTCATCTCCACCAAAAATTTGAATTCCAACTGGTCTTTCGTAATCGAAGATATCCAGTTTCATTCTGCTTTTCATGGCATTCCTAATCAGGCCTTCGGAAGAAATAAATTCAGAATACATTAAATCAGCTCCGTGCATTTTGCACAAACGGCGAAAAGGCGGATCGCTTACATCTTCCATTGGTGCAAGAAGCAAAGGATAATCGGGCAAAATAATATTTCCAATTTTTGGCATGGCGCAAAGATAAGTAAAGTTTATGAATTTGATGGGTACGCAGATTGAACGGATTGAACGGATTGAACAGATTTTGACGATATAAATATTGAAAACAATTATTGTATTCTAGCCCCTATTGGAGCAGCATCTTTTTCTAAGTGGCGTCTTGATGCTCTCAAAAGGAATCATTTTAAAAAAATATAGGGGATAGCAGGACCGAAAGTCATCTGGAAAGCTATATTACTCCAAAAAACTATCTAGGTTTTAACCAACTTTTTGGATTTAGTACCGTAGTATTTTGATTGATTACAAATTTTAGTACCGAATTCCCTTTGGCATTGGTTTTAATTTTACCCAAGATTTGTTTTGCCGAAACTTTGTTCCCTACAGAAACAGAAACATTACTTAAATTACTATAAGCGGTAAAGAAATCTCCATGACGCACCAATACTGTATACGTGTTTGTGGTTTGAGATACTTGTACGCCTGAAACTTCGCCAGCAAAAACAGCACGTGCCGAAGACCCGGAATCGGTAGTGATATCAATACCACTATTGTGGATGACAATATTACTGTAATCTGGATGCGGTTGATCACCATATCCAGTGGAAATAAATCCTTTTTCTGTTGGCCAAGGCAATTGACCTTTATTAGATTTGAAACTATCTGAAGACAATTTGCCTTCAGGCGTTAATTCGATTTTTGTAGAAGAAACCGGTGCTATTTTCACAGGTGTGGTATTCCCTGAAGCAGTTGCTGCAGCTTTTTTCTTTGCGGCATTTTTCTTGTTTTCTGCAGCAATCGCATCGTTAATCATTTTTTTAATTTTTTTATCGATGGATTTTCGCTCTTTATCCATTATAGCAATATCGGCTGCAATTTTTTTCTTATCTTTTTGAATGAGTTTTGCTGTTGCTACTTTCTCTTTTTTTAACTTTTCATGTTCGGCTTTGATTTTTGTTTTTTCAATAATAACTACTTCTTTTTCTTTTTTGTTGGTTTGTAATTCGCCCACAGCAGTTCCTAATCTGACTTGTTTGATTTTAATTTCTTCAGCTTGGCGCTTTCTGTAGCCTGCATATTGTTTCATATATTGCACGCGTTTATAGGCTTGCAAAAAACTTGTAGAAGACAACACAAACATAAATCGGCTTTGTTCAGAACGACTTTTGTATGATTTAACAATCATTTTTGCATAATCTTCCTTCATTATTTTTAAATCTTTATTTAACTTATTAATTTCTAATTGCGTTAAATAAATATTGTCGTCTAAAATTCGTGTTTGTTTGGCAATTGTAGAAATGATTTTTTCGGAAATTCTAATTTGGGCATCTTGACCCGCAATTTCTTTCAAAACGGATTTCTCTTTTTTCTTTTCGTTCTGAAGTTTGGTTTTGGCTTCAGACAATTCTCTTTGTAATTGTTCTTTTCTTTGTTCTAGTTTTTCTTTCTCATCAATTTGTGCTGTTGCTGAAAAGGAAAAAAAGAGTACGAATAAGGATAAAAGAAATTTGTTCATGCTTGAATTTTTTTACAAAATTAATCTATTTTTATTAGAGAATAACCATCTGGAATAGAATATGGGTACGATAATGATTCATTAAACGTAATTTTTTTATATGCTACATTAATTTTTACTTGATTTTGTTGGTTGGCAATAATAGAAACGCCAGTTGGCATAAATATATTGTCTTGTTTTGTAAATGAAGGATAGGTAACCAAAACATTCCTATTTTTTGAAATTTGGTTGATAAATTGTTCTTTTAACAAGTAATTTCCTGTTTCAAAACGAAATAATTTTTCGATTTCGGCTTGTTTTTTAGATTTTAACTGCACTAAATTAGTTGCAATTTCTGCTATAAAAACTTCTTTGGTTAAATCATCAATAGGTCTTCCTAACAACAAATTTTGTACTTTTTTAAAATCTAAATCGGTGCCTAACATTTTAGTTAAAATAGAATAATTACCATCAAAATAGGTTCCATTTGCTTTTTCGTAATAACTTACCCGAGTAGGCGTAATGAGTGCTTTTGCCATTGGAATGCCGAAAAATTTTAGATTGATCCAAATAATTTCGTCTTTCTTAATTCTGATATCGGCACCAATAGAAATGGTTTGTTTTGGGTCTTCATAATCCGCAGTAGCCCTAATAAATACAGTTTGAAAATCTTCTTTATTTTCATAATGTTTTTCTATAATTTCTTTTGCCATATTGTCTACAACGGCTTCTTTGGTAACGGTTTGTTCAACAACAGTTTTTTTGGTTTTGCAAGAAGCTAAAACGAATACTAATAACAGGAATGTGAAATGTTTTTTCATACTATTTTTTAGAAATGGCATCTAATCTTTTTTGATAGGTTTGTTTCATTTTTGCATCAGATAATCCATCGGCGCAAAATATAAATTGTTTGCAAAATCCGACTTCTAAATTTGGATCATCAATAACATAATCGATGCCCATTTCTAAAAAATCTTTTGCTTTTTTAAAGTTATTCAAGTTATTGTATCCTTTTCCAGCGTAATAATATAAATTGGCTTTGGTTGGAAACAAATCGATATCTGCTTCTGCTTTTTTGGCCATTTTTTCAAATTCCTTATTGAAATCGTAAATATTTAATAATAAATCAATAACTTCAATATCATTCTCTTTTGATTGTTCGATGTATTTTTGGGCCAATTCGAAATTATTTTTATTGTAAAAAAACTTTCCTAATTCTTTATTAACATCCATTCCAACCGTGTTGTCAAAAAAAGTTAGTGTATTATCAATTTCCGTAAGTAGTTGTGGATATTTTATCGCAAAAATTAAATATTCGTTTAAAACGCGTTGCTTAATTTTTAAATCGATTTTACTGCTTTTTACCACTCTTTTATATGATGCTGTAGCTTTAGGAATATCATTTGCATTGATGTGAAATTTGACCAAACTCACCTGCGCTAAATCAGAATTTGGCAATTCTTTTTCTAACAATAATGCGGTTTCAAATGCTTTATCTTCTTGGTTAGCTGATGAATATTGATAAATTAAATCAATATAATTTTGTTCTGCTTTTGGATTGTTTTTAATGGCTTCAACTAAATCGTTAACATTTGGTTTTGTGCCTTTTTGCCTGCTTTGAATTTGCATTTGATAGGATTCCATAGCTTTGGTCAAAGTGCCTTTGCTTTCTATGTCGTCAATTACAATTTTAGCTTTGTCAAATTGTTGTGTATTCATGTATAACGAAACTAAGTCTTCTTTCATATTCGCATCAAAAGTGACTAATTTTTCAACAATTGCTATTGATTTATAAAAATTTCTGGTTTGATAATGTACGTCATATAAACCGTTCCAATACCAACGTTGTTTGGGCTCTAAATCGACTGCTTTTTGAAACGCATTTTCTGCTTCTATATACTTTTTTTGAGCTAAATAATTTATCCCCAGCTGATAATGAATTTCTGGGTTTGCAGGTTCTTTTAGCAAACATTTTTGTAAGGCTATAATAGCTTTGTCGTAATTTTCTATAGCTTTTTCTTTTAAAGCATCAAAAAAATTAGTTTCAAATTCATTTTCCGCAGTTGCAACATCTTCTGGATTTATTTGTCCGAAAGAAAGCTGAAAAAGGAAAAGAAATGCTATTATTTTTTTCATGTTTTGTTATTCAATAAAAGTATTACAAAAATTATTCCATTGTGGAATAATCACCTAAACTTACGCTGGTGAAATCGCCATTATAATTTACGTGGTTACCAATCATAGCGTTATCTAATTTTGCGTTTTTAATATGTGAATGCGTTTGAATTAAACTATTTTGAATCTTACTATTTTGAATATGTGACCCTTTTCCGATAGAAACATTTGGGCCGATTGTGGAATCAATAAGTTGCACTCCTTCGCTAATAAAACAAGGTGGAATGATTTGTGAATTGTCTAAACGCACATCTTTAGCCACTAAATCTTCGCCGTCTTGATGTAAAAATCCTAACATTCTGTTGTTGGTGTCCACGGTAACATCTTTATTTCCGCAATCCATCCATTCATCAACTTTTCCAGGTACGAATTTCATACCTTTTGCCATCATTTGTTTAATTCCATCATTAATTTGGTATTCGCCACCGTGAATAATGTTGTTATCTAAAACCGCTTGTAATTCGTTTTTAAGAACGGCAATATCTTTGAAATAATAAATTCCGATAACGGCTAAATCAGATACAAATTCTTTAGGTTTTTCTACCAACTCAATAATTTCATTGGCTTCATTTAAATTAATTACACCAAATGCTTCTGGTTGGTCGACTTGTTTTACCCAAATTACGCTATCGGCAGTTGCATCTAATTCAAAATCGGCACGGATTAATGTATCTGCGTAAGCAATAACTGCTGGACCGGATAAAGAATCCTTCGCACACATGATGGCGTGACCTGTTCCTAAAGGCTCATTTTGGTAATAAATGGTTCCTTTTGCGCCAATTTTTGAAGCGATCGCCAGTAAATCTTTTTCTACAATTGCACCAAAACTTTCGTGAATGATAAATGCCACTTCATTAATTGGTTGATTAATTACTTTGGCAATATCTTCCACCAAACGATGTACAATAGGTTTCCCTGCTATAGGAATTAATGGTTTTGGTATGGTTAAAGTATGTGGGCGAAGACGTGAGCCACGACCAGCCATTGGTACGATTATTTTCATATTTTTATTGAAAGATTATAAGATTAAAATATTTAAAAATTTATCTTCGAAATCTTTAAATTATTAAATCTTTAAATTATTATTTTTATTTCACTCCCGTACTACCAAATCCGCCTTCGCCTCTTGATGTTTCGGTTAATTCTATGGTTTCTTGCCACTCGGCGCGTTCGTGTTTAGCGATGATCAGTTGGGCGATGCGCTCTCCGTTTTCAATAACGAAATCTTCGTTAGATAAATTTACTAAAATCACACCAATTTCACCACGATAATCGGCATCTACTGTTCCAGGTGAATTTAATACAGTAATCCCTTTTTTAAAAGCCAAGCCACTTCTTGGTCGAACTTGCGCTTCATAACCAATTGGTAATTCAATAAAGAGTCCGGTTTTAACCAAAGTTCTTTCTAATGGTTTTAAGGTAATTGATTCGGTTAAATTAGCCCGTAAATCCATTCCCGCTGAAGCGTTTGTTTCGTAATTTGGCAATGGATGTTGCGATGTATTGATGATTTTTATTTGCATTTGAATCTTATTTTTAACTGCTAAACTGGTATTATTTTCGTTTTATTAATTTTAAAATTACTTCTTTTTCGTTTTTGTAAATATAATAACTAAAGCCAATGATTGCAAGTATACCGAAAACAAACGTTTCTCTTAATTCTGTAACATAAAAAGAAATACAAGCAAGTGTAATCGAAGCAAAAAGATAGGTTAAAATCTTTTTCATTTCAAAAGGAATAGGATATTTTTCTTTTCCCAAATAATACGAAATCACCATCATACTTCCATAAGCGCAAATGGTTGCAATGGCCGAACCTAAATAACTCATTTCGAATTTTACTATTAAAATATAATTCATACTTAACGTAATAATGGCGCCAATGGCTGAAATGTAGGCTCCAATTATTGTTTTATCAATTAATTTGTACCAAACGGATAAACTTGTATAAATCCCTAAAAAGAAATTGGCGATAATGATTAAAGGCACTATTGACATCGCTTCCCAATATTGCTGATCTCGAACTAATAAAATTTTAACAACATCAGCAAAAACCACAACAACAAGCAAAATTAACGACCCTAAAATAACAAAATATTTAGTAATTGTAGCATACGTTTGCGGCGCATTTGTGTTTCCAGCTTGACTGAAGAAAAACGGCTCAATTCCCAACGTGTAAGCAGTGCGAAACAAAACCATAAACAACCCGATTTTATAACAAGCCGAATACGCTCCAACTGCCGCTTTGGCTGTTGCAGGATCTAACCATTCCGACAATAGAATTTTATCTAAATGTTCATTGATTCCGAAAGCCAAACCTGCAAATAGAATTGGCCAACCATAATGAAGCATTTTTTTCCATAAATCAGTATTAAAAAACCAGTTAGGCTGAAAATAATGCGGCATAAACAACACAAAAGTAAATAAACTAGCCATTAAATTTGACAAGAAAACATACCCGATTTGATAGTCTGCTACATAAAAAGAACTCCAAAAACCTTGCGGATTGGCATGTGCTAAATTGGGTAATATTGCCAATAAAAACACGTTCAATAACAAATAAACAAGCACATTAGAAATTTTTAGAACTGAATATCTAATGGGTCTTTGCTCAGCGCGAAGCTTAGAAAAAGGAATAATTACCAGGGCATCAAAAGCTAAAATCCAAATGGCATAATTGATATATTCTTTATCTATATTTAATAATCCAGCTAATGATTTCTGAAATAAAAGCGCAACGCACAAAAACAAAATGGTGGTCCAAAAAATAGAAACTGTAGACGTACTAATTACTTCTTTTTTATTTTCTTGTTTATGGTAAAATCTAAAGAAAGCCGTTTCCATTCCGTAAGATAATATTACATTGAAAAAAATCATGTAAGCCAACAGAATTGTTATTTCGCCGTAGACTACTTTTGGCATTAAATCCGTATGTAATCCTACCAATAAAAAACTCATTACACGAGGTAATACAGTTGCAATACCGTAAATAAGTGTTTGTTTAAAAAGTCTTCTGTTTGAACTCAATTTATTTTCTTTTAAAGAACAAAAATAGTTAATTATTATTTGGTTTTGCAGATGGATACATTAACATTGGTAATTCTATTACATTGTTAATGATAATAGAATTTTCTTTACCGTTAGTATTAAAAAAAATCTTAGTTTGATTGGGCTTTAAGTTTGTTATTATTGTGGGTGTTGGTACCGTTTCTAACTCATTATCAAATGTTTTTATTGAGGATTGATAAGTAACGTCATCCAATTTTGAAATAATGCCTTCTCTATTTTGAAATTGAATTTTTATTAAAGTTGTATTTTCGGGTAATGGTTTTAGTAATGTGATATTTAAGGTAGTACCACCACCAGCGCCTTCTATACCACCAACCCAATTTTGATAGGTTATTTTTTCAATATACTGTTCCGCAATTTCATTTGTTTTATTTGAAGAACAAAAATTTAAATTGAAAAATGCGACTAAAATTAAAACTAGTAATTTCATATTTACTGATTTAATATTTTAACAAAATGAAAACCTTTTGGTTCAAATCCGTGGTTGATATAAAATTTACCAGCAGAGAAATTTGTGGTAAATGCATCTAGAACAATTTGATTTGCATTAACATCTTTGGCAATTTTGTGCACTTCTTCAATTAAAATATCACCTATTTTTTGACCTCTAAAATCTTCATGAACTACAAAACTATCAATTTCCACATATTTGCCTGACCATAATTTTGTTGCAATCCAAACGCCTGTTAAAGCAATAGTTTGGTTGTTTTTTACTACAATTATTTGTTGGTAATTTGCTTGAAGCATCTCCTCTATAAGTGTGCCATATTTTTCAACGGTAAAATCAGGATATAATTGTTTTACGATATCCAAATGGGCTAACATTTCTGCTTTTTGAGTTAAAATACGAATTTCCATTACTTTTTATCTAGTAAATTTTCATTAAATAAGTCTAAAATTCTGCGGTATTCATCTACCCAAGAATAGGTTTTTTGAAACCCGTGTGCTTCTACTGGATAAACGGCTAAATCCCAATCTTTTTTTCCAAGTTCTATAAAACGTTGCGTTATTCTAACAATATCTTGAAATTGAACGTTGTCATCTACCATTCCATGTAGCATTAATAACTTGTCCTGTAAATTATCGGCAAAATAAATTGGCGAACTTTTTTTATATGCTTCTGGATCTGTTTCAGGAAAATTTAAAATATTTGCCGTGTAGCCTTGGTTGTAATGCGCCCAATCTGTAACCGAACGCAAAGCTGCACCGGCTTTGAATTCGCCAGGTTTAGTTAATAGTCCCATTAGCGTAATAAATCCACCATAAGAGCCGCCATAAATTCCAACTTTATTAGCATCTATCCCTAAATTTTCAACTAAATATTTTTTCCCATCTAATTGATCTGATAAATCTAAACCGCCCATATGTCGGTAAATTCCAGTTCTGAAATCGCGGCCGTAACCATCACTTGCTCGATAATCTATATCTAAAACGGTGTATCCTAAATCGGTTAACAAATTATGAAACATATATTCTCTGTGATAGGTGCTCCAAAACTTATGTGCGTTTTGTAAATATCCTGCCCCGTGAACAAATATAACAGCCGCTTTATTTTTATTTTCTGCTTTTGGATTGTAAACTCTAGCGAAAACATCGGTACCGTCTGTTGCTTTAAATGAAATGACTTCTGGCGTTTTCCAATTGTATTTTTTAAATGAATTAGACGTTGAAAACGTAATTTGCTTTAACGTTGAATTGGATTTGTTATCAGCAAGATATATTTCCCAAGGTTTGTTGCTGAATGAATATCGTATTGCCAATTGAGTTTCATCAGGTGATAATTCCACTTCATAAGCACCATCATTGGTTAAAATTGGAATTTTCTTCCCCGAATTAATGTCTAATTTATATAACGAGCGGTTTCCTGGATGAGTTTCAGTGGTAGTAATATAAAATGAATTGCTCAATTTTGACAAAACTACATCACGAACTTCCCATTTACCTTGTGTGAGTTGTATTTTCTTTTTAGTTTCCAAATTGTAAGTGTACAAATGAGAAAAACCTGTTGCTTCTGATTGAAAATAAATCGTTTTGTTATCTGCTAAAAAACCTAAAGTTCCATTACCGAAATTATAGCCTGGTATTCCTGGTCCACCAATCCAAGCTTCATCATGTTGGTAATCAATTTCCGAAATGGATGCCGTTTCTAAGTTCAATTGAAGAATCCAGCGGTCTTTATTATCTAAGCTTCTTGCTTCAAAAACTGCTAAATTTCCGGATGCATTGTATATTGGCGCCTGCATTGTTATTGCTTTTTCTACAGGTTCTAAATTTTTTAAATTATCGTATTCTTGATAATATTTTGGAAAGGTTTTTATTCCGGTTAAATTTGAAAATGAAATTGGCAGCACAGTATCTTTCTCGATAGTATACACATACATTTTATGTTTGCTATTGTTATTTATAGACACTTTTTCACGTGCCGTTTTACTCTTTGTATACCCATCAGAAGTTATTAAATTTTCAACTTTTGTGTCTTTAGCAGTTGGATATTCCGATAGGTTATAAGTTATAATTTTTCCGTTTGGACTAATTTTTATAGCTTCTAAAATATTTGAACCATAAAAAATATCGGAAGGGAATTTTAATTTATTATCTTCAGATTGTGTTTTATTCCAATCCGATTTGGCTTTTTCTTCGTTTACAAATTGAAATAATTCTTTTTGTTGTAGGTTTAGAAAATTATCTTTATTGGAATCCGAAGAAGCTGTTCCAGATTTAAAATTTGTAAGTTGAAGTAATTGAAAATTCTTTACGTTCAATTGATATAGATTTTTATTTTGTTGAAAATAAATTATATCTGGGTTACTACTTCTTTGCAAAGCATTGATATTTGAAGTAGTTTGATATATTATCTTGTTCTCTTTTGTTTTTTTATGATAGGAAAACAAAGCGCCCTGGTTTGTATAATAAACTGTTTCAAATTTTCCTTGCCCTTTAAATTGAATATCTGAAAAAGTAAATGCCGTTTTTGGTACTAATTTTGGTTGAGAAAAACCTTTTTGCCAATAGTAGGTTTTATCACCTAATTCATTAGTGGAATTCCACTCAAAATAAATGGTTTCCCCATCTACCGACCAACGTTGATTGGAAGGTTGGTGACCAATGAACTCATTGCCTTTCATTATTTCTTCTAATTGAAGATTTTGCGAAATTAAAAGAGAAGTAAAAATTAAAAGTAACGCAGTAAAAATATTTTTCATGTCAAATCGGTTTATACAAATATATAATTTTTTTTGCCACAGATTAAACTGATTAATAGGATTTAAAATTTAATGCAACACCAATTTCACGAATTAACACTAAATTTAATCCAATATAATTTAGGAATTAGTATAAATAAAAAAGTCCCAATAAATTGGGACTTTAAGAAGTTATAAAACAGAAAATAAAATTAATTATTTAATGCTTCCGCACCACCCACAATTTCTAAAATTTCTCCAGTAATTGCTGCCTGACGTGCTTTGTTATATGTTAATTTCAATTGATTTCTTAAATCAGTTGCGTTATCTGTTGCTTTGTGCATTGCCGTCATACGTGCGCCGTGCTCAGCCGCGAATGAATCTCTAACCGCTTTGTACAATTGAGTTTTTAACGATTTTGGAATCAATTCTAATACAATTTCTTCTTTTGATGGTTCAAAAATATAATCGGATGAAATAGCAGCAGACCCTTTAATTGGTGCTAATGGCAAAAATTGTTCGTTTACAACATATTGTGTAGCTGCATTTACAAACTGATTGTAAACCAATTCAACTTTATCATATTCACCATCTAAAAACAAATGCGTTAATGCTTGCGCGATTTCAGCAGTATTATCGAAAGTTAAATCATCATAAAGATCACTTCTGTTAGCTACAACATAATTTGATTTATGCAAGCCGTCATTTGCTTTTTTTCCAATAGCAAAAACACCAACATTATCGTGTCCGTAGGTATCAGATAAAATTCTAACTTGTTTTATGACATTGTTGTTAAGTGCACCACACAAACCTCTGTTAGAAGTAATTGCCACAACTAAAACTTTTTTTACTTCTCTTTGAGTAGTGTATTTAGCAGCAACATCACCTTCTAAAGAAGCGCTTAAACTTTGAATTAACTCTGTTAATTTTTCAGAATAAGGACGCATTGCAGTAATAGCATCTTGTGCTTTTTTTAATTTAGCAGCCGAAACCATTTTCATAGCAGAAGTGATTTGCATCGTTGACGATACAGATACAATTCTATTACGTATTTCTTTTAAGTTTGCCATTTTATTAATGTGTCAATTTGACAATTATCAATGTGCCAATTAATTGAATAATAGGCACATTGGCTAATCGAAAATTAATTAGTATTTTGCAGAAATTTCTTTTGCAGCAGCTTCTAGTACACTTGTGATATTATCATCAAATTTACCCGCTTTTAATGCATCTAAAACGTCTTTATGTTTTAAAGTTAGGAATTGAATGTAATCTTTTTCAAATTCTTTTACTTTATTTACAGGAACATTTCTTAATAAGTTTTTTGTTCCAGCATAAATAATTGCTACTTGATTTTCAACAGCAAACGGACTATTTAAACCTTGTTTTAAGATTTCTACGTTACGTTTACCTTTTTCAATTACATTTAAAGTAACTGCGTCTAAGTCAGATCCAAATTTCGCGAAAGCTTCTAATTCACGGAATTGTGCTTGGTCTAATTTTAAAGTTCCAGCTACTTTTTTCATTGATTTAATTTGCGCATTACCTCCTACACGAGATACCGAAATACCTACGTTAATTGCAGGACGAACTCCAGAGTTGAATAAATCTCCATCTAAGAAAATTTGTCCGTCAGTAATAGAAATTACGTTTGTTGGAATATATGCAGAAACGTCACCCGCTTGTGTTTCGATAATTGGCAACGCTGTTAATGAACCACCACCTTTTACAATTCCTTTTAAAGAATCTGGTAAATCATTCATATTTTTAGCAATATTGTCATCATTAATTACTTTACAAGCTCTTTCTAATAAACGAGAGTGTAAGTAGAAAACGTCTCCTGGATATGCTTCACGACCTGGAGGTCTTCTTAATAATAAAGATACTTCACGGTAAGCAACTGCTT
>NZ_JBIPMS010000072.1:0-8364 GCF_044368995.1 Flavobacterium sp. | reverse complement strand
ACCGTTCAATCGATTAAAGGAATTGGTTTAAAAACGGCACAACGTGTAATTTTAGACATTAAAGATAAAGTATTAAAAATATATGCAATTGAAGAAATTTCGGGAAGTTTATACAATACAAACAAAGAAGAAGCGTTATCTGCTTTAGAAGTTTTGGGATATATTAGAAAAAACGCCGAAAAAGTAGTAGAAAAAATTATTGTTAATTCGCCAGCAGCCACTGTCGAGGAATTAATAAAACAAGCATTAAAAGTATTATAATTTGAAAAAATTACTTAAAAATATAGTTTCAAGAACAAGCATTGTAATTTTTATGATGTTTTTTAGTGTGCATAATTTAGCACAAACAACACCAGTTAAAGCGCAAGATTCAATAAAAAAAGGATATAGTTTGGGTCAAATTTCTTTGCCTAATCCTAAAAGCATTATTGATGGCTATACTTATGATCCTATTTCTAATAAATATATTTACACGGCTTCTGTAGATGGTTTTAACATTAATTATCCTTTAATTTTAACTCCAGAACAATACGAAAAATTGGTTTTAAAAGAAACCATGAGGAAGTATTTCCAAGACAAACAAAATGCCGTTGACGGAAAAAGAGCAGATTCTGAAGAAGCAAGAAAAAACTTATTACCAAGATTCTATGTAAATAACAAATTTTTTGAAGCCATTTTTGGTGGTAATACTATTGATGTAAAACCAAGCGGTTCTGTAGAAGTAGATTTAGGCATACGATTTACTAAACAAGATAATCCTTCTTTTTCGCCTAGAAATAGAAAAACCACCGCCTTTGATTTCAATCAACGAATTTCAATGGGGTTACAAGGTAAAGTGGGGACAAGATTGAATGTAAATATTAATTATGACACCCAATCGACGTTCGCTTTTCAAAATTTAATAAAATTAGATTACGCACCAACAGAAGATGATGTTTTGCAGAAAATTGAAGTAGGAAATGTAAGTTTCCCTATTTCAAATTCTTTAATACGTGGCGCACAAAGTTTGTTTGGAGTAAAAGCACAATTTCAATTTGGAAAAACTACTTTCACAGGGGTATTTTCCGAACAAAAATCGCAATCAAAATCTATAACCACTCAAGGTGGAGGAACCATTCAAGAGTTTGACTTTTTTGCCTTAGATTACGATTCGGATAAGCATTATTTCTTATCACAATATTTTAGAAATAATTATGACAATGCCTTAAGAAATTATCCAGTAATTGATTCTCGTGCAAAAATCACCAGAATTGAAGTTTGGATTACCAATAAGCAAAACAGAGTTACCAATACAGATAACAATTTAAGAAACATAATTGCTTTACAAGATTTAGGAGAATCACAATTAACTACTACGCCAGATAATGAAGTGGTAGGAACTGATTTAACTTTAAATCCTACTTTTTTTAGTGAGCCAATTAATTCACCAACAGATAATAAAAATAACAAGTTCAATCCAGCTGCAATAGGACAAGCGGGGAGTTTTTTAACGCCTGCAATTAGGGAAATTGCCACTGCATCAACAGGTTTTAATTTAGTTGCCAATACTTCAAGTACCTTTTCAGAAGGTATTGATTATTCGAAATTAGAAAACGCAAGAAAATTAGCGACTACAGAATATACTTTTCACCCGCAATTAGGGTATATTTCCTTAAATCAGAAATTACAAAATGATGAGGTTTTGGCTGTAGCGTATCAATATACGATAGGGGGAGACGTATACCAAGTTGGGGAATTTGCAAATGATGGTTTAGAATCTACTACAGTTGATCCAGCGGGTGTGCCAACCACGCAAGCATTACTTTTAAAAATGTTGAAAGGAAGTTTAATCAATGTAAGTGAACCAAGTTGGGATTTAATGATGAAAAACATCTATCAAATTCCAGGTGGAAACCAATTGCAACAACAAGATTTTAAATTTAACATCTTGTATCAAGATCCTTCACCTTTAAATTACATTACGCAATCTGGTATAGATGCGCTGCCTTCAAATGTGGCCAATACAACTCTATTAAAGGTTTTCAATTTAGATAAGTTAAACTTTACGAATGATCCACAACCAAATGGCGATGGATTTTTCGATTTTTATCCAGGTATAACTGTCGATTCTCAATACGGAAGAATTATTTTCACTACGGTAGAACCATTTGGAAAACACTTATTCAATAAATTAGATGTTACTACCTTAACGGAAGATTATGACACACCACTTTCATACAACTCTAATCAATCAAAATACGTTTTCAGAACGTTATATAAATCTACACAAGCTGCCGCTTTACAAGAGAGTTCAAAAAATAAATTTAAATTAAAAGGAAGTTTTAAATCTTCTGCAGGTGATGGTATTTCTTTAAACGCTTTTAATGTGCCTCAAGGAAGTGTTGTGGTTACAGCAGGCGGTAGAGTTTTAGTAGAAGGGGTAGATTATACCGTTAATTACCAAGCTGGTAAGGTACAAATTTTAGATCCGTCTTTAATGGCGTCTAACACACCAATAAATGTATCATTAGAAAATAATTCGGTTTTCGGACAACAAACCAAACGATTTTATGGTTTAAATGTAGAGCATAAATTTAATGAGAAGTTTTTATTAGGTGCGACATTCTTGAAAATGACAGAACGACCTTTTACGCAAAAAGCCGATTACAATCAAGAATCTGTAAATAATACAATAGTTGGTTTAAACACTAATTTTTCAACAGAAGTTCCTTTTTTAACAAGGTTGGTAAATAAATTACCAAACATTGAAACAGAAGCACCATCAAATCTTTCTTTCAGAGGAGAATTTGCTTATTTATTTCCTAATGCTCCAAAAGCTGCGGATTTTAATGGCGAACCTACTTCCTACATAGATGATTTTGAAGGATCTCAATCTAATATCGATTTAAAATCGCCTTTGGCTTGGTCGTTAGCGAGTACGCCAATAGGTTTTGGCGGGGAATTAAATGAAGATGACCGAGTATATGGGTACAAAAGAGCCAAATTATCTTGGTATAATATTGACCCGCTTTTTTATGTGAACAAGCCTGCAGGAATTGATGATAATGATATTTCTACCAATAAAACCAGAAGAATTTTTAGTCAGGAATTATTTCCAAATATCGATATTCCTCAAGGGCAAACTAATGTAATAAACACATTAGATTTAACCTATTATCCAAAAGAACGTGGACCATATAATTACAATCCTGTTGCCGCTGCAAATAACCAATTTCCGGCTATTGACGCTCCAAATAATTGGGGGGGGATCATGCGCGCCATCAATACTACAAATTTTGAACAATCTAACGTAGAATATGTGCAGTTTTGGATGATGGATCCTTATTTCGGAACTACTACAGATGTTACGAATCCGTCAAATACAGGAACATTAACCTTAAATTTAGGAGAAATTAGTGAAGATATTTTAAAAGACGGTAGAAAATTATATGAAAATGGCTTGCCAGAAAATGGTGGCACTCAGCCAACATATGCTACAAACTGGGGTAAAGTGCCTGCTTCGCAATCTTTAATTTATGCTTTTGATACCAATGAAGCCAATAGAGGGGTTCAGGATGTTGGTTTAAATGGTTTAAATGATGCGGAAGAAAAAATTAAGCACCCAGCTTTTGCGGCTTTTGCTGATGCTTCAGCAGATAATTATCAATATTATTTAAATACTACGGGAACCATTTTAGATCGCTATAAAAATTATAACGGACTAGAAGGAAATTCGCCCATTACAGTAACAGATACCAATAGAGGAAATTCAACCGTACCAGATGTTGAAGATTTAAATAGGGACAATACCATGAATACGATAAATGCCTATTATAAATTTAATATTCCAGTTGCTCCAAATCCAGTTGTGGGACAAAATTATGTTTCTGATGTTTTAACTACTACAGCAGCTGTGCCAAATGGAAATGCTATTCCAGTTAGATGGGTGCAATATAAAATCCCAATTTTAGAAGCAACTGCTGCTAATATTGAAGGTCCAATTACCGATTTTAGAACCATTCGATTTATGAGAATGTTTTTATCTGGTTTTAAGGATGAAGTAACGCTTCGTTTAGGGACTTTAGATTTAGTTCGAGGCGAATGGAGAAGATTTGTGTATACGCTAGACGCATTAGATGCCAATGTATCTGATGACGATACTGGTTTTGATGTAGTAGCAGTTAATATTCAAGAAAACGCCAACAGAAGCCCTATTCCTTACGTGGCTCCTCCGGGAGTTGATAGAGAGCAATTATATAATAACAATACGGTTATCAATCAAAATGAACAGTCTTTATCATTACGAATTTATAAAAAAGATCCTGCAAATTTAGGTTTAGGCGGATTAGAAGAAAATGATGCAAGAGGTGTTTTTAAAAATGTAGATGTGGATATGCGTCAATACAAAAAACTACGCATGTTTTTACACGCAGAGCCTTTAAAATCTGATTTAGGAAATGGTACAGATTTAAAAGATGACGAATTAGTTGCTTTCATTCGATTAGGAAATGATTTTACCGATAACTTCTATCAAATTGAAATGCCGTTAAGAGTAAGTTCTTTAAGTGCCAGAACAGCAGAAGATATTTGGTTAGCAGATAACGAAATTGAATTGTCTTTGGCCTTATTATCTAAAATTAAAAGTTTAAATATTGCTGGTGATGGTTCAATTGTTCCAGACGCTAACGGAATTGCTTTTTTAAATGAAAGTGCATTAGGTTCCTCAAAAAGCAGGTTAAATATTGGAATTAAAGGAAATCCAAATTTTGGGCAAGTGAGAACGTTAATGATTGGAGTAAAAAATCCAAACCCTTCAGCTACTGGACCTTTAAGAGGGGAAGTTTGGTTCAACGAATTGCGTATGTCAGAAATCGACAACAAAGGCGGTTATGCTGCAGTGGCCAATTTAGATACAAATATTGCCGATTTCGCCACTTTTTCAGCAACGGGACGTATAAGCACCATTGGTTTTGGCGCATTAGAACAAGGTCCTAACGAAAGAAGCAGAGAAGATGTAAAACAATACGACATCGTATCAAATTTTAATGTGGGTCAAATTTTACCAAAAAAATGGAAATTGAATCTACCTTTCAATTATGCTGTAGGCGAACAAATAATCACACCAAAATACGATCCTCTATTTCAAGATTTAGAATTAAACGAAGTCGTAGCTGCCGAATCAAATCAAGATAAAAAAGCAGAAATTCAAAATCGTGCCATAGATTATACAAAACGAACTAGTGTTAACTTCATCGGTGTAAAAAAAGATAGAGGTGACAAACAAAAACAACATTTTTATGATGTAGAAAATATTACACTTTCTTATTCTTTTAACGAAATGTTACATCACGATTACCAAGTACAAAATTTGGTAGACCAACAACAAAAAACTTCTTTAGATTACGCCTATTCATTTAAAGCAAAATCTATAGAACCTTTCAAGAAGAATAAATTTTTCAAGAAAAACGGCTATTATAAAGCAATAAGCGATTTTAATTTCAACTTTTTGCCAAGTAACGTTACGTTTAATTCTAATATTACCAGACAATTTAATCGCCAACAATTCAGATTAATTGATGTTCAAGGTATAGGTTTGGATCCGCTATATAGAAGAAATTATTTTTTCAATTATCAGTATGGCGTAAATTTTCCAATCACAAAATCCTTAAAATTAAATTACACAGCTGCTAATAATAACATAGTTCGTAATTATTTTGACACACAAAATAACCCAATTAACGATTTAGATATTTGGAACGATTATTGGAATTTTGGTACAGCAAACACGCACAACCAACAAATAACGGCTAATTACGACTTGCCAATTAATAAAATTCCAGCTTTAAGTTTTATTAAAACTTCTTATGTATACACAGGTGATTACAGTTGGCAACGTGCTTCAGATGCGTTTTCAACTTTTCAAGCGTTAGACGGAACTACGTATCAATTAGGAAACACCATTCAAAATGCTAATTCGCATAAAATAAATGCCGGATTAGATATGAATATCTTTTATAAATACATTGGTTTAACCGCTAAAAAACAGAAAAAACAACCTGCAACTACTAAAAAAGCGCCGCCAAAACCAGGTGAAAAAGTTACCAATACAGCACCAAAACAGCCACAAACGGAAGAAAGAAATGCATTTGCTAAATTTGGTATTGGATTATTAACTGCTGTTAAAAACATTCAAGTAAATTATTCAGAATCGGGGGGGACGCTTTTACCAGGTTATTTGCCAGGTTTAGGATTTTTCGGAAGTTCTAAACCAAGTTTAGGGTTTATTTTTGGAGATCAATCCGATATAAGATACGAAGCTGCAAAAATGGGTTATTTGACAAATTATCCTGAGTTTAATCAAAGTTATTCTCAAATTAAATCAAAAAAATTAGATTATACTGCTAGAATAGAATTGATTCCCGACTTAGGAATCGACATAAATGCGGAAAGAAATATCACAGAAAATTATTCAGAACAATATGACGCTGTTGGTGGAAATTACCAATCAAGAGCCCCTTTTAGTACTGGAAACTTCAGTATTTCTACTGTAATGATTAAAACTGCTTTCAAAGCGAGTGATGAAAATGAATCAGAAATTTTTGAAAGATTCCGTAAAAATCGTTTTGCAATAGCGGATCGCTTGGCAGAAGCATATTATGGCACTACATCATTCCCAAGAGAATTAGATGGTTATCCTACCGGTTTTGGAAAAAATAGTCAGCGTGTTTTAGTACCGGCCTTTTTATCTGCTTATGCAGGAGTACAAACTGCTAAGGTGCAAACTGGGTTGTTTTCTAACTTCCCGTTGCCAAACTGGACATTGAAATATACGGGATTTATGAAGATGGCTTGGTTTAAAGATAATTTCAAAAAATTCTCTATACAACATGGTTATCGTTCCAGTTATAGTGTGAACGCTTTTAGAAGTAATTTAAATCCTAGTCCAACCGATACAAAAGGCAATTTGTTTCCAGAAGTCATTACTTCAAATGTCAATTTAACAGAGCAATTTAACCCGTTAATTAATGTTAGTTTTGAGTTGAAAAATTCATTTAATGTGATGGCTGAAGTTAAAAAAGACAGAAGTTTAAACATGAGTTTCGATAATAACTTATTAACCGAAGTGCAAGGAAATGACTACACCGTTCGTTTAGGATACAGAATTAAAGGCGTACAAATTAATTCGAAATTAGCAGATAACGCTCAAGGAATGATTAAAAGTGACATCAATCTAAAAGCTGATTTTACATTACGTAAAAACATGACAATTGTTCGGTATTTAGATTATAATAATAATCAACTAGGCGGCGGTCAAAATATTTGGTCATTTAAATTAACAGCAGATTATTCTTTCAGCAAGAATTTTACAGCTATTTTCTTTTATGATCACCAGTTTTCTAAAGCAGTTATATCTACGGCTTTTCCTTTAACAAATATCCGCTCAGGATTTACCCTGCGATATAATTTCGGAAACTAATTATTAGTCATAAAGTCATAAAGTCGTAAAGTCGAAAGTCATCATGTCAATCACTTTAAGACTTTCGACTTTACGACATTATGACTTAACAATTTGCGACTTTAAAGAATATAAATTACATTTGTAAAAAATAAAACACAATTAATAAGATGAATATACCAGCGAATTTAAAGTACACAAAAGACCACGAATGGGTTTCAATTAATGGCGATGTAGCAACTGTAGGAATTACTGATTTTGCACAAAAAGAATTAGGTGATATTGTTTACGTTGAAGTAGAAACGTTAGACCAAACATTAGCAAAAGATGAGGTTTTTGGTACTGTGGAAGCAGTTAAAACGGTTTCAGATTTATTTTTGCCATTAAGTGGAGAAATTATAGAATTTAATGACAATTTAGAAAGTAATCCAGAAGCTGTAAATTCTGATTCCTACGGCGCAGGATGGATGGTAAAAGTAAAAATATCCGATGCTTCTGAAATAGCACATTTACTATCAAGTGAGGATTATGCAGCACTTATTGGGGCATAATTTTTTTAAAATAAGCGCCATTTTTTGGACACTTTTAATTTTTTATTTGTGTTTAAACGATGTGCCAAGTCTACCTTCAATACCTATTGATAATATTGACAAAATAATACATTTTATATTTTATTTTGTATTTGTTTTTTTGTGGATAAAAAGTATCAAACACATTTCGTTACGTTATTTTTTAATTGTGCTATTCATGGCGCTATGCTTAGGAATTAGTATTGAATTCTTACAAGAAAAGTTTACAAAAAACAGGGTTTTTGATCGGTATGATATTGTAGCAAATGCTTTAGGCGCTATTACAAGTTTATTTATAGTAAAATTTTACAATGCAATACAAAACAAAAACATCTCACATTAGTTGAGATGTTTTTTTTT
>NZ_JBIPMS010000166.1:0-2854 GCF_044368995.1 Flavobacterium sp. | reverse complement strand
GCTAGAGATTTCGGCATAAAAGTTTACACAGTAGGCGTTGGAACGAACGGAATGGCTAATTTTCCCGTAGCGAAAGACAGTAACGGAAACATTGTTTTTCAACCTCAAAAAGTGGAAATAGACGAGAAAATTTTACAAGAAATAGCAGCAATAACCAAAGGAAAATATTTTAGAGCGACTGACAACACCAAATTACAAGCCATTTATGATGAAATTGACGGTTTAGAAAAATCTAAAATTATAGAAAATCAATTGCTGCTTTTTGATGAACAATTTCGTGTTTGGTTGCTAATAGGATTGTTTTTTCTAGTGCTAGAAATGATTTTAAGCCGAACGCTATTTAAAAGTTTTATCTAATGTTTGAATTTGAATCGCCATATTATTTTATTTTACTGTTGCTAATTCCAATTGGATTGGTAGCACAGAAAGCCTATATAAAATGGCAAATGGAAAAACAAACGGCATTTAGTGAGCCACAAGCCCTTGAAAAACTACTTGTAAATTCGTCAAAACAGACCTCGCGTATTAAATTTATGCTACAAATAATGGCTGTTTTTTTTATTGTTTTAGCCTTGGTGAATCCTAAATTGGGTTCAAAAGCAGAAACTGTTCCTGCAAAAGGAGTAGAAATAGTATTTGCCATAGATGTTTCAAAAAGCATGTTGTGCGCAGACATTCAGCCCAACCGACTGGAAAAATCCAAGCAGATAATGACCCAAATTATCAATTCTGTTGGCAGCGACAGAATTGGGATTGTAGCATACGCCGGAAGTGCTTATCCTATTTTGCCTATGACAACGGATTATGAATTGGCAAAAATGTTTACACAAAGTATCAATACAGATATCATTTCTTCTCAAGGAACGGCTATTGAAAGTGCCATTGAAACCAGTGTAGCTTTCTTCGACAACCCAACTTCAGGTAAAGCTATTATTTTACTTTCAGATGGTGAAGATCACGAAAATACTTCTTTTGACGTGTCGAAATTAACTAAAGAAAAAAATGTAAAAATAATTACAGTTGGTATTGGAACTTTAACTGGCGGCACAATTAAATTTGTAGATGAATTGGGTTTTCAACAAGTAAAAAAAGACAAAAACGGACAAGTTGTAACTACGAAATTAAACGAAGAGGTGTTACAAAAAATTGCTTCGGAAACCAAAGGAATTTATTGTAATGATTCACAAATTTCAAAAGTGATTGCTACTATAAAATTGGCATTAGCATCTGTAAAACAACAAGAATTTAATGCCCAACAAGTGGCGCAAAAGCAATCGCAATTTCAGTGGTTTTTAGGTATTGCGTTTTTGTTATTACTATTAGAGTTTTTTATGATAAACACTAATTTTAACATAAAATATTGGTTTCAAAATAAACGAATGAACGTAGTTTTTATTTTATTTTTTGTTTCGACAACCGCATTGACACAAGAGAAAAAGACAGCAAATTTTCAACAAAAAGAAAAAGAATTGCGAACCATAAAAGCTAAAGAAAAAACGCAAGAACAACAAGCGGAATACAATTTAGGCAACACCATTTATAAAAATAAAAAGTATGGTGAAGCCATAACAAATTATAAAAATGCCGCTTTAATTGCAAAAAACAACTTGCAAAAACACAAAGCATTTCATAATTTAGGAAATGCATACATGCAAGACAAAAATTACAAATTAGCAGTCGCATCTTACAAAAATGCTTTAAAAGCCAAATCAAATGATGAAAAAACCAGATACAATTTAGCGTTAGCAAAAAAATTATTAAAGAAATATCCGCCAAAACCAAGCCCTAAAAAAAATAAAAAAGATAAGGAAAACAAAAAACAAAAAGACAAAGACAATTCAAACCAAAAAGAAAAGACCCAAACCAAAAAACCAAGCGCCAACAAACAACGAATGGATAACGTGCTAAAAGCAATTAGCAATGCGGAAAAAAAAGTACAAGAAAAAGTAAACGCAAACAAAACAAAAACAAACACAATTAGCACAGAAAAAGATTGGTAAAATGAACAACAAAATAAAAACAATAGTAACCTTATTGCTTTTCCCTTTTCTTTCCTTTTCACAGGTAAAATTAGAGGTAAAAGCAGAAAAAACGAACCTTAAAATTGGTGAAGTGATTCAGGTTACTTATATTTTTAACGAAGAAGGCACAAACTTTACACCGCCAAATTTTAATGGGTTTAACAAGGGTGGCTCATACGTTTCCTCCAATGAAGAATATAGTAATGGTGATTACGCCATACAACAAGTATATACTTATGTAATTCAAGCCGCTAAAGCCGGAAGTTTAATTATTTCTCCCGCAACTATTAAATTTAATCGCAAAACATATACATCTAAATCTGTTACTGTTACTGTTTCAAATGAAAAAGCGGCCGATGCCATACAGAGAAATCAAAATTCAACAAACGTATCAAAACCCGTAACAGTAAGTAAATCCATTTCTGGCGCAAATAATTTATTGTTTATTGATGTAGAAGTTAATAAAACTATAGCGTTTGTAAATGAACCAGTTGAGGTGTTTTATCGTATTTATTTGGCACCCAATTTAGAAATCGAGCTAAATAAAAACATGGTTACAAAATTTAATCATTTTTGGAGTCAAACGGAAGATGTCTCAGGTGGATGGGAACGCGCGGTAGTGAACAATAGAGTTTACAAATCGAAAATATTCAAAAAAGCCATATTGTATCCACAAAAAATAGGGAAATTAGATATATCGCCTATAACATTAGATTTAAATATTAGTTATCCAACCGGCGATGTAGACTTTTTTGGCGACCCAGAATTTGATGTAGCCCGAAGAGAAATTGTTTCAAATTCTAAATATCTTCAAGTGCGTCCTTTGCCCGAAA
>NZ_JBIPMS010000165.1:0-2856 GCF_044368995.1 Flavobacterium sp. | reverse complement strand
CTCATTACTTTCAAAACCCCCACTAAATTCAATTCCGTACCAAGTTGGAATTTTAAATCCACCATTAAAAACGGAATAATATTTTTTATCGTTAAATTCTTTATTGTTAAAATCTGCTTCTAATTTTGGATCAAAAGCACCTCGAGCCATTAATAAATTTGATTGTGCTTGCGAAATTTCCAAATCTGCAATTTTCACTAAAGGATGAAATTTTTTCACCATTGCCAAATACTCATTAAAGGACATTTCTCTGGTTACTTGAGCATTTACAAAATTAACAGCGAAAAAGAATAATAAATAAAAGGTCTTCATTTTTGTATTATTTTTCAGAAACATCTTTACTTTTTTCTTTAGTTGTTTTGTAATAGTTTGGTGGAAACCCATTAAGCGTTCGCCATACTTCAAACCAAATAGGAACTTCATTTAATAGTGCCATAGTTTGTGCTCCAGATCCCATACTTAATTGTTTTGGCCATTTATGTTTGTCAGTTTCATCAGGTGCAATTAAAATTCGGTATTTTCCATTCTCAGAAATAAAATTTTCAATAGCAACAATTTTTCCACCAAAAGTTCCGTAGGATAAATTTGGCCATCCTGAAAATACAATTGTTGGCCAACCGTCAAACCAAATACGTACTTTTTCACCTTTTTGAATTAAAGGAAAATCATTTGGCGAAACATACGTTTCTACGGCAACATCATATTTTGCTGGCATTATGCTTACAATTGGTGTACCTTCTTTAATGTTTTCACCTAATCCAGATTTTAATGCTCGGTTTATATAACCACTTTGTGGTGCTTTTATGTAGTACATGCCATTACGAATTTTATAATTACTATATTGGTTTTTAAGTTTATTTACTTGAGCTTCGGTGTCAAATTGTACACTTAAGGCAGTTTGTTTATCGCTGCTTGCTTTGGCGTTTTTTTCAGCATATTCGGCCCTAATTCGGTTGAGTTCCATTGTTGCATTTAACACTTCATTTTTACTTGTGATATATCTGTTTTCTTGCGTGATAATTTTTGCTTCAGTTTCTTGTAATTTTAATCGTTTTTCTTCAACATCGGTCATAGCTTTTAATCCCTCTTTTTCTAGGCTTACAGAACGTTTATATTGTGTTTGGGCTATTTTGAGTTGGGTTTTACTTGCTTCAAAATCGATGCTATCACTTTGAATTTTTAAGTAAGCTTGTTTTAATTTATTTTGTGCTTGTCGTAATTTTAGATTTTTTTCGTTCTGAATAGCGCCCATTTGATCTTCTAAAGCAATTACTTTATCTGCATAAGAACGTACAGCATTTTCCTTTGCTTTCATTTGATTACCTGTATTTTCAACTAAATTTGGATCTAAATAATCTTCTTTAATTTCCGATATAAATAATATAGTATCTCCCTTTTCAACATAATCACCTTCATTAACATACCATTTTTCAATTCTTCCCGAAATTAAGGATTGAATAGTTTGAGGTCGTTGATTTGGTTTTAAAGTTGTTACCGCACCAGAACCAGATATGTTTTGTGTCCAAGGCAAGAATATAACAATTACACATACTACTGAAAAAATAACTAATATTTTGTTTAGTATTTTATAATGCTTGCTATTGTTAAGTTGTTGTACGGCACTATGTTTTTCTAAATTAGAAACTGGTATGCTGTTTTTATTTGAAATATTTAGCATAATTATATTTTTTTTAAATCGTTACTAATTTTACCCTCACTTAACGTGATAACTCGGTTGCATTTTTCTTTAAAATGAGCATTTTTAGAAACGGCTATTATGGTCCATTTTTGATCTTTATGTAATAAGAAATCAATAATTTTTTTGGCGGTTTCTGTATCTGTTTTGTCTAAAGCATTTTCAAAAAATAAAATTCTTGGTTGATTTATAATACTTCTTGCAATTAATATTTTTTGCATATTTGATGATGAAAGCTGTTTGCCATCTGAAGTTATTGGTGTTTGTAATCCTAAAGGCAATGTTTTAATAAATGAGGTTAAATCTACACCGTCTAAAGCCCATTTTAACACACTTTTTTCTGTTTTTTGATTAAATGTAATGTTGTCTAAAATTGTGCCTTCAAATAGCGATTCGCCATAAATAATACTTCCAAAATGTTTGCGATAATCGTTTATGTTTACTTTGTTATAAGTATCGTCATTGATAATAAAATGACCTTTTGTTGGTTGTAATAAACCACTTAACAATCTAATTAAAGTTGTTTTTCCCGAACCGTTTTCTCCTTCAATTATAATTCTTTCGCCTTGATTTATTTCTAGGTCAATATTTTCTAACACATTTTCATTTTCAAACTCAAATTTAAATTCAACATTTTCCAAAGTAATAGATAAATTAGAAAAACAAGAATTATTTTCAATTGAAGATTCATCTGAAGGTTCTAGCTCTAAATCGGTGATTTGTCCAATTTTTTCAACAGAAGTTAGCACATCGTAAAATGTTTCTAAACCTAAAATTATTTTTTCAACAGAATTAATTACCAATAAAATAATAATTTCTGCAGCCACAAATTGCCCGATATTCATTTGCTGATTGATTACTAAAAATCCGCCAATAAGAAGTAAACTCGAAGTAATTAATGCTTTAAAAATTAATAGTTGCGAAAATTGTCTTTTTATTACACTAAAATGTTTTTCTCTGTAACCTAAATATTTTGTTACTAAACTATTATTCTTTTCTAAAGCAAATTCAAGATGATTTGGATTTTTAAAGCTAAAATTATTTTTCGCCAATTCTAATATCCAGTTGGCTACTTTGTATTTCGATTTAGATTCTTTTAAACTTGTTTGTAATCCTGATTGGTATGAAAATTTGAAAATTAAATACAATAATATTGCCAG
>NZ_JBIPMS010000071.1:0-8571 GCF_044368995.1 Flavobacterium sp. | reverse complement strand
CATAGATTTGTTTGATTTTGATGCCAAAAACAGTCGTGCTGGAATTGGAATTTTAATTTCGGAAAACTTTAGAAATCAAGGTATTGGAAAAGAAACCTTGCAATTACTCTCAAATTATGCTTTCACACATTTAAATTTACATCAATTATTTGCAAATATTACCATAAATAATGAAGCTAGTTTACAGCTTTTTAGTAATTTTGGTTTTCAGAAAATAGGCATAAAAAAAGACTGGAGTAAAATAAATGGTACATTCGTAGATGAAGTACTTTTTCAATTTATAAACGTAAAATAAAAATTTTGGAAGCAAAAAAATTATTCATAAGAATCATTAGCATTGGAGCTGCAATAATAATTATTAGTGGTGGATATATAATCAATAAGGCTTTTACAGGAAATACAAAATTTGAAGTAGAGGAAGTATATGTTTATGTACCAACTGATTCAAAATACGAAGATATAAAGAAAATTTTAGCTCCATATATTGAAAATCAATCTAAAATTGATTGGGTAGCATCAAAAAGAGACTATAACTCTAATGTGAAAGCAGGTAAATTTTTATTAAAAAAAGGAATGAGCAGTTTTAGTATTGTTCGTGCCTTGCGATTGAATATTCCTGTAAAATTAGCCTTCAATAATCAAGAAAAAGTACAAGATTTATTTGTGAGAATTGCCTCTCAAATAGAACCAGATACAACAAAATTGAATGAAATTTTCACAAACGATACTTTTCTAAAAGAAAATGGTTTGAATAAAGACAATATAATGTCGTTTTTTATTCCGAATAGCTACGAATTTTATTGGAATACTTCACCTGAAGAACTTTCAGAGAAACTTACAAAAGAATATAAAAGATTTTGGAATGATGGAAGATTAGCGAAAGCAAAAGCATTAAATCTATCGCCAGCCCAAGTATATACATTAGCTTCAATTGTTCACAAAGAAACGGCAAAAGCTGATGAGAGACCAAAAGTTGCAGGAGTATACTTAAATCGATTAAACAAAAATATGCCATTACAAGCTGATCCGACAGTAATTTTTGCTTTAAAACAAAAATCAAATGATTGGAACTTAGTTGTAAAACGGGTAATGCATAACGATTTAATAGTAAATTCGCCATACAACACTTATAAAAATGAAGGTTTGCCTCCAGGACCTATTTTTATGCCAGATGTATCGGCAATTGATGCAGTTTTAAATCCAGAAAAACACAATTACTTATATTTTTGTGCCAGTGTAGAAAGATTTGGCTACCACGAATTCGCTACGGACTTTAGTGCGCATTTAAAGGTGGCTGCAAAATATGCTGAATGGGTAAAAAAACAGAATTATAAAAGATAAAACGTATTGTAGAATAGAAAAAGGTGTAGGATTTATAATTTTACCCCTTTTTTTATTTTCCTAAATTTCTTTTTTTATCTTTAACGAAACTATAATTTATATATGGAAAATAAAACTGAATTTAAAAAAGAATTGGGATTATTAAATGCGACTAGTTTAGTGGCAGGTTCAATGATTGGTTCTGGAATATTTATTGTTACCTCAATAATGGCCAGAGATATTGGTGGAGCGGGTTGGATTTTATTAGCTTGGGTTTTAACTGGGTTTTTAACGCTTGCTGCAGCTTTAAGTTACGGCGAATTAGCTGGAATGATGCCAAAAGCAGGAGGACAATATGTTTACATTCAGCGTGCGTATGGCAAAATGATGTCGTTTTTATACGGTTGGACTGTTTTTGCAGTGGTTCAAACTGGAGTAATTGCAGCTGTAGCAGTTGCATTTGCTAAATACACCGCTATTTTTTTTCCAGCTTTAAGCGAAAATATATTAGAAATTGGAACTTATAAAATTCAATACCAACAACTTTTAGCTATTTTGAGTATTGTTGTGCTAACAATAATAAATAATCAAGGTGTAAAAACAGGGAAAAATTTGCAATTTATTTTTACAGCAGCTAAATTGTTTGCTTTATTTGCTTTAATTGTTTTTGGTTTATATATTGGTCTACAATCCGACACTTTAGCCAATAATTTTACAGATATGTGGGCAGCATCTAAAACAACAGTTGTGGATGGTAAAATCACGACAGAAGTATTAACTGGCTTTGCAATAATAGGGATGTTGGGCTTCACTATGATTAATTCGTTGTTTTCCTCTGACGCTTGGAATAACATTACTTTTATCGCGGGAGAAATTAAAGAACCTCAGAAAAATATTCCCAAAAGTTTATTTTTAGGAACTCTAATCGTTACAATCATTTATTTATTAGCCAATTTAGCTTATTTTTCATTATTACCTTTAGATGGAAACCCATTAGCTAATGACTTTTTAGGGCAAGGTATTAAATATGCTAACGAAGATAGATTAGGCGCAAGTGCTGCTTCTGTAATATTTGGGAATGCGGGTGTTTTTATAATGGCAGGTTTAATTATGATTTCTACTTTTGGTTGTAATTCGGGTCTAATTCTAGCTGGAGGACGCTTGTTTTATGCGATGAGCAAAGATGGGTTGTTTTTTAAAAGTGCTGGTGAGTTAAATAAAAATCAAGTGCCAGAAAAAGCACTTTGGATGCAATGTATTTGGGCATCTGTGTTGTGTTTGTCTGGAAAATATGGCGATTTATTAACGTATGCCACTTTTGCTAACTTATTATTTTATGTTTTAACTATTTACGGAATTTTTATTCTTAGGAAAAAAGAACCTGATACACCAAGGCCTTATAAAGCTTTTGGTTATCCATTTGTTCCAATATTATATATTACATTGATTTCTATTATCAGTGTAATATTATTAATTTATGACACCAAAAACACAGGCTTAGGTTTAGGAATTGTGTTATTAGGAATTCCAATTTATTATATCACACAAAAGAAATCTGAATAAAATAATTTATACAAAAAAATCCGTTCCGAAGTTATCGGGACGGATTTTTAATTTCATTTTGTTACCGACTAATAATAAACATAACGTCTAACTTTAGCAATATATTTTGCCAAACGAATTACTTGATGACTATAACCGTATTCATTATCATACCAAATATATAATACAATGTTTTTTCCATCTCCAGAAACAATCGTTGCATTACTGTCGTAAATTGCTGGTTGTGCAGTTCCGACTATATCAGAAGAAACCAATTCGTTGTTTAATGAATATTTAATTTGCTCTACCAAATTGCCTTCCAAGGCATAGGTTTTCATTATATTATTTAATTCTTGTACGGAGGTTGTTCTACTAACCTCTAAATTTAATACTACTAATGAACCATTTGGTACAGGAACTCGAATAGCGTTGGAGGTTAATTTACCCGCTAAGCTAGGTAATGCTTTAGCTACGGCACTTCCTGCACCAGTTTCTGTAATTACCATATTTAAACCCGCAGCTCTTCCACGACGGTATTTTTTGTGCATATTATCAACCAAATTTTGGTCGTTTGTATACGCGTGAATGGTTTCTAAATGTCCTTTTACTACTCCTAAAGTTTCCTCAACAACGGCTAAAATTGGTGTAATGGCGTTTGTGGTGCATGAGGCGGCAGAAAAAATATGCACATCATCTGGATTATAATCTTCATGATTTACACCATAAACGATATTTGGCACTCCTTTTCCTGGTGCGGTTAATAATACTTTATCTGCACCTTTAGAAGTTAGGTGTCTTGCTAAAGCTTCTGCGGTTGTAAAAGCACCTGTATTATCAATAACTAACGCGTCGTTTATTCCGTATTCGGTATAATCAATTTCTTCTGGACAATTAGCTGAAATAATGTACACAGTAGTTCCGTTAATAATTAAAGCGTTGTTTTCTGGATCGGCAGAAACCGAACCTTCAAAATCTCCATGAACCGAATCGTATCGTAATAAAGAAGCACGCTTTTCTAATAAAACCGCATCATTTTTATCACGAGTTACAATCGCACGTAGACGCAATTGTTGCCCTTTTCCGATTTTGCTCATCATTTCGCGAGCTAACAAACGGCCAATACGACCAAAACCATAAAGTACTACATCTTTAGGTACAATTTCAGACGTATCTTTTGCATATTTTAATTTGTCAATTACAAACGCTTTAGCGTCATTATATTTGTCATCTTCTAAATGAAATTCATAGGTTAATTTTCCAATATCTATTCGAGAGGGGGGTAAATCTAAATTTTCAATGGCTCTTGCAATTTCTACAGTATCAAAAATATTGATTGGTTTTTCTACAAAAGCAACTGCATATTCGTGTAAATTGATAATATCTGAAACGTTTCTGTCAATTAATTGATTTCTAAATAATACCAGTTCAATAGATTTGTCAAACCATAAATCGCTTATAATTTTAACAAATTCTACACATGCTTTTCTTCTGTCTGCCTGAAAAGCTACTTCTTTTTCGTAAATAGTGTTGTTGTTCATGAAAATATAGATTGTGTTACAAATTTTTTGCAAAAGTATAGATTTCAATCGTTTTCGTAACGTTTTTTACAATTTTTTTTCTAATTATTTTTTAGAAGAAAAGGCAAAAAAAATTCGCAAAAAAAATACTACTTTGCGAATCTTAAAATACATATAAATTATTATAAAAAGATGCGATATATCTGTCCGTTTTTTGCAATAATTTGATAACGTGTTTTTTCAGTTATCTCTTTTTTTGCTAAATAAGCAGAAACACTTTCCATATCAACTGCTCGCATATTATCCACTTGTGTTACAATAGAACCTTTTAAATCTTCAGCATATTCCTTGTAATCTGCGTTGGTTACTTGTTTGATTTTTATGCCACTTTTTAAATTAAATCTTTTTTTATCGGTTGCATCTAATTCTTCAAATTCAATTCCATTAAATTCGTAGGCAATTAGTTCTTTTTTTGTTAGTGGTACATTTAAAGCCAGGTTTTTACCATCTCTAAGCAAAGTAACTTTAACAATATCATTAGGTCTTTTTGTATTAATAACGGTTGCCATTTCTGCAGATGATGTAATTTTTTGATCATCTATTTTTACAATGATATCTCCTTTTTCAATACCGACTTTCTCAGCGCCAGAATTTTTATTGACTTTATTTATGTAAAATCCCTCAGTTTGATTAATC
This sequence comes from Flavobacterium sp., assembly GCF_044368995.1. Taxonomy (GTDB): domain Bacteria; phylum Bacteroidota; class Bacteroidia; order Flavobacteriales; family Flavobacteriaceae; genus Flavobacterium. The sequence continues at coordinate 3,496 of NZ_JBIPMS010000071.1, read as the reverse complement.
CCTAATTTTTTTGAAGCTTCCGCGTTTAATTCGCCACCTTCAACACCTAAAATACCGCGTTGTACATTACCAAATTTCATTAAATCTTCAATAATTTTCTTGGTAATATTAGAAGGAACCGCGAAAGAATATCCAGCATAACTTCCTGTTGGCGAAGAAATCATCGTATTTATTCCTATTAATTCACCATTTGTATTCACTAAAGCACCACCGCTATTTCCAGGGTTTACCGCCGCATCAGTTTGTATAAACGATTGAATACTTGCTTTGTCTAAATTTCTGGCTTTTGCTGAAATAATTCCAGCCGTTACAGTTGAATTCAATTGATACGGATTTCCTACCGCTAAAACCCATTCGCCCACTTTAATATTATCTGAATTTCCAAAAACAATAAATGGTAATTTCTCATCCGCATCTATTTTTAGTAAAGCAATATCCATTTTACTGTCTGTACCAATTAATTTCGCTTTATACGCTTTGTTGTTATTTAAAGTCACCTCAAGCTCGTTAGCGTCTTGTATTACGTGGTTGTTGGTTACAATATACCCGTCATCTGAAACAATCACTCCAGACCCTGTTCCTATTTGTTCTTGTTGCTGCGTGCCACCTCCATAAAAAAATGATGCCCATGGATCGGTAAAAGTTCGTACTGAAACATTTTTTACATGGACCACACTATGAATGGCTTTTTCGGCACCAATTGTAAAATCAACACTTTCAGCACCTTTATAACTTACGTTTTTGTTGTAGTTTGGCGAAGTGGTAATAAATGCATCGCTGTCATTTTTTCTGTTTTCAATGAATTTGTAGGCACCCAAAGTAACGGCACCACTCATTAATGATACAATAAATAAGCTTCCTAAATTTTTCATCTTGTTCATTTTAAATTTTTTTTTGACTTTGTAAATATAAATACGTTTTTTTAAAATACAAATTCGTTTAACTAACGATTAACAATGTTTAACAACTTTTTAATATTTTATAGGTACACAGATTATTTAGATTGCAACAGTTAATTCGTGTAAATCTGTGAAATTTGTATTTCTTTTATTTTTAAAATTATATAACACTAAAAAAATAAATATATTTGTAGTATGCAAATACAATTTTATAAATACCAAGGCACTGGAAACGATTTTGTTATGATAGATAATCGTACAAACACATTTCCCAAAAATAATACCCAACTAATTGAATTTTTATGCGACCGCCGTTTTGGCATAGGTGGCGATGGTTTAATTTTATTAGAAAATCATGAAAAATATGATTTTACTATGGTGTATTATAATTCCGATGGAAGCACCAGTACCATGTGCGGTAATGGAGGACGATGTATAATAGCTTTTGCAAAACAATTAGGTATTATTGAAACTGAGGCTCATTTTGAAGCATCGGACGGTTATCATTTTGCTAAATTTGAAAGCAATTTAATTGCGCTTCAAATGATTGATGTAACTGAAGTGAAGCATTTTACAACTCATGATTATGTGTACACTGGTTCGCCACATCATGTGCAATTGGTATCAGATTTAAAAGATTTTGATGTAAAAAATGCAGGTAAAAAGTTAAGAAATTCTGATTTGTATGACGCAAGTGGGTGTAATATCAACTTTGTAAAACAAGAAAATATTGACACTTTTTCAGTCCGTACATACGAACGAGGCGTAGAAGATGAAACTTTATCTTGTGGAACAGGTGCAACAGCCGTTGCAATTGCAATGCACGCTACTGACAAAACATCGACTAATCGAGTTCATATTAATGTTTTAGGCGGAAAATTAACAATCAGTTTTGATGTTGAAAATAATATGTATAAAAATGTATTCTTAACCGGTCCGGCTGAAATGGTTTTTGCTGGAAGTTTGGAAATATAGCTTTTTATCTTAAAAATTGAATAGATTTTTAATAAGAAACAATTTCTTTATTCTTAAAATCATTTTCAATAATTCCGTCACGCAATCGAATAATTCTATGTGCATGGGCTGCAATTTCTTCTTCGTGAGTTACTAAAATTACCGTATTGCCGTTGGCATGAATTTCACCAAATAATTTCATAATTTCAATAGAAGTTTTACTATCTAAGTTTCCAGTTGGTTCATCGGCTAAAATGATTGAAGGTTTGTTAACTAAAGCTCTACCAACCGCCACTCGCTGACGTTGGCCACCAGAAAGCTGATTTGGTTTATGATCCATTCGGTCTGACAAACCTACTTGTTTTAATACTTCAGTAGCACGTTTGTTTCTATCCTCTTTTGAAAAACCAGCATATACCATAGGTAAAGCCACATTGTCCAAAGCAGTAGTTCTTGGCATTAAGTTAAATGTTTGAAACACAAATCCAATTTCTTTATTTCTAATTTCGGCTAATTCATCATCGTGCATTTCACTAACTTGCTTTCCGTTTAAAATATAACTTCCAGAAGTAGGCGTGTCTAAACACCCTAAAATATTCATTAAAGTCGATTTCCCAGAACCCGACGGCCCCATAAGTGCCACATATTCACCTTTATTTATTACTAAATCTATTCCTTTTAATACATAAACGGTTTCACTTCCCAATTGGAAATCACGTGTTATGCCTTTAATGTCTATTATTGGAGTACTCATAGTTTTTATTCGCGGTTTTTAGATTAACGGTTATTACTACAATTTATAAGTAGTTAAATATAAGTTTTTGTTACAATTAAATTCTAAAATCAATGACAATATCAATATCAATTACAAAAACCAATAACAAAAATAAATTATAGAAAATCCTGTTAATTAGTGAAATCTGTGTTCCATCAATTAAACTCGAATCACAAAATGTTCTTTTTCCTGTTCAACTCTAAAAAATACCATTCCGAAATGAAACGTGTCAATGGTAACTTTTACTTTAGGATGTTTTTTTATGATATCCCAAAAATTTTCATTTTCAATTGATTCATGAATGTCATTAATTATCCAAACTGAATCATTTGTAATAGTAGGTAATAACATTTCAAAATAGTCTAAAGTAGTTTTCTGAGAATGACTTTTGTTGATGTAAATGAAGTGGAAAGTCAAAAGTGGAAAGTGGAAAGTATTGTCATTTTTAGAAAGTTTGTTTTTTTGAAACTCTTCAAATTTGGTAATTTCTGAAGAAAATATATTGGTATCTATTTCAGTTGAATTTCCGATTTCTAAAATGGTTTTAGGTTGAAAATACCGCACGACTCTAAAAAGTAATTTATTTTTTTTTGAAGTATTTTTTAAAAGTGAATATTCTGGAAATTTTGTTTTATCATAAAAACATTTCGTAACCAAATCAAACACAAAAGGCGAATGCACACCGTGTTGGTCTTTTGAGTTCCAAAGGAATTTTAAATATGATATTATTAAATGATTCATTTATTTTGCCACAGATTAAATGATTTTCACGGATTATAATAATTAAAACAAAAAATCTGTGTTAATCTGTGAAATCCGTGGCCAACTTTTATTATTCTATTTTTGAGCTCAATTCAAACCAGCGTGC
>NZ_JBIPMS010000012.1:0-28355 GCF_044368995.1 Flavobacterium sp. | reverse complement strand
ATCGGACAGTTACAACTTAAGACTTTCAGACAGAAGAGCCAAAGCAACAGTGCAGTATATCGTATCGAAAGGCATTTCAAAAGAAAGAATCACAGGTAGCGGCATGGGAGAAACCCAACCAAAAGTTGCCTGCACAGCATGTACAGAAGAAGAGCACGCACAAAACAGAAGAAGTGAATTCTTAATTATCAAAAAGTAAATTAAGAACAACAAACTATTTAATAAAACAAAAAGCGCTTCATTATTGAAGCGTTTTTTTGTATTTATAATCATTTAGAAGCAAATATTTCTTTAACAGCAATTTCGTAATTTCTTTTACTTTGGGCTTTTTTAATTTTCTTAAATGTTTTTTGGGTATCCGGAAAGGATTGTGAAAAGTATTCCCAAAAGCCTAACATTTTCATTCTAATTGGCGTTGGGCCTTGCAAAAACGCATCGTATGCCTGATAAATTTCATCGTGAAAGGCATTAAAAATTTTAAATCTATCTTCTGGATATTCAGTAGTATTATTTTTTATCATATTGGGTAAAAACGGATCGGCAATTAGACCTCTGCCTATCATAAAATGGTCAATACTGGGAAAGCGAGCTTGCATTTCTCTGAATTTTTCTACCGATGTAATGTCACCATTATAATACAGTTTGTGTTTTGAAACATCCAAACAACGTTGAAACGAATCTAAATCTACTGGTCCTTTGTAAAGTTGTTTTCCTATTCTGGCATGAATGGCAATATTTTTTATAGGATATTTTTCTAAAATCGGGAACACCTCTAAAATTTCTGTGGCATTTTCATAACCCATGCGCATTTTCATCGAAACCACAATATTCGTCTCACTATGTACTTTATCTAAAATACTATGAATTCGTTCGGTATTACTAATTAAACCAGAGCCCATTCCGCATTTTGCCACCATGGGATACGGACAGCCTAAGTTCCAATTGAGTTCTTTATATCCAAGTGATTGTACGTATTTGGCTACAAATAAAAACTCATCCGCATCATTGGTAATAATTTGCGGAATGACTTCTAAAGTAGTATTATTTTCTGGAAGAATATCACGTTCGTATGACGCTTTAATTTCTAATTTTCCGTTCAATCTGATGTAAGGCGAATAGAAAGTATCAATACCACCAAAGTGTTTATGAAACGCATTTCGAAATCTGAAATCTGTAAAACCTTGTAAAGGAGAAGATAATAAAGTAACGCACATATTTCTAGATTTTTAGATGGTTAGATTAATTAGAATGCTAAAAAGTTTTTTAAAATAATTTAATTTAAGTGTTTTTATCTAAAATGTCCAACAATCTAAAATGTCCAACTATCTAAAAATCTAAAATGTCTAATAATCTAAACATTATCAGCGGCAAACCATTCTGCGAACGACGATTCTGTTTCTTGTAAACGTAAAGAATGTAACGCAATCTCTTTTGGCAAACGCGCCCTAATTTTATTTGCAAAATCTACTACCATGTTTTCACTTGTAGGTTGATAATCCACTAAAATTACATGATGTCCGCGATTTTGTAATTCTTTTGCCAATTCTACATGCGGGGTATTTTGGTTAAAAACGGTAGCATGATCAAAAACATCTACAATGTCTTCTCGTACAATTTTTTTCAAGTCGGTAAAATCAATTACCATTCCAAATTTTACGTGATTGGAATCTGTAATCGGCTCACCAATAACCGTAACGGAAAGCTTGTAACTGTGTCCGTGTACGTTTTTACATTTTCCATCATAGCCATAAAGGGCATGACCCGTTTCGAAACTAAATTGCTTGGTAATTCTAATTTTACTCATGATACGATAATTGAACTGCAAAATTACGAAAATATTCATATATCTTTGCTTTAAATCTACAACTAATGGAACTAAATCCACTTTACGAAACCATAATTACCGATTTATTAGAAAACCAATATGCCGTTTGCGATGCTTTTTTTTCTGATGCAGCGGTGCAGATTATGCATGTCGAATTAGAACAAAAACTAGAAACAACTGAATTTAAAAAATCGGCAATTGGAAACAAATCGGATGAAGTGGTGAAAGAAGAAATTCGAGGTGATTATATTTTTTGGTTGAATGAAGAAGATAAAAATGAAGCTTCAGAAACATTTTTCAATACCATCAACGATTTTGTGGCTTATATTAATGCGACTTGTTATTTAGGCATTACCACTAAAGAGTTTCATTATGCGATGTATCCAGAAGGGACTTTTTATAAACGTCATTTAGATGTTTTTAAAAACGATACGCGACGAAAATTATCTATAGTGTGTTATTTAAACGATGAAAATTGGCAACCCGAATTTGGTGGCGAATTGGTCATATACAAGCCACAAGAAGACATTAAAATTTACCCACTAAAAGGCAGAGTCGTCATTTTTGAAAGTCAAATTTTAGAACACGAAGTCAAACCCGTTCATAGAAAAAGATTTAGTATTACCGGTTGGTTGAAAACGAGTTAGAGGTTTTTATTTTTCCCCAAAGCCTTCTTCGTAAAAGCACTCAGTACTAATTTTCCTGATATTTCCGCGCGTTCGTATAATAATGTAGTCCAGTGTGCGGTGTTTTGCCACAATACTTTTTTCATTTCAGCTAAAGCGTCTGGGTTGTAACTGGCTAATTGTGTAGTAAATTTAACTAATTCTGATTCTAAATCTTCAGGTTGCACTAATTTGGCAAACAACCCTTTTTCAAAAGCCCAAGTTGCGGATTTCCATTCATTTCCTGCTAAAGTTAATTCGCCCATAGCGGTGTGACCAATTTTTCGGCTCACAGCGGGTTCAATTACAAAAGGGCCAATTCCTATAGTGAATTCTGAAAGTTTTACATCGGCTTTTGTTGTGGCAATGGCATAATCGCACGCGGCAATAATTCCTACGCCACCTCCAACGGCTTTTCCTTGCACTTTTCCAACAATTAATTTCGAACAGTTTCGCATGGCGTTTATCACATTGGCAAAACCAGAGAAAAATTGTTTTCCGTCTGATAAATTATCAATTTGCAATAATTCATCAAAAGAAGCACCGGCACAAAAGGTAGTTCCCTCGCTTTGTAAAACAATAATGGCAGCGTTTTCATTCGCGTCTAAATCCTGAATCAATTTAACTAATTCCTGCAATTGAGCACTTGGAAATGAATTTCCAGCAGGATGAAAAAAGGTGAGGTATCCAATATTGTTTTTTACTTCTTGTTTTACGAAAGCTGTCATATTATCTTTTTAAACTAAAATGTGATTTAAATTCTTTCAAAATGCCATCTTCTGTATATTCAATTTTAAACCAATAATCTGTTGAAGGCACTTCTACGCCATTTAGTTTTCCATCCCATCCACTAGCATACGGATTGATTTGTTTTAGTAATTTTCCGTATCGGTCAAAAATAAAAATTTTAGCTTCAAATGCAGGCGTTAAGCCAGATATATTCCAAATATCGTTATAGGTATCGCCATTTGGCGTAAAATAATTTGGATACGAAATGGTAGTTACCGAGTTGGATTGTTTTATAGGTAAACATCCATTAATATCACGAGCATAAACCGTATAATTACCATTTGCCAAGTTTGTAAAAACCGGACTAGTCTGCCAATCTACTTGATTTAAACTAAATTCATAAGATCCAAATCCGCCAATTACTTCTGCCTGAATGGTAGCTAATCCGCTAGAGAAAATTTCAGAAACCAATTCTAATTTCACAGAATTAGGTGCCGAAGAAATAAACAATTCTGTTTGGTCTTCTTTAGAGCATAATGTGGCTGTATTGGTTACAACTACTTTATAAATTCCTGATGCACCCGCATTAAAAATAGCGTTTTGTTGTCCTGCAGTTGTGTTTGGATTGGTAGGCGTCCAAGAATAGGAATAATTGCCTGGTACGGTTGGTGTGGCATTAATAGCAAAACTTCCAGCTCCAGAGCCTGGTTGCACGCATAAAATTTTATAATCGATTATGTCAAAATTGGGTAACGGATTTACTTTTAAATCTAGATATTGCCCTAATCCTACACAATCATTATTTATATTACTATCAATTCTTACCCAAATATTTTGAAGATTTGGAACGGTATTTCTAAAGCCATCTGGGTCAGTAGTGTCTATTGGGTTTGTTTCTGCTAAAGCTTGTGCTTCGGTTGTATAATAGGATACAATTAGATTTGTGCTATTTGTAAATTGTGCTAAAATTCCATTTACAGGATCATTAGTTGCTAAATTTAAATCGAAATAATCAATACCATCAGTATCAGGATCGTTTAAATCGATATAATCATCACATTCTTCCAATACAATTTTTTGAAAAGTAGCTGGAATTTGTGTTGCTGAAACTTGTAAGTCAACTTGTGCTGTTCTAAAACAACCATCAGCATTTTCAATTCTTGCCCAAACCAATCCGTTATTTGGAGAAGTATAATTCGCCGCATTTGTAAGTGGGGCGACATCATTTTGAGCATCCAATTGGGTAGCATGATAGGTAAAAGTCAAATTACTTTGATTAGATAATATTACGTTCGCTTCTGTTAAATTAAAATCGGTGATTGCATCGGTGTCACTATCACATTGTTTTAATGTAATAATTGAATTTACTATAGGCTTTGGCATTACTACTACATTAAAACTAGTAGTATTAAAGCAATTTGTTAGCGCGTTGAATAGTCTAACATAAATTATAGTAGTAGCACCCGTAAACGATGTAATGGCATTAGTGCCAGAAACCGCCTCATTTAGTAATAAATGGTACGTAACTGAAACGTTAGCTTGGTTGTTTATAATTTCTGTTGTTTTTTGGGTTAAATTAAATGTAGTTTGTCCGTTAGTGTCATTTCCATCTAAAGCATCATCACATGCTTTAAAATCTGAAATAGTTACTAAAGTTGGCACATCATAATTAGTAACCACTACACTTGATGATAATGCCGGACAAACGCCACTTGCAGGAATGGTATAGGCATAGGTTCCACTTAAATCAGTGGCTGGAATAAAAGTACTATTCGGTCTATTTACACCATTTAGAGACCACGTTCCACCAGTTGTTACGCCTGGACCTAATAAAGGAAATAAATCAAAAGGGGTTGCACTTTTACAGGTATCTTTTGTAGTACTTGTTCCTACGCTATTAGCTTGTTCAATGGTAACATTGACTTTCACACTAATAAAAGTTGGTGAAGTATTACATGTTTTATTAAACGAATAAATATATTCACCAGCAATATCAATTGCTGGATTAAAAATATTGGTTCCACTACTCAAAGCTGGAGTCCAATAGCCGCCTGTTCCCGGATTTCCATTAATGGCATCAAATAAATTGGTAGTAGTGGACGAACAAACGGTTACTGGCGTATCTTGCGGGGCACTACCAAATCCTGAGTAATATCCCGCATATCCTGCCGCACCACTTGCTCCAAAAACACCTACCGCTAATGGGCCAGTTGAAACCACATTTACGTTTCCAGTATATCCAGAAATTCTATAAGTAACCCAATCAGTATTCCCAAGTACTGCTTGTGATTGAGAAGCATTAATTGGATTGCCGTTAATGGTAATTGTAGCAGTAGAGTAGGTTAAAATCATCAAGTCTGCATTATAATTTGATGCCCCAATTTCATCAATGGCTGGCAAATAAACAGATTCTTGAAAAAAGCAACTTAGTGGCGGAATAAAATTCAATCCAGAAGTTGGATAGGATGAATCCCCACCAATTAATTGATAGGCAAAAACCGGCTTTGATGATTTTACGTATATGTTTTTATTAGTACCACTTCCTTGATAATTAGAGTTGGGCACTAAATAATAATCACCTGCATTTAAGGTTGGTGTGACTGCTACTGTGCTCCCATTTATGAAAATTTCAGTATTGTCTGCATCAGCGATAATTAAAGGCGATTCCATTAGAGGTAATCCGTTCCCTTCAATAAAAATATATTCTGTGCCAATTTGAGAGGAAGATACAATTTGATCTAAAGTAAAATCTGATCCATTGCTAGACACCCCTCCGGTAGCATTACCAGTACTAACTGCTACTGGTTTTGTTGCAGTTAATGATGCACCTATAAATCCAGTCCAGTTAGCGGTTACATCCGTATATCCTGAAAAAACTATTGATTCTCCTGCACTTAATGTAAATGATTGGGAAGGAGATGTTATATTTCCTGCACCAGAAACAAAAACCACACTTGAATTATAATCAGATAAATATATGTCCGTATTGTTCTCTGTAGCCATAACACTAGAAACAAAATTTCTAATTGGAGCATTTATTATTTCTCCTCCTTGTGGTGTGCTTCCTAATCTGAACGAGGTTCCAATACCTGGTCTTCCTTTTGAAATTAATGTTTCTGCATGGTTTGCAGCGCGCATTCTAAAACTTACATAAAAATCTTTTGGTCCTTCAAGTATTAGTCCTTTGTCATTTTTAACAATATTAACATCACTAATATCTAAAAACATCTCAGTAGGTTGTCCTATGCCAATAGGAACAACTTCAGGATCAGTTTGTGAAATTGTAAATGGAGAACCAGCAATTTCTATTCCGTTTCCTGTTTTTACTGTCACTTGAAAAGGAATGGTTTCCGGAGTTGAAATATACAAAAAATGATTTTCAATAGCACCAGCATCTCTAGAGTGCAATGGCGGCAACCAATGCTTGTTACTTAACTGAGCATAATTGGTAAAAAAAGTCAAAAAAGAAAGTAAGATATATATATATTTCATCTGTTTAAAGTATGGTGTGACAAATTTATTCTATTTTTATTTAATTCTAATTATATTAAAAGAAAAAGGCACCTTTAGGCACCCTTTTTAACTTTTTAGTAAAAAATTATGGGTTAATTTGAAATGTCTGAATTAGGTTTGGAGCTGCTCCTCTTACATTTATGGCTTTTCCTGTTGCATCTAAAACGAATGCAACGAAATTCAAATTAGCTACATTAGCTATATTAGAAGGTATAGTAAAAGTAAAGTTTTTAATAACTGTTGCTCCAGCAGTTGTCCCTGTTAATGTATCTCCATATGCTAAATCTGTTAAACAAGCTCTTAAAACGTGATCGTGTTCAAAATTAATAATTGGATTTTGCGCACCAAAAAACGAAGTTGCATTCACTTGATTATAAAGCAAACCATCTTCTAAAACATAAACAACTAATTTTAAATCAGAAAAATTTTCTAAAAATTTTATGTTCACATTCAAGTTTATTGTTCCACCAGAAATTGTTGAATTTAATGCTAAACCTAAATTTGCATTTGGTTTTATTTGATTTTTAACTTCGGTTGTTGAAATTTCATTATCCCAAAGCACATTTCTATTTAACATAGCTGTTGGATATCCCGTTACCCCAATTAATTGTTCTAATGGTGTTGCAGGAAAATCATAAGGATCTGGTGATGAGGCAACACTTCGGTGAATGGATACAGGATAAGCCCGAAGTTGTTCCGACTCTACTTGTTTAATTCCATGCAAAACTCTCGGACAATATTGACACCAAGTGCCGGTATAATCTTCAATTAGTACATTTTTTAAAAATTTTCCAGATATGGGCTGTTCAATAACTGCAGAACTGACTGAATTATCTTCCCAGTCATTTGAAATGCATGATACGTTTAATAATCCTAAAAAAGTAATTGTAGCAAATAGAATTTTTTTCATATAATTTTTTGTTTTTCAGTAGTTTGGCATCAAACTTCTTATGCAAATTTAAAAAAATTTTTTATAATGCTGGAAATATCTTTTATTTGCTAATAAATAACTTTCAAATAATGAAAAAACTAGTTTTAAATGTAATGCTATTTATTTGTGCATTAGGTTTTACGCAAAAAAAATTACCAAATGTAACCCTTAAAAATTTAGAAGGGACAACCGTTTCTACAACTCAAAATTTTATAGAAAAAGATAAAGTATATGTATATTGCTTTTGGGCTACTTGGTGCGCGCCTTGCATTCAAGAATTGGACGCCATTAATGAGGTATATGATGAATGGAAATCACAAGTCAATGTAGAAGTTATTGCGGTTTCAATAGATGATGCAAGAACTAATAAAAGAGTGAAACCTCTTGTAAACGGAAAAGGTTGGGAGTATACAATACTTATGGATACCAATCAAGATTTTAAAAGAGGTTTGGGTATTTCAAATCCGCCTTTTACGGCAGTAGTTAAAAATGGAGAAATTGTTTTTACCCAAAATGGTCATACGCCTGGAAGTGAAAATCAGTTATTGGAACAAATTAAAGCGCTTAAATAATGAAAAAGTTAATCAGTTTCACGTTTTTATTTTCAGCACTTTTTTCTTTTGCTCAGAATGCAGATTCTACCAAAACGAAAGTAAAAGTTTATGGTAGCTTCGAAAGAAATGGGCAATGGTACACAAATGATAAAAACAGAGGCATCCATCAAGATACCGTGCCTTTACGTGCCAACAATTATTTCAATGTAAATTTCAATTACAAAAAATTTACTTTTGGAACGCAAGTGGAATCGTATATGAATGAGGCGTTATTGAATTTTAATCCTAAATATAAGGGAACCAATTTCGCCACATATTATGCCAATTATAAAACCAAAAAATTAGATATAACTTTAGGTCATTATTATGTTCAGTTTGGAAGTGGATTAGCACTAAGAACCTGGGAAGACCGATCTTTAGGAATTAACAATGCCTTGCGAGGCGCAAAAGTAGTGTATTCGCCGATTGATGAAATTTCATTTACAGCTTTATACGGAAAGGCCAGAAGTGGTTTTGATGTGGCAAACGGTGATGTTTTTGGTTTTAACACGGATGTTAATGTTAGTCAACTTTTAAACTTAGAAGCGTTCGATTTTAAATATGGTTTTAGTGCCGTTAGTAGATACGAAAAATTACCAGTTTCTGTTCAAAATTTCAGCGCTTTTACTAATTTATTTTCAAACCGATTTGAGTTAGCTTATAAAAATTATTATGTAAACACAGAATATGTTTTTAAGTCGCGAGACGCCATAATTAAACAAAATATTTTGGATACCAATTTTGCTAAAGAAGGAAGTGCTTTGTTAGTAAATTTTGGATATTCGAAAAAAGGAATTGGTTTTGATGCCAATTTAAGACGTGTTGAAAACATGCAATTATTGGCACAAAGAAATTTAGACAATTACCCAACACTTTCAAGTACAAGTTTAAATTACAATGACAAAATTTTGAATTTTGTGCCTAGTTTAACCAAACAACATCATTCTAACTTGGCTAACATTTATGTGTATCAAGCACAGTTTCAAGTCGTAATGGATGAATCAACACAAGTAAATAAATTTGGAGAAATTGGTGGCGAATTTGATTTTTTCTACGACTTTAAAAAAGGCTCTGCATTAGGAGGAGAATATGGCACGAAAATCAATTTAAATGTATCTTCTTGGTATAATTTGAAAGCAAAATATAGGTATATAAACAATGCTGGAGAAAATGCCCAAAATTATCAAGCAGAATTATTTAATGCCAACGAGAAGTATTTTTCAGATTATAATATTGAAATCACAAAAAAGGTTTCTAAAAATTTTAAAACGGCTTTTACGTATATCAACCAGTATTACAACAACAAACAAATTCAAGGCATTTTTAACGAGTATGTTGTAAATTCTCACACCATTTTTTCAGAATCTACCTATCAATTGTCTGATACAAAATCAATTACATTTAGTTTAGAACATATGTGGGCAGACAATGACAGAAAAAATTGGGCGGCTGGAACCGTAGAATACAATCACAACGAACATTGGTCAATATTTGCTATGGATATGTATAATTATGGTTTTGACCATAAAACGCTTACCATTAGTGAAACAGATTTATTTGATATTCATTTCTATAATTTTGGAACGGCATATAAAAAAGGAAGTACACGTGTGGCAATAAATTACGGCCGTCAACGCGGTGGACTTGTTTGTGCAGGTGGTGTGTGCCGATTTGTTCCGCCAAGTACTGGTTTAGGACTGCAAATTACAACTTCATTTTAGTTGATCCTTAAAGAATTTTAAAAAACAGTATAAAATCTTGCGTTTGTCAAACTGAACTTGTTTCAGTTTCTACAAACAATTGATTAACTGAAATTAAATAGATTCCGAAATAAATTCGGAATGACAAAATTCTGACTTTTTAGAACGCCTATTTTTTAGAAAAACGCCCGCAACTGAATGGTTCCTGTATGAACGGTTTTACTTGTTTCTGATTTTCGTCCGTTATAATTTATGGAAACATCTAAAAATTGGGTAATATTTTTCTGGAATAGAAGTTGCCAAGTGGAATTTTTCCCGTTTTGTAATCCTTCTAATAATTGAAATCCAACAGGAGAGGCAACACTTCCCATGAAATCATTATTGATATAAGTGAACATTCCATTCAAAGAAAATCCTTTTTCTGTATTCCAATTAAATGACGTACCTAATTGTTGTTGTTTTAATTTTTCTAAATTCCCAAGTATATTTTCTTTACTAATATTTTCATAAAAAAGATCCCAACTTGCGTTTTTAGAAAAAATATAGGAAACTTTAGCCCCCATTTCTAACCCCGAAAGGTTAAAATTTCGAGTGGCATAATTATCAGAGATACTTTTTATATTTGAAGTACTGGTTTGCAATTGAAAAAGCCAAAATTTTTGTACTAAATGTACATATTGCAACTGGTGATTTTTAAGATAATTTTCTTGACTTCCAAAATTTAAAACGTTTTTTAACGAGCTAGAATTAAAAGTATAGGTAATAGAATTTTTTTGTTTCCCTTTATTAAAAAACAAACTGTTTCTAAAATTATTGTTCAATCCTATTAAATTTGAATCATTTTTTGCGAAAGGATTCCATTCAAATGCATTGGAATTTCGAGTAATTTTTTTATCAATTATTAAGGATGTTTGGTTGTAAAATTTAGATAAAAACTTCTTAACTCCTGTTTCATTTTGCCAAGCATTCCCATTGAAAGTAAGCGTTTGACTCAATTTATTTTGATACGTTCTAATAAATATTTGATTGGGCAGAAATATTTTTATGTATTTGGCTAAATCTGAAAAAGTAGCGATTTCAAATTCCTGCAACTCTTGAACAGAATTATTATTATAATCATTCCACATATAAACGCCTCGCCCTGCATCTACTTCTAAAAAAGTAAACTCTTGCTGGGCGATACTTCCCGAATTGTTTTCGTAAAAAGTAGTAGTTTGTATCAGTTGGTTGAAAAAGGAATCAGAATAGTTGAATCTGGAATTTATAGAAGGTTCAGTAGCGCGATTATCTGTAAATTTTAAAGTTCTATAATTAATGAAAACACCTAAATTCCTTCTTTCGTTTTTAATGATTTGAGATTTTAAATAGGTCGAAAAAGAGGTGTTTACTCTTTGTAAAAGATTGTTTTTAATACTGTCATTTTGTCTCATTAAATATCCTATTTCGGCAAATACTTTTGTGGAATCTCCACGGCCAATAAAGTTTCCATATTCTGTAAACCGTTGACTAAAATTGCTTAGAATTTTCGTTTGATTTGACATTTCTTTATTATTTTCAAATCTAAAATTAGCTCCTACATAGTTTTTTTTATAGTTATATTTTGCAACATTTTGACTTCTTAAAAAATCAGATGTACTTGAACTATTTTTACTATTCATGAAACTAATTTGTGTTTGAAGTACCAAATTTTTGTTTTTTGAAAAAGTTTGCAAAGCGTGTTTGTTACCAGAAAAATTGTTAGAGTAGTCTAATTTTTCAAATTGGTATTTTCCAAATGTTTTCCATTTTAAACTATCTTTTTGAACCGAATTATATTGAAAACCACCAACTAACAATGTCTGATTTCCTAATGGATTGGTAAGGTTCCAATCTCTATTAAATTCAATATTGTATAATCGCTCAATTGGTTTAAAATTTTCATGAATATAATTTACAGACGCAAAAGATTGCACCCGAATCCCTTTAGAAAATAATTGTTGTTTCAAATTAAATTTAGTGGCAATTCCTTGATTGTTGCTGTCGTCTAAATTAGAATATAAATTTTTGTCGTTATTAGAAATGGCAATTTCAGTTTCAATTTCTGTTTTTTCTGTTGGTGAATACGAACTTACAATTGTAGCAATTTGAATTTTTGTTGGCGCAATTAGTTTTACAATCGGGTCATAATTTCCTTGTGGAATTCCTGAAATTGGCGCTACATATTCGTAAATTTTACCAATAGTATTGCTGCTTGCCAAAATATAATTTCCTAAATTATTTCCTAAGAAAGTAAATTTCACTTGGTATAAAGTTTGCGTTGGATCTGCAGAAAATTCAAATATTTCAATGCCGCCAAATGTTGATTTTTTATACAATATTTTATTTTCCGAATACGAATCTATATAAGCTGAAGGCGCATTCATTAAGTCAATATTGTCGCCTGCAAATTGTAAAGTTTGCACTTGATTTTCAGATAAACTTTGTTGTAACGGTTGGTTTTTTATGTCATTTTCATTGTACACATAAGCGCCAATACTAAATTTTTCACTTTCGTGTTTAAATCCTCCATAGCTTAAAAAACGGGTAAAATTTCTATCCGAATATTGATATTCCATTACAATTCGCATTTCGGAAGTTATGGGAAAAGTGGCGTTAAAAATAATTTCTCCTGCGTTATAATCTATTATGTAATCTTTGTTTTCGCCACGTTCTTTTAAAATTCCGTTTACATATACTCGTTCCGAACCAGAAATAATTAACACATATAATTCGCCGCTATTGCCACGTAATTTGTAGGGTCCCTGATTGCCTTCTTGTCCTGTAAAATTACTTTTTGCATATTGCCCACGAACCAAAGAGGCCGCAAAGAACAACTCATTTTTATTAGTATTTCCCCAATTAAAATGCGAAGAAAGACCTTGGACTTTTTTGTTAAAATTTAAAAAACTTGTTTTTCTATTTTCTAAAAATAAATCACCTGCTCTTATGTTCCAGTTTTTTGATGATAGTTCAATAAATATTTGATCAAATTCGTCAATTTTTTGAGAATATCCGCCTTCTTGCAAAGGAATATTACTGTCTTGAATGGATGCTTTTAACGTGATATCATCAGATAATTTACCGGAAATTTGCAAATCCAAATTGGAATTTAAAACTGTATTTTGGTTGTTTCCCACTGTAAATCCTCGAGAAATACTTCCATTGGTTTGCAGGCCATTAAAAATAGGAATTTGTTTTTTAGTATTTTCTGAAAACGTTAGTAATCTCCCGTTTTCATTTGGGACAATTTTATTTTCATCGTAAATAGTATAGGTTTTCGTTAAAAAATTTGGCAATTTATAATATTCAACACGTACCGAATCTTGAAATGTTTTTTTGAAAATTAATTTTTTAGTTTGATAATTGAAAGCATAAAATGAGGTGTCAATTTCTTGTTTGTTTGAAGAGAAAATTTTAAATGAATTTGGGTTTAATGCCGAAGAATCAATAAGTATTTCTTTATTTGTATAAGCAAATTTTTTACTTTTGAAGGCATTGTTTTTCTCTTGACTAAAGCCAACAGAAACGCTACAAAAAAATAAAAGACAAATAATTTGTTTATACATACGGTAAAAGTACTGATATTTGTATAAACGTGAAAATTTCGATTTTTGTATGCCAATCTATTTACTTAATTTCGTAATTGTTTTACAACAATTTACAACCTACTTAAAACCCAAATTACAATGAAAAAAAACATTTCTATTTTATTTTTATTTATTTCTTTAGTCACATTTGCTCAAGAAATACGTTTTGCACGAATTGATAGTTTGTTGCATTATTTATATGAGAACGACAAATTTATGGGTTCGCTTTGTATCCGACAAGGCGACGAAGTGGTTTTTAAACAAGCTTATGGCTATTCAGAAGCTACTAGAGGCGTCAGAGCAAATACCGCTACGAAATACAAAATTGGTTCTGTTTCTAAAACGTTTACTGCAACTATGATGATGCAATTGGTGGAAGAAAAAAAGATTTTATTAAGCACAAAATTGAATCGGTTTTTTCCAAAAATTGACCAATCTGATAAAATTACAATCGAACATTTGTTGTACCAACGAACAGGTATAAAAGATTATGCAAATGCAGATACAACACTAACAGATGTTTTTGGAAAACCAAATATTAAGGAATTAGTACTTAAAAAAATAGAAAATTACACTTCTATTTTTGAACCTAATACCAAGCACGAATATAGTAATTCTAATTATTTCATTTTAGGATTAATTATTGAAAAAATTACAAAAAAATCATTTGCTGAAAATTTGAAAACCAGAATTTCAGATAAATTAGAGTTAAAAAACACCTATTATACAAACGAAAAAACAGATGTTTCTAAAAGAGAAAGTTATTCGTACATGTTTAATGGAGAAAATTGGGAAAAAATTGAAGAGTGGAATAACGACATTGCTTTTTCTTCCGGTGGAATTATTTCTACACCAGAAGATTTAACAAAATTTATTCGTTCCCTTTTTAAAGGAAATTTAGTTACTCCAGCTTCATTGGAATTGATGAAAACACTCAAAGACACTTATGGAATGGCTTTAATCCGTTTTCCTTTTGGAGAAAGAAAATTTTACGGACACAACGGAAAAATTGAAGGTTTTGAATCGACAATGGGGTTTTATGAAAAAGACGATTTGTCAATTTCTCTAATTGTAAACGGCGAAAATTATAGTCAAAACGACATTATGATTGGAATTTTAAGTATTTATTATAAGTTACCTTATCCGTTTCCGAATTTTAAAAAGTTAGATGCAGAATTAATTCAAAAATATTCAGGAACCTTTGCATCAAAAGAGATTCCATTAAATATAACTGTGTTTGAAAAAGAAGGAAATTTGTTAGCACAAGCAACAGGACAACCGAGTTTTCCATTAACTTTTTCAAGAGATAACGTTTTTGTCTTTGTTCAGGCTGGAATAGAAATTGAGTTTACATCTGCTACTACTTTCATTCTAAAACAAGGTGGCCAAAAATTTAATTTTACTAAAGAATAGAATTATTTATATTAGCCAATTAATTGATTCAAAATGAAATATTACATAGTAGCTGGCGAAGCATCTGGCGATTTACACGGTTCTAACTTAATGAAAGCCATTTTTGCAAAAGATCCAACTGCAGAAATACGTTTTTGGGGTGGCGATTTAATGCAAAATGTGGGTGGGACTTTAGTAAAACACTATCGTGAATTAGCTTTTATGGGTTTTGCCGAAGTGATTATGAATTTGCGAACCATTTTAGGTAATATTTCTGTTTGTAAAAAAGACATTTTGCAATTTCAGCCCGACACAATAGTTTATATTGATTATCCTGGTTTCAATATGCGAATTGCGAAATGGGCTAAGAAATTAGGCATTCAAAATCAGTATTATATTTCCCCTCAAATTTGGGCATGGAAAGAAAACCGCATCAAAGACATCAAGCGTGATATCGATAAAATGTTCGTGATTTTGCCTTTTGAAAAAGATTTTTACGAGAAAAAACATCATTTTCCAGTCGAATTTGTTGGTCATCCGTTAATTGATGCGATTGCAGATCGAGAAGCAATAACTTTTGAAAAATTTACTACTGAAAATAATTTAACTAACCAACCCATTATTGCTTTGTTACCAGGTAGTAGAAAGCAAGAAATCGAAAAAATGCTTTCCATTATGCTTTCGGTTGTAGCAAAATTTCCTGATTATCAATTTGTAATTGCTGGCGCACCAAGTCAAGAATATCAATTTTACAAAACTTTTTTAACCACAGAAAATGTAAAATTTGTAAGTAATAAAACCTACGATTTACTAAGTGTATCCCACGCTGCGTTAGTAACATCTGGAACAGCCACTTTAGAAACAGCTTTGTTTAAAGTGCCTCAAATAGTGTGTTATAAAGCAAATAAAATTTCTTATGAAATTGCAAAACGCATCATTACTTTAAAATTTATTTCTTTAGTTAATTTAATAATGAACAAAGAAGTGATAAAAGAATTAATTCAAAATGAGCTAAATAGCAATAATTTAGAAATCGAATTGCACAAAATTTTATCTGGAAAATCCAGAGAAATCATTCAAAATGAATACGAAATTTTAGAACAAAAGTTAGGAGGAAAAGGGGCAAGTGAAAAAACAGCAAATGGTATAATTTCTTCAATTAAAATATAATTTGTAAATTTATACTTCATAAAACCCCAAAAAAATGAAAAAAGCTATTTATATTTTACTACTAACTATTTTTTTGTACAGTTGTAAAACCCTTCAGAAGCCCGCAATTGTTACTTCAAAACAAGTGGCTCAAAAAACAGGAAGTTATACTTTTACAGAAAAAACAGGATTAGAAAAAACAGCAAAACCTACTAAAAAAGAATTAAAAGCTATTGAAAAAGCGAAATATAAAGCCACTCAGGATAGCATTGAACAATCTAAAATAAAAGTAGTTGTAGAAGAAGAAACGCCACAAGATTTTACGCCTACATTTGAAGTTTCAGACTACATAAAACAACAAATTCTTAATGTTGCCGCAGAAAGTTTAGGTTCGCCATACAGAGGAGGAGGTTCTACTCCGGCTGGTTTTGATTGTTCTGGTTTTGTAACGTATACGCTAAATCAATTTGATATTTCATTGCCAAGAAATTCGGCCGAAATGGCGCAAATTGGGAAACGTATTTTAAAAAAAGATGCCAAAGCTGGCGATTTAATTTTTTTTAAAACCAATGGCAGCTACATTAGTCATGTTGGAATAGTAACAGAAAATACGGACGGAATTATTCAATTCATTCATTCCTCTACAAGTAGTGGGGTAGTGTATTCCTCAACCTCTGAAGGCTATTATGCAAGAACTTTTGTTGGTGTAAATAGGATTTTAGAGTAAACATTAGTTTCTTAATTCCAACAATTTTTATTGAAAAACAACGCCCAATTGTTTTTCTAGTTTAACAAACCTACTAAATAATGAAATTTATTACATTCCCAATAGTACCCATACTTGCCGGTTTTAGTATTGGAATTGTAATGCAATATTACTTTTCCATTCCTTTATTTTATATTTTAATTGGATTGTTTTTAAGTCTAATTTGTTTTTGCATTGGATATTTTCTTAATATTAAAAAGAAATTAAATTACTTGTTTTTTGAAAGTTTTGTAGTGCTTTTGTGTTTAAACTTAGGTGTTCTGTCTAGTTATTTTAATGTTCAAATTAATTCAAAATCACATCTTTCTAATTTTATTTCAGAAAAAAATATTGTTCAAGGCGTGGTGTTTGAGAAGTTAAAATCCAGCACGTATTATGATAAATTTATTTTAAAAATAGCGCAAATTAACACACAAAATTGTATCGGTAAAATAATCCTTTATATACCAAAAAAGCAGAATAAGGAAATAGAAGTTGGCAACAAAATAAAGTTATTTGAAACACCAAAATTAATTCAAAATGTATTAAATCCAAATCAATTTGATTATGCTAAATATTTGAATAATCAGAATATTTTTCATGAAATTAAAATCAAAGAAACAAATACAATATTTGTTTCAACGGACTCCAATTTTTATTATTATATCAATTTAATTAAATCGAAATTATTAAAAAGTTATGATGTAAAAAGCTTTAAAACAGACAATTATAACCTATTAATGGCGTTGCTTTTTGGTGAAAAAACCGAATTGTCCAAAGAAATCACCTCTAATTACACACAAGCAGGTATTATGCATATTTTAGCTATTTCAGGTCTACACATTGCATTAATTTACGGAATTATACTTTGGCTAACAAAACCATTCCTTCGATTAAAAAAAGGTAAGTCATATATCTTTCTTCTTTCGTTATGTATCTTATGGTTTTATGCAATTTTAGCTGGATTTTCTGCTTCAATTGTTCGTGCGGCGGTTATGTTTTCAGTAGTTGCTTTAGCAAAAATTGTTAACAGACAATCTAATATTTACAATTCTTTAGCTGTATCTGCTTTACTATTATTAGTTTATAATCCAAATTATCTTTTTGATGTTGGATTTCAATTGAGCTTTGCTGCTGTTTTAAGTATTGTAATTTTTCAGCCCTTGGTTAGAAAATATAGTTATGATAAGAAAATAATTATCTTAAAAACTAAAGAATTATTACTTATTTCTTTGGTGGCTCAAATTGGGGTTTTACCCTTAGTATTGTATTATTTCGGACAATTTCCATTATTGTTTTTAGTGGCTAATTTAATTGCGATTCCGCTTTCTAGTATCATTTTAATTTTAGGTTTGGCATTGATTCCTTTCAATTTTTTGTTTCCGAAAGCTGCGGTTTATTTGAGTGTTTTAGTCAATTTTTTAATCGAAATAATGAATACTTTTACTGCTTGGATTGTAAAATTTGATGTTTTCATTATCAGAAATATTGCTTTTCATGAAGTATTAGTTTTGATGTTATATTTTATTATTGGCACATTTCTTTATTTCATTTATTTCTCAAACATTAAAAATTTACAACCAATATTAGCTGCCGTTTTGATTTTTCAATTGGGTTATTTTTATCTTAATTTTAGTGAAAAAAATAATAATGAATTTGGTATTTTTAATATCATGAAAAACACGCTTTTTGTTGAAACTAAAAATAACGAATCTGTTTTTTACACAGATGATTTTGCTAATTCTAAAAAAACAATTGAATCGTATACAAGAGGAAAGTTTGTTGCAAATTATCGAATAGCACCTATTAAAAATGTTTTTAATTTTACTAAAAAAATTCTTTGTGTTGACAGTGCGGGAGTATATAATACGAAGCAAAAACCAGAAATTGTATTACTAATTCAATCGCCAAAAATTAATTTGAAACGCTTAATTTCTATTATTAAACCAGAACAAATTATAGCAGATGGGTCTAATTATAAAAGTTATATAAAACATTGGAAAGTAACTTGTGAGCAAGAAAAAATCCCTTTTCATGCCACTGCCGAAAAGGGATTTTATAGATTGAAATAAATTATTTCTTTTGGATAATTTTATTAGCGCCTTCAAGCCATACTTGCGGGCCGCCAGCTACATAGCCCGAACTTCCTAATGCATTTAAATTTACTTTTGCATCTGCGGTTTTTGTTGCGTTAACAAACCAAACTGTAGGATAGCCTCTAACTTGCAATTGTTGTTGTAATTGTGCATTTTGTGATTTTACCGCATCCGTTTGTTCGTTTTTTCTTGGGAAGTCTAGTTCTACTAAAATTACATTATCTGAAGCCCATTTTACAAATTCGGGTGTTCTAAAAACTTCTTTTTGTAATCGAATACACCAACCACACCAATCAGAGCCTGTAAAAAACAGAAACATAGGTTTATTTTCTTTAATAGATAAATTGGAAGCAACAGACACATCTGTGTACCACTTTAATTCTTGACTTTGAGCAATAAATCCACTAATTAAAAAAGTGAATATTAAAATTATTTTTTTCATGTTCTTCATTTTATAAAACAAAAATAAGCAAATTTAGTATCAAGTTTTGTTGTTTATCTAACACCGTGCATTAATTTTTTAATAACTGGTGACATAACAAATGAAAGTAAAGCTACAATCAATGAAATAATAGCTAACATCCAAAAGAAATAACTCAATCCTTTTTCGTCGGCAATTTTATCAATGTTTTCACCAAATTTAGCAGCGCCTTTCATCCCAATTGCAACGGCTAAATACCAAATTCCAAACATCATTGCAATCATTCTAGCGGGCACTAATTTACTAACATAAGATAAACCAACTGGAGAAATACAAAGTTCTGCCATAGTAACAAAAAGATATACTAAAATTAGATAAATCATACTTACAGAAGCAGTTTTTGCACCTGGTTCTATTCCTTCAGCTCCAATAGCAACCGTTATCATTCCGACTGCTAAAAACACCATTCCTAAAGCGTATTTCATATTAGCAGAAGGATTATATTTACTTTCCCACCATTTTGAAAACAAAGGAGCAAGAGCAATAATATACAAAGAATTTAGTGACGAGAACCATGAAGCAGGAACTTCTAATGAATCTTCAGAAAACTGATTTTTTAGC
Source organism: Flavobacterium sp. (assembly GCF_044368995.1). Lineage (GTDB taxonomy): Bacteria > Bacteroidota > Bacteroidia > Flavobacteriales > Flavobacteriaceae > Flavobacterium. The sequence continues at coordinate 8,370 of NZ_JBIPMS010000012.1, read as the reverse complement.
ATCCAAAATGCTATTCCCCAAATAATAACAAAACTAGAAGCTAATACTAAATTAGCTACTGAATATTTTGCGAATGTTTGTTTAAATAACATAAATAAAACCCAGGTAATAATTGCTAATGGAACTACAACAATAGCAGCATTAACAAATTTAAAAATCATTCCAGCATCTCCATCTAAAATTCTATTGGTATAATCGTTTGCAAAAATGGTTAACGTCCCTGGAGATTGTTCAAAAATAGCCCAAAAGAAAATAGTTAAGAAGGCAAAAAAGGAAACCGCAATCATTTTTTCTTTTGTAATTTGCGAGTAACTCATTATTCTATAAGCTAATAGAAAAAGGAATAATAAGATAGCAACTAAAATAGTAAAATTATTACCCGACAATCCAATTACATCAAAATTAAAAACATCTAAAGCACCGTTTGTAATAATTTTAGCGGGTTCAAAAATAATCCAAACTAATCCTAATATGGTCATGATGCCAATTAAACCTAATTGCCAAACAGGGAATGGATTTAATTTATCGTTGTTTTCGTCTGTTAATGCCACCTCTTTTTTAACAGGTTTTAAACCAATGTCGCCAAAAATATTTTGTGATAACCAAAATTGAATTAATCCAAAAAGCATGAAGACTCCTGCTAAACCGAATCCCCAATTCCAACCTACTTGTTCTCCAAGATAACCACAAAGTACAATTCCGAAGAATGCTCCAGAATTTACACCCATATAAAAAATAGTGTAAGCTCCGTCTTTTTTTTCTGGTCGGTCTTTGTACATTTCAGAAACAATTGAAGTCATATTTGGTTTAAAAAAGCCGTTTCCAAAAACCAATAATATTAATCCTGTATATATGAAAAAAGGAGTTTCTAAAGCCATAGAGCCATGACCTAGCGTCATTAATAATGCACCAATTACAACAGCCCATCTATAGCCAATTTTTTTATCGGCAAAATAGCCGCCCATCATAGTCGAAAGATATACTAAACCTACATAGGAACCAAAAAGTGCCATTGCTTGCTCACGTGTCCAATCCCAACCACCGTTTAATGCAGTCGAAGTGAAGAACATTACTAAAAGCGCGCGCATTCCGTAGAAAGAGAATCGTTCCCACATTTCGGTGAAAAACAAGACAAACAAACCGCTTGGGTGCCCTAAAACGGTACTTTTAAAAAATTGATCGGTTGAGTTTTCTTTAATCATAAATTGGTTATTTAGTTTATTTAACTTCCTGCATTAATTTTCTAACAATTGGGGATATTGCAATAAGTACAACTCCTGCAACAACTGCATAAATCGCTAATTGTTGATATCCATCTGTATATGCTATTAATTTTTCAACTTTTGTTGCATTTTCATTTGCTTTAGCCATACCAGCACCTAAAATTCCAGCTACATATTGACCGTAAGCACTAGCTAAAAACCACATCCCCATCATTACACCTTGCAATTTTATTGGAGACAACTTTGTCATAATAGACAATCCAATCGGTGAGAGACATAATTCTCCAAAAGTAATAATTAAATAGGCTATTGTAAATACTTCCAATGATGTCATTCCTTGCGCATTAGCAAAAAAGCGCGTGGCATAAAAAACATAAAATGCTATAGCTAAAAATAAAAATCCTAATCCAAATTTTACAACTGTGTTAGGCTCAAATTTTCTCTTACTTAACCACAACCATAATAATCCAATTATTGGAGCAAAAATAATTACAAATAATGAATTTGATGCGTTGTTTATTCCGTTTGGATCAAATTTTACACCTAAAATTTTATCATCTAAATTATTTGCGGCAAATAAACTTAATGAACCACCACTTTGCTCAAAAAACGCCCAAAATAAAACAGAAAAGAGTATAAAAACTAAAGCTGCAATTAATTTTTTATTTTCTTGGATTGTAAAATTTCGCATTTCATAAAACAAATATAATAATGTTAAAGGTCCAATTGTATACATAAACATATCTGTGTATTGTGGATTTGAAACCATTATCATAATTAATGGAATTGCAACAATTGTTCCTATATAGGTTAAATACTCGTATAACTTTCTCTTAGATTTTTCTATTCCCAGCAAAGGAGAAACACCAATTGTTGACAAACTTTTTTGTGTAAAAACAAAAGTGACTAAACTAATTATCATTACAATACCTGCAAGACCAAAAGCTAGATTCCAAGAGTAACTTTTTCCAATATATACACAGGCATAACCGCCTAATAATGCTCCAACATTTATTCCAGAATAGAATAATGAAAAACCTGCATCTCTTCTAGTGTCATTGTTTTTGTACAACGCACCAACCATGGTAGAAATGTTTGGTTTAAAAAAACCAGTTCCTATTACTGTGAAGGATATTCCTAAAAAGAAAAATTGGTGTGGGTCAAAAGCTAAAATTGCGCTACCTATAATCATCATGATTCCGCCCCAAAAAAGCGATTTTCTATATCCTAATAATTTATCAGCAAATAACCCCCCTATAAATGTAAAAGCATATACAAATGCTTGTGTTGCTCCATATTGCAAATTTGCAACGTCTTCTTTCATTAAAAGTTGATCAACCATAAAGAAAGTTAACATTCCTCTCATTCCATAGAAACAGAAACGTTCCCACATTTCACTAAAAAATAAATACCAAAGCTGTTTTGGATATTTGCCTTCAAAGTTTTGAATTTCTTCTACTGATTTTGGTTCGTATATTGCCATAATTAAAGTTTTTCTAAAATAAAGTTTGTCATTTTTGTATACAATTGTAAGCGGGTTTTTCCACCGTAAATTCCGTGATTTTTATCTGGGTAAATCGCCCAATCAAATTGTTTATTGGCTTGCACCAAAGCTTCTACCATTTTCATGGTATTTTGAACATGTACGTTATCATCAGCCGTTCCATGAATTAATAAAAAGTTGCCTTTTAATTTATTTACATGAGTAATTGGCGAATTGTTATCATAACCACTTGCGTTTTCTTGGGGTGTTTCCATGTATCTTTCGGTGTAAATGCTGTCGTAATATCTCCAAGACGTTACGGGTGCAACTGCAATGGCAGATTTGAAAACATCGGCACCTTGAAAAATACAATTGGCAGCCATAAAACCACCATAAGACCATCCGAAAATGCCAATTCTTGATTTATCCACATAGCTGTAATTCCCAAAAATTTTGGCGGCATCAATTTGATCCTCTACTTCGTATTTTCCTAATTCTTTTTGGGTGCATTTTTTAAATTCGGCACCTTTAAAGCCAGTTCCTCTTCCGTCAACACAAGCTACAATATAGCCTTTTTGTGCCAACATCATAAACCAATAATCGTCTGTTCCATTCCAAGCATTGTCAACTTGTTGCGAACCCGGTCCTGAATATTGAAACATAAAAACAGGATATTTTTTAGTTGCATCAAAATCTTTTGGTTTAATCATCCAAGTATTTAATACCTGACCTTTTTCTGTAGTGATGGTTGAAAATTCTTTCGGGGCTAGGTTGTATTTTGCTAATTTTTCTTCCACAGCTTCATTCGATTGAATTTTCTTTACTTCTTTTGAAGTTTTAGAATCATTTAAAGAATAATATGGCGCGGCAGTAGCACTAGAAAAGGTGTTTATAAAATATTGGAAGTTTGGACTAAAAGTAGCCGTATTTGTTCCTGTTTTGGTTGAAAGTCTTTTTTTAGCTTTTCCGTCAATTGTAATAGAATATACATCTCTATTTATTGAACCGTTTTCTACAGATTGATAATAAATTATTTTGCTTTTTTCATCAAAACCATAATAAGCGGATACATCCCAATTTCCTTTTGTAACTTGGTTTTTCAACTTGCCAGTTTTGTCGTAATAATAAATATGATTGAAACCGTCTTTTTCTGAAGTCCAAATAAAGCTATTGTCTTTCAAAAAGGTTAAGTTGTCTGTAACATCTACGTAAGCTTTGTCTTTTTCGTTTAAAATTACTTTTTTGCTGCCAGAATTTCCATCTACAAATACTACATCTAAATTATCTTGATGGCGGTTGATTATTTGCGCACTTAAAATATTTTGATCGTTTGTCCACTTTAATCTTGCAATATAAAAATCGGTATAATTGCTTAAATCAATTTTTTGCGTTTTTGCCGCAGCAACATCATAAATATGCAACGATACTTCCGCGTTTTTTTCTCCTGCTTTTGGGTATTTAAAAACAGTTTGTGTTGGATACAAACCTTGATTGTACATATCCATTGAAAATTCAGGAACGTTTGTTTCATCAAAACGTATAAAAGCTATTTTTGTGCCGTTGGCATTCCAATCAAAAGCCCTTACAAAAGAAAACTCTTCTTCGTAAACCCAATCGGTAATTCCGTTAATGATACTGTTTTTCTTACCGTCCGAAGTAATTTGTGTTTCTTTATTTAAAAGTAAATCGAAAACATATAAATTGTTTTCGAAAGCGTAAGCCACTTTATTTCCATCTGATGAAAACGTGGGTTCTTGAATGGCTTTATCGGTAAATTTCGATAATTTTTTAGAGGCAATATCATAAACAAAATAATTGGCAGTAAATGAACGTCTAAATATGGATTCGGTGTTTGTTGCAATTAAAATCTTTTTCTCAGCTTGATCAAAAGTGTAGCTGTCAATTGAAGTTAATTCTTTGAAATCTTTCGTATCAATTAGGGTTGCAACTTTATTTAATGTGGCATAATCAAACAAATCAATTTGCGTAGTTTTAGAATTTCTTTCAAAATTCAGCACCGTATATTGATTGGTATTTTTCATGGCATTTAATTCTTCCATGCCTTTTGTTCTAAATGCGCCGCCCCAAATTTCTTCTAAAGATAATTTTTGTTGAGCAACAACTGATATTGAAGTGGTTAGCAACAATAATAGGACACTTATAAAATTTCTCATTTTTTTTGATTGTAATAACCACCAATTTTAGTGAAAATTTACGACATATTCCTAATAAAAATTGAATTTTTTACTTTCTAAGTTTTATTTTTTTAAAAATAACTTTTATTATCTTTGTCATTCAATCCGAAATTAATGGCGCAAAGTAGAACAGGTTTTTCAAAACTAAGTAAAGAAGAAAAAATAAATTGGATAGCAGAAAAACACTTTTCCAATCCGAAAGAAGCTGTTGCCCTTTTACAACGCTATCAAAATTCTGATGCTTCCCTTCAAAAATTGCATGATGAATTTGTAGAAAACACCTTAACTAATTTCTATTTACCATTAGGTGTAGCACCAAATTTTATCATTAACGGAAAAAACTTTACCATTCCGATGGCTATTGAGGAAAGCTCTGTGGTGGCTGCCGCAAGTAAAGCTGCGAAATTTTGGGGTGTACGCGGAGGTTTTAAAACGACTATTTTAGGCACAGAAAAAATTGGTCAAGTTCATTTTTTGTATGAAGGTGACAAACAAAAACTTATTGAATATTTCAATTTTGTAAAGCCAATTTTATTTACCGAAGCAGACAGTATTACTAAGAACATGCAAAAGCGTGGCGGTGGAATTTCAGATATTCAATTAATTGATAAAACGGCAGCTTTAGAAAATTATTACCAATTACATGCTACTTTTCAGACTAAAGATAGTATGGGTGCTAATTTCATTAATTCTTGTTTAGAGCAATTTGCCAAAACAGTTAAAAACAAATCAGAAGAATTTGGTATTCAATCGATTCAAATTGTAATGAGTATTTTGAGCAATTTTGTACCAAATTGTGTAGTTCGTGCTGAAGTTTCGTGCCTAGTTTCTGAACTTAATGAAGACAAAAATAATACATCAAGTGAATTTGCAGAAAAGTTTTTAACCGCTATACAAATTGCGGAAGTGGAACCATACAGAGCCGTAACACATAATAAAGGCATTATGAACGGCATCGATGCTGTAGTATTGGCTACTGGCAACGATTTTCGTGCGGTAGAAGCGGGGGTTCATGCATTTGCAAGTAAAAACGGAAGCTACACAAGTTTGTCTCACGCCAAAATAGAAAACGGGATTTTTACATTTTGGTTGGAAGTGCCTTTAGCTTTAGGAACCGTTGGCGGGTTAACTAATTTACATCCATTAGTCAAATTTTCATTAGAAATGTTAGGTAATCCTTCAGCAACGGAATTAATGGAAATTGTTGCTGTAGCAGGATTAGCTCAAAATTTTGCAGCTTTACGTTCGTTAACTACTTCCGGAATTCAACAAGGGCACATGAAAATGCATTTGAATAATATTTTAAATCAGCACCAAGCTACAAAAGAAGAAAAGCAATTGGTTTTAGCACATTTTGAAAACCAAACGGTTGCACATAACTTGGTTGTTGATTTTTTGGAATCTTTGCGAAGCATTTGATAAATCTGTGTTCCAATAAACAAAAATAAAAAAATACCTTTGCGAGCCTAGCGTAACACCTTGCGAACTTTGCGGTTAAAAAACATGAATGAAACTTACTATTCTAACGGAAAACTTCTAATAACTGGAGAGTATTTGGTCTTAAATGGCGCCAAAGCATTAGCCTTGCCTACAAAATTTGGTCAATCTTTGCGAGTGAGTTCAATTCCGAACAAAATAATTATTTGGACTAGTTTTGATGCCGATAAAAGCATTTGGTTTGAAGCCGAACTCACTTTTAACGACATTATTACAGTTAAAAATTTTGATGAGGCACATCCAATAAAGAACACTTTAGTTAAAATTTTACATCAAGCAAATTTTCAAAACCCCAATTTTTTAGCTTCAGAAACAGGGTTTAAAATTGAAACCGAATTAACTTTTCCAAGAAATTGGGGCTTAGGAACTTCTTCTACTTTAATTAATAATATTGCACAATGGTTACAGATTGATGCTTTTGAATTACTTCGAAAAAGTTTTGGAGGAAGTGGTTATGATATCGCTTGTGCGCAAAATAATTCGGCAATTACTTATCAGTTAGATGAAAAGGAACAACCCATTGTTGAGGTAGTCGATTTTTATCCGAATTATAAGGAAAATATCTATTTTGTTTATTTAAATAAAAAGCAAAATAGCCGTCATGCGATTCAAAATTACATGAATAAGCAGCAGTTTTTAACCAAAAAAACAGCAACTATTTCTGAAATCACAAATAGAATGGTACTTTCGTCAAATTTAGAAGATACCATTGATTTATTGAAACATCATGAAGTTATTTTAAGCGATATTTTAGAATTAGAAACCGTAAAAGAACGTTTGTTTTCTGATTTTAAAGGAACTATTAAAAGTTTAGGCGCTTGGGGCGGCGATTTCGTTATGGTACTATCGAAAGAAAATCCAACGCATTATTTTCATTCAAAAGGATATGAAACTATTTTATCGTATGATGAAATGATTTTGGTTTAAATGATTTATTAAACAAAAATTATTATTTTTACGTAAGTATTTCATTGATAAGCAAATAAATTTAAAAATAGTTTCGCATGAAAAAGCCACTTTTTGTATTATTAGTTTTTATTTCATTATTTTCATCTTGTTCAGAAGAAAACGCTCCTGTTGATGATACTACTGATGAACCTAATAAAGTTTTACTGCTTAAAGTAGATTATTTAACAAATATTTTTCAAGGCGGAAAAGAAACTACGTATTCAGAAAATTCAAATTCATTTACTATTTCACATCAAATAGTTGCTCCTGTAGATTTTGGAAATATTAAGTTGAAATATGATGAGATCAATCAAATTATTTTTGATGGTAATATTGTTTGGATGGGTTTGGGGCAAATACTTTATCCACAAAACATGCTTGTTGCCAATCAATTTGATGCAGTTCTGACAGCTGATGTTGTTTTTCCAACTACAAATTTTAATCCTATTTTACCGGAACCGAATCTATCAAATAATTATAATCAGGTATGGATGGCTGTGCAAAACTTGGTAAAAGTAAGACAATATTTAATTTCAAATCCAACTGGAGTGGTACATTTATATCTTTATACACCAAGTGTTGGAGTCGGAGATCCTGCCGATTGGAAATGGATTATTTTAATGAAAAATTAGTCTAATTTCATAAATTTATATCCCAAAACTTTTTCCAATTTTTCACTTGAAACAATTTTCCCAATATTAGTTTCATTTTCATTAAATAATGGAGTAATCAAATGTAACTGCTTAGCTTTTTCTGTGTAGTAATCTTTTCGTTTGGGATGATTGGGTGCGACAGCATTAAAAACTTCATTTCTTACATTGTCATGCTGAACTTGATTCAGCATCTCGCAAATAATTGCAATACAATCTTCTTGATGAATTAAATTTATTGGAGCTCCCGGATTAGCAATATTCGTTTTCCCGGCTAACATATTTATAGGATTTCGGTCTTCGCCAATTAAACCGCCAAAACGTATTATTGTGGTTTGAAAATTAGAATTATTTCGCAATAAATTTTCGACTTC
>NZ_JBIPMS010000164.1:0-2899 GCF_044368995.1 Flavobacterium sp. | reverse complement strand
GTCATCATTTCGCCCACTTTGTAATCGCCATTAATGATACAAGAAATTCCTTCTGGTAATTCATTTGCTTTTAAGATATCAGCAATAATATTCTGACATGCGATAGAACATAAAGGTGCTTTTTCCGAAGCTTTCCAAACACAAACGTCACCACAAATCCATGCCAATGCCGTATTCCAAGCCCAAACCGCTACTGGAAAGTTAAAAGCAGAAATAATTCCTACTACACCAATTGAATGCCATTGTTCTCTCATTACGTGCCCAGGACGCTCAGACGGAATGGTTTGTCCGTTCAATTGTCGAGATAAACCTACAGCGAAATCGCAAATATCAATCATTTCTTGTACTTCACCGTATCCTTCTTGTAAGGATTTCCCCATTTCATAGGAAACTAATTTACCAAGCGGTTCTTTTAATTCTCTTAATTTATTTCCAAATTGTCTAACAATTTCGCCACGTTGCGGTGCTGGCATAGCACGAAACGATTTGAATGCGGCAGTAGCACTTTGCATTACTTTTTCGTAATCTGCAGCTGTGGTTGTTTTAACTTTACCAATTAATTGTCCATCAACTGGCGAATAACTTTCAATAATTTCTCCAGATGAAAAACTGTTAGAACCCGATGAGGTTCCGTCATTAATTTCTTTTATTCCAAGGGCTTGCAAGGCTTCAGGCATTCCAAATTGTGAGGCTATTGTTGACATTTTTAACTTTTTTAAATGATTTTGTTATAATTATACAAAGGTAATTAATTGATTTTAACTTTTAGAATATAGAATAAAGAGAATAGAATAAAAAACTATTTATTTTACAAATTTCGGATTGCTTTCCATTACAGTTCCGCATTTGTTGCACGTTCTTTTTTCTACTGAAGAATAAAAATCAGTAAAATGGGAAAGAAAATCATTTTCAATATTATTCAATTCAAAATATACTTCGTGAAGTTTGTGATTGCAAGTGTCGCAAAACCATAGCAATCCGTCTTTTACATCTAAATGATTTCGTTTTTTTTCAATTACTAAACCAATAGAATTTTCTGTTCTGCTTGGCGAATGAGGTACTTTTGCGGGTAATAAAAACATATCTCCGGCAGAAAGATTCATCCCTTTTTTTTCGCCATTTTCCTGAATGTAAACGGTAATTTCACCTTCTAATTGATAAAATAATTCTTCGGTTTCGTTATAATGATAATCTTTTCTCGCATTAGGCCCAGCCACAATCATTACAATATAATCGCCAGAATCTATATATAAATTTTTATTTGCAACCGGTGGAACCAGAAGATGTCTGTTTTCTGCTATCCATTTATTTAAGTTGAACGGTTTTGTAATTGACATAAAAAGAATTTTAAAAGGTAAAGTTACAAAATAAAAAAAGGCACTTTAAATGTACCTTCAATTATTTTTTATTTTTTTGCTTCTTTTATCAGGTAAATATAGGATGGAAAATGATCCGAATATCCAGGTCCAACCGAAGTATTTCGTAATGCATATCCTTTATATTGTCCGGTTTGCTGAATCATAAAAGGCGCATTATACACCCCAGCTTTCCAATACCTCCAAGAAGAATAATCCTTTCTTAATAAGGTTTCAGAAATGATAATTTGATCGAAAAAATCCCAAGAATCTCTAAAAGCTAAGGTTCCGATTCCTTTATTCATTAATTTTTCTGCGGGATTGTATAGCCCTAAGGGTTGTACTTCTTTTTCATCTCCTTTTGCTCCTAAAACTTGTTTGATACTTTTATTAAATGGTCCGTCATTTAAATCGCCCATGGTAAAAATTTTCGCATTTGGATTAATTATTTGTAACGAATCGATAATTTTTTTGTTTAATGCGGCAGCAGCTTCACGGAGCGGACTACTTCTTTTTTCGCCACCTCTTCTTGAAGGCCAATGGCTTACAATAAAATGCATTTCTTCACCGTCTAATAAACCTGTCATAAGTATTTGATCTCGGGTATAAATTCGATTGGTCTTTATATCTACCACATTATCATCGGTATCTTCGACTTTTTCTTTGTCTTTTGCTTTTTTATCGGTTTCATCTTCTGTAACGATAAGTGCATAATTTTTATAACTCGTTGGTTGAAAATGCCCTTTTTGGTACAAAAATCCGGTATCAATTCCTCGTCTATCTGGCGAATCAAAGTGAATTACCGAATAGCCTTTAGCAGCTAAAAGGGGTTGCTTACATAGGTCTTCTAACACTTGTCTGTTTTCAATTTCGGCAACTCCTAAAATCACTGGAGAATTCTTTTGGTCGGCGCTTGTTCCAAGTTGAGAAATTACTCGTTCTAATTTTTGAAGTTTATCTTTATAATTTTCAGGCGTATAAATAAAATCTTCATCATTTATATTAGGATCATTTATTGTGTCAAATAAATTTTCCAAGTTGTAGAAAGCGATAGTGTTTACAAGATAAGTTTTTTTCTCTTGTGAAAAACCAGTTGAAATTAATAAAAGCAGCGCTAAAGCTGGGAATATAGATTTGATGTTCATTTTCAAGGTTAAGTTATAATTAAATATAGTTCTAAAATAGAAGTCAAAGGTAAATAATTTAATTTATTTTTTTACCTTTGTTAGCTTTTTAGTTTGTTACTAAATTGTTTGTAAGTTATTAATTAATAATAAAGTATGAAAAAACTTGTATTAAGTCTTTTGTTTTTGTTTCAAGCTATTTTTGTAATGGCTCAAAATCAATCAACTGTAAAAGGGAAAGTAGTTGATTCCAAATCGCAAAGCCCATTGGGTAGCGTTAAAGTAATGATTCCGTCTAATGAACAATTTGTAACTACCAATAGTTTGGGAGAATTTCAAATTAGTGGTATTTCAGATGGAAACCAAATTTTGGTAATTTCCGTGGATGGCTACAACACGCAAAATTTTGCAATTGAAGTC
>NZ_JBIPMS010000163.1:0-2930 GCF_044368995.1 Flavobacterium sp. | reverse complement strand
TTTATTGTAACCGGAATGGCAACTGATTTTAATTTTTTAAATCAAATGCAATCCGATTTGGTTTTTAAATTAACGAATAAAAAAGAAGATTTCTCCCCTTCATTTGTATCCGATTTTAATCTTTTTACACAAAATGACATTCAATTTTCACAATTTCCACCCTTAGAAAATCCTTTTGGAAAGATTACTGAAAAAGGAAGTATTAATACCTTGCTTTCTGCAAAAGTAAACGGCATTGAAGTTGGTAATCCTATTTTAACTTTTTCTGAAAAAGGGAATAGCAGAAATGCTTACTTATTTGGTGAAAATTCTTGGAAGTGGCGTATGGAAAGTTTTGTATTCAATCAATCTTACGAGAAATATGATCTATTTATTGATAAGATTATTCAGTATTTATCTTCAAATTTTACAAAAAAATCGCTTTTGGTGCAACATGAAAGTTTTTATAACTCTGGTGAAACAATTGAGATATTCGCACAATATTTCAATAAAAGTTATGAGTTAGAGGAAAATGCAAATTTGACTATTAATTTAGCAAACAAAGACACTAAGGCAATAAAAAATTATAATTTTTCAAAAGCAAATAATGGATATAAAGCTATTTTTGATGGTTTAACTCCAGGAAAATATACGTTTCAAATAAAAGAGACGTCTAGTAATGCCAGTTATAATGGAACTTTTGAGGTTTTAGATTTTGATGTTGAAAAACAATTTGTCAACCCTGATGTTTCAAAATTGCAACAGTTAGCCAATCAGAATAACGGAGAAATTATATTTCCTAATCGAATACAAAATTTAATTCAGAAATTACTTCAAAAAAATACGTATTTACCATTAGAAAAAACTATAATTAAAAAATCCCCTTTAATTGATTCCTTGTGGTTGTTAGTTATTATTGTTGTATCTTTAACTATCGAATGGTTTACCAGAAAGTATAACGGATTAGTATAGTCAAATATACAGTAAATTAACTTTAAAGTAACTTTAAATAAATATAATATTATGAACGATGCACATTTACACATGGTGGTAAACCACTTTCCAATTATTGGGACAATTTTTGGATTAGGAATTTTAATTACAGGAATTGTAATGAAAAAAAATGTTATTAAAAATGTAGCGTACGTACTTTTCTGTATTTCAGCCATTTTCGGTTTTGCGAGCATGTTTACCGGAGAAGGTGCAGAAGAAATTGCTGAAAAATTACCGTCTGTAACAGACCAAATCATTCATGAACATGAAGAAATGGCTGAAAAATTGGCTTTAGTCTTATATGTTTTGGCTGGAATTTCTTTAGTTGGATTATTTTTGAATCTTAGAAATCATGCTAAAGCAAATTTAGTTTCTTATTTTGCTTTTGTTGTCGCTTTAGTAGCGGTGTTTTTTGGAAAACAAACGGGTACAACAGGAGGAGAGGTTCGTCATACAGAAATTAGAGCGAACGCAACCGTTGGAACTAATTCAGAAACAAATATGACCGGAGAAACGGACGAAGATTAAATCATAGTTTTGTATTTTTCAAAACACCAATTTTTTTAAATTGGTGTTTTTTTGTTACTTTCCGATACAGAAATTAGCAAAAATATTACCAAGTAACTCATCGTTAGTTACTTCACCAGTTATTTCACCAAAGAAATATAAGGCGGTTTTAATATCAATGGCTATTAAATCAGAAGAAATTCCGGCATCTAATGCCCATTTTACTTTCTGAATTTCCTCTAAAGCTTTTAATAAAGAATCGTAATGGCGTGTATTCGTTACAATGGTTTCATTATTTCGTAATGCACCAGTGTTTACAAAAGAGAGAAGGGTAGTTTTAAGTTCATCAATACCTGTTTTTTGTTTGGCAGAAATAAAAATAGTCGAAAGTCTAAAGTCTAAAGTCGAAACAAGAGTCGAAATTTCTGTTATTTTATTCTCTGAAAGTAAATCAACTTTGTTAAATATAACAATAATTGGCTTTTCAGGATGTTCTTGTTTTATTTCGTTAATATGCGGTACTATACTTTCGACATTCGACATTTGACTTTCGACTAAATATAAAACCACTTGCGCTTGTTCAATTTTCTCAAATGTTTTTTGAATACCGATGCTTTCTACTACGTCTTTCGTTTCTCTAATACCAGCGGTATCAATAAATCTGAAACCGATACCATCAATTACTAGTTCATCTTCAATGGTGTCTCGGGTTGTTCCAGCAATATCAGAAACAATAGCACGTTCCTCGTTCAATAACGCATTCAAAAGTGTTGATTTTCCTACATTTGGTTCGCCTACGATGGCTACAGGAATGCCGTTTTTAATTACATTACCTACTGCAAAAGAATCTATTAATCTTTTTAAAACAAATTCAATTCGAGTTAATAATTCTTCAAATGCCTTTCTGTCTGCAAAAGCAACATCTTCCTCTGCAAAGTCTAATTCCAATTCAATTAAAGAGGCAAAATTTAATAATTCTTCACGCAGTTTTGAAATCTCATTACTAAAACCTCCTCTCATTTGTTGCATCGCGATTTGATGATTTGCTTCGTTATCAGAGGCAATTAAATCAGCAACAGCTTCAGCTTGAGACAAGTCTAATTTGCCATTTAAAAACGCACGTAAAGTGAATTCTCCTGCTTGTGCCATTTTTGCGCCTTTTCGAAGCAATAATTGAATGATTTGTTGTTGAATAAAAACAGATCCATGACATGAAATTTCTACTACATTTTCACCTGTATAAGAATTCGGACCTTTAAATATGGAAAGCAATACTTGGTCATACACTTTTGTATTGTCTACAATATGTCCTAAATGAATAGTGTGTGTTTTTTGAGTCGCAATATTCTTACCAGAAACCGATTCAAATACTTCGGCAGCTAAAGTAATAGCATCTTTACCTGATAATCGAATAATAGCAATAGCACCCGCACCAGATGGGGTAGCTAAGG
>NZ_JBIPMS010000162.1:0-2937 GCF_044368995.1 Flavobacterium sp. | reverse complement strand
TGTATCACACATTAAAAATAGATAGAGAAACAAAAGTAGGTTTGTTTTTGGTAAATGAAACCGACGATGTTTTATTACCAAATAAATATGTTCCAAATGATTTTACAATAGGCGACGACTTAACTGTCTTTGTATATTTAGATCACGAAGAGCGTCCGGTGGCAACCACTTTAAAGCCATTAATTACATTAAATTCGTTTGCCGTTTTAAAAGTCAATTATATCAATAAATTTGGTGCCTTTTTAAATTGGGGAATGGAAAAAGATTTGTTTGTTCCTTTTAAAGAACAAGCCCGCCCAATGGAAAAAGACAAACGATACATCGTAACAATGTATTTAGACAAACAAACGGGTAGGTTAGCGGCATCAAGTAAAATCAATCAGTTTTTAGATAAAGAACCTTTAGATGTTGAAGTCGGACAAGAAGTAGATTTAATGGTTTCTCATATTACAGATATTGGAATCAACGCAATTATTAACGGAAAATTCAGAGGATTGGCTTATCAAAATGAAGTTTTTGAAACCGTTTCTCCAGGATATAAAACAAAAGGCTACATTAAAACCATTCGTCCTGATGGAAAAATAGACGTTTCTTTCCAAAAACAAGGCTTTGAAGCCATTGACGATTCCTCGCAACAAGTTTTAGAAGCTTTAAAGCAAAACGATGGTGTTTTACAATTGAATGACAACAGTCATCCAGAAGAAATAAAATCTGTTTTAAAAATGAGTAAGAAAACATTTAAAAAAGCAATCGGAAGTTTGTACAAACAAAAATTGATTGATATCAATAACGAAGGTATTCAGTTGGTGTAACTTTGCTTTGTCATTCTGAATTTGTGTCAGAATCTAAATATAAAAAAACGCAAATTCAAATGAATTTGCGTTTTTTTATGTCTAATTTTCTAATCTGTCTAAAAATCTAACATTCTAAAAATCTAATTTCCCCACTCACTAGGATTACTATTCCAAGATTGTAGGGTTTCTAATTCTTCTTCCGAAACATATTTTTTCTCAACGGCTTTCTCAATTAAGTTTTCGTAATTACTTAATGTATATACGTCTAATTTTGCTGCTGCAATTTTTTCTTCAGATATAGGAAATCCGTATGTAAAAATAGCGGCCATTCCTTTTACATTAGCGCCTTCATTGCGTAATGCTTCAACAGCCATTAAGCTGCTTCCACCAGTTGAGATTAAATCTTCTACAACAATTACGGTCTGACCTTTTTGTAAAAAACCTTCTACCTGATTTTGTCTTCCATGCATTTTTGCTTCTGGCCTAACATATACAAAAGGCAATCCCATAGCTTCTGCTACTAGAATTCCAATCCCAATTGCGCCTGTTGCCACACCAGCAATGACATCTGGACGACCAAATTTTGCTTCAATTTGCTTTACAAATTCATCTCTTATATAATTTCTAACCGCTGGAAACGAAAGAATTACGCGGTTGTCACAATAAATTGGACTTTTCCAGCCAGAAGCCCATGTAAAATGATTTTTTGTTTCTAATTTAATTGCGTTTATTTGTAAAAGCAATTCGGCTGTTTGTTGTGCTGTGTTGTTATTAAATATCATATTGCAAATGTATAAAGTTTTTGTAAACGAGAAACCACTTTTTTTGACAAATAAAATTGAAAAGGAAACAAATTTCAAAATTTATCTGTTAGAAACAGTAAATATTCCAAAAGTAATCTCAGAATTATTTTTGAATAAAATACAAAGTGCCTATTTGTACCACTCAGATGAAAAGCTAATTATGAAGACTTTGAAATCTAAAATCCCTGTGGCTAAAGCGGGCGGTGGTTTAGTTTTTAATGCTGATGGGGAAGTTTTGTTTATTTTTAGAAATGGAAAATGGGATTTGCCAAAAGGCGGTATTGAAAAAGAGGAAACCATTGAAGAGGCAGCCATTAGAGAAGTAGAAGAGGAAACAGGTGTTTCAGGATTAAAAATTTCAGAAAAATTACAAAAAACCTATCATGTATTTAAACGTAACGGAATTTTTAAACTGAAAATTACTTATTGGTTTAAAATGAAAACCAATTTCACTGGAGCAACTTGCCCACAAGAAAAAGAAGGTATTTCAAAAGCAGTATGGATTAAACCTTCAGATATAGAAGCCACTTTAGGGAATTCCTATGAAAATATTAAGTTGTTGTTTGAAAGTGAAAATGCTAATGTGTCAATTGGAAAATAAATCAATATTCCAATTAAAATGTAAATCTATAAAATTGGCAAATTGTTAATTGAAAATTGTCTAATTATCAATTAACTCTAAAAACAGGATATCGCATAAACTCCTTTTCAAAGTATTTCGAATTTTTGTAAACCCAGTATAATTGATCTCCGCCGTTTTCTGAGAAAGTTTTATCAGTTTGTTTTTTAGCTTCAAATTCTTGTTTTAAAGTTGGGTTTTCCTCTAAAATTTGTTTCGCTACATCTTCAAAAACATAACTAGAATAACCTTCTTTTTGTTGTAAAATCGTATCGAAAAAATTCCAATTAAAATACGAATCCACGGCTTCTGGTTCTAAGGTTTCTAATAAGTATTTAACACCTAATTGATTGGTAGAAATTTTATAATCGCCAACTCTAAATTCCATTTTTTCTATATTTTTTGTTACGGTTGTATTGTAATGTCCGTAATGCCCTTCGTAGGCATTTTTTCCAGTTTGATAATTGGTAATTTTATAAATTTCTACTTCAAGTATTTCATTTTGTAGCATTGATATCATTTCAATATTATTCAATTTTAATAATTCAATTATTTGCCATTGACATTGCGGTACAACATAATACTTCGGAATAGTCACAAATTTTGTTGGTTTATAATTTCCGTAAAACGGTATTTTCTTTGTAAAAGGTTTGCTTTTATCATAAAACAATCTGTCTTTTCCAGAGATTTCACTAGGTTTGTAACCACCTTCGTAACCTTT
>NZ_JBIPMS010000011.1:0-28992 GCF_044368995.1 Flavobacterium sp. | reverse complement strand
AACTAGTGGTCCAATTTTCATCTCTAACAATGGATTTATAGACTGTACTATTCGGGTGATAGCCTTGGCAAACTAAAGTATAGTTATAAACCATATTGGCGGTATCAAACTGTCTATCTGCTACAAATTTATATACTAAATCACTTTGTTCGTTAAGTTTGTAGTCGAATTTAATTTCTTTACCGCTCCCCATTGACCACGCATTGCCTGGGGCTGCTTGTTTTAATACTCTGTTTAACGGAGAAGCTTCAAATTGTTTTTGACTATAAGGATTGATTGTGTCTTCATAGCCATTGGTATTATAAAACCCCAACAAATCCGAGTTCGCACTCGCGTTAAAGTTTAAGCTTGCGCTTTGATTGGCATAAGGTAAAAATTCTTTAGCAGGTCTGCCAAAAGCGTCATACTCAATATGTGTTATAATGTCTTTACCCGTGTTGGATTGGGCATGTGCCACTTGTTGTATCGAACGTCCCAACCCATCAAAATAACTTACCTGAGTAACCGCTTGTACAGGTGTGGGTGTTACCAATGCGTTTAAAGTAGGTTCTTTGTAGGTTTTGGTTTTAATCCAATTTTGGTCGGGGCTTTGGGCTATTGCTAATATAGGTAGTAGCAATAATAGGTATAGTATTTTTCTCATGTCCAATTAGTTTTTATAATGATATTCATTTTCACTTAAAATATTGCCGCTACTGTCTTTTACAAATTGAAGTCGGTTAAAACTATCATAATGATAGGTTTGTTTGTCGCCTTTAGGGTCGATAATGGTGCTTACTCCTATTAATGGTTTGTGGGTATAGGTAGTTACTAAAGCGTTGGGAAAAATTGAACCTCTTAAAATATTTAAAGCAGTTATTAAATTTGCCTCTGTTCCAGTATTTGATAAATTTTGTAGGTTATTTATAATAGATGCAGGAATGGAAGTATATTGGATGTTTTCAATTTTTGCGATAATATATGATTTATTATAACCCCAAATGATAGCAGTGGAAATATCATTCTCGCTGTGATATTGAACTACGTTGTTCTTATCATCATATAAGTCAAAATAAATAGTTTTTTTATATAAAGAATTAGCATTATCTTCAAATAGAATAGTTTCTTTATTTTTATTTATTGAATTATTAATTAAATTATAATCAAAATCTATTCTATTTTTAAAAATAGTATTTTCATAATTTTTAATATTTTTTGGATATGACAAATAATTTTTTTGTAAATGTGTAGAATTAGTTAAGTAAGTAAATTCTACACTCTCTTCACTCAGTAAGGTGTTCGGTGCTAAAACCTGTCTTTTATTAGCGAGATTATTATAACTATCATAACTATATCTTTCCAAAATCGTTTTAGATGAATTATTAAAAAACTCAGTTGTTCTAGTTTCTTTTATTCTAGTATAAGAATCAAAAACTGGATAAAATGTTAATAAATATTTGTTAGTTGTATAGTATTCAATATCATAATTTTGGCCAGACAAATTATCAAACAGATTTCCAGTACATGAATGATAACAATATAAATCATTACTAGCCACCTTCATATTATATATATTTTCGTTAACAACTACATTGTCATAAAAAAATACTTTTTCAACTTGTTTTTCATTTAAGGAATTAAAAATACTTTCACTTAAAAGCGTGCCATTTTTTAAGAAATTTCTATTGAAAGAAAACATTTCTGAAACATACTTATTTACATTATTTGAAAATGTTTTTACAATTTTTCCATTATTTAACTCTGAAATTTCTACCTTATCATACCCAATATAATCTTGCTCACTAAGGGATGATATATTTACATTGTTATTTAAGCTAACTTCTAAAACCTCACTCTCTTGTATTTGAACACTGCAACCACCTTCTATATACCATAATTTAGTATATTTTGTTTTAGATAATATTCTCTTAGATACAGTCTTACCTCCAAAATAATTATAATTTATTTTCTTCATTAATTGTCCATCAAAATTAAATTTATTAATTTCTTTAATTCTTAAACCTGCACCTGTGTTAATAATTGGTAAATTTTCTTGAAGAAACAAACGATCAAACACGTTATTTTCGTATACAAACTCACTATATCCTTTTGTGGGATAAATAATTTTTTTAAGGGTAAATGTTTTGGTAAATTCTAAATTTGCATTAAAATTATTGGTAGAATTATTATTCAAATAGGTATTGCCTACTAGTACTAAATTAATTGGTGGGTTAAAACTAACATTATTAACACCATTAAAATAGCCCCAAAAATCAGTAGAAAAAGAGTTTTTTGCAGGAATTAAATTGTCAAAATATTCAAAACTATATTTTTCATCATTGACTTGTATATCTATTAATTTTAATCTTTTATTCCTTCTTTCCTCTAGTGTTTGAAGGTAATTTGGAGCATAATTATTTGCAGCTATAGGAAAACAATTTGATGTATAATTTGTAACAAAATAATCATAATTAAAATTTATATTTTTTATTATGCTCGTATTATTGCTTACTGTAATGGAACTTATTTTTTTATAATTTAAAATATCCACTCTTGAGTCATAATTAAAGTTGACGGTTTCATTACTAGTTTTAATTTGGGTTACAATATCTTCAGTATTATTATTTATCAAATGTTGGTCATATGGGTCAGTAAGCTGTTGATTTAATTGGCAATTTACTAGGTTAGAACCTCCCTGATTAACAGAAGTATAAAACCCATTACTTCCTATTAACCATTGTAATGGTCCCGATTCTGCATAACCTCCAATACAGGTAATGTATTTTTTCACATACGAGGGCATTTCAAAATAGTTTTCAATTTTAGAATAACTTAACACCATTTCATTTCCTTTAGAAGTAATTATTTTTGTTAAGCTGAATATTACGTTTCTACTATCTGAAAGACTTGGATAAATTAGATGCTTATTTACTTTATCAAAATAAAATTTATTTCCTTTGTTATCAGTAATCAAAAAGCCTTTTATCTTTAGTAAAGCTGTGTTTTCGTTAATAGTTTCAATTTTATATTCTTTCTTACCATTAATTATTGTAATTTCTTTATATTCAAATGGTGTTGTTCCACTCATTCCTATTGGGTTTCTTTCGCTGTTTTTTGTGGTAAACTTGATAGTTTCACCAAATAAATTTACTGTAAAAATATCTGACTCCGTGTCAAAACTACTACCCTGTTCATAAATTTGATAATAGTATTTATTATTTAAGCTGTATTTCCCATCATGGTCTAATAATACATCTCCAACCACATCGTAAAAATATGGTTCAGTTTGAATTCCTGATAACGGATAAACACCATTCATATTAGCATTCCACATTTGATATACCCCTGTCTTATAAGGTCCTAAACTAGGGATTGCGGGGTTGCCTTGAAAAGGAGGTAACTTAGAATGTATAGTGGATGCACCATAATCATTAATATCATTAATTTCTTGTACAATTTTTGGCATATCTATACTCCAGCCTAAACCAATTAATCCAGCTTCTTCATTAACTTTTATTCCACCAGTATAATTTCTGGCAGTTAAAGGAAAATTAATGCCATCAATTTCTATATTATGCAATGGTACTTCAATGTTAATTAATCCTCTATACTCATTCACTGGTGTTTCAATATATTTAGAGAATTCATAAATATTACCAGCTGTTGGATATTTAATACTACTAGCGGTTTGAGAAAATAAGTTACTACTACACAATAAAAAAAATGTAATATATATATTTATTGAATGTTTCATTTGTCTAGATTATTTGTTAAATAATTATTTATCTATTTTATGTTTATTAATAAAACACACTTGGTCTTATTTTACTTCTTTAATATTTTAACACTATTTTTTTCTTTATCGGTTACCAATTCTACTATGTATATTCCTGTTGGGTAACTGGTCATTTCAACGGGTAGGGTTCTGCTGCCATCAAGTTTATGGGTTTGCAAAAGTCGTCCGCTAATATCGTACAAGTTGGCGGTGCCATTTTCGTATTCAAATCCTATAATCACATTGGTAAAGGTCACCGCTGGGTTTGGTATGGCTTCAATAAGTTGTCTTTCCTTCTCCGGTTTGGTTCTGTCTATCATTTTTACCACCCAAAAATCTGCGCCACCTTTTGTACTGTTTTTATGTTTTGAAGCGGTTCCATTGGATGTTCCTGCCAATAAATAACCGCCATCACGGGTTTCAAAAAGTTTTTTCATTACTTCTTCGCCTTTGCTTCCAGCAGTTTGTGTCCAAATTTCTTCGCCGTTTGCCTTGATTTTTAATGCGATGTAATCGTTTATGCCTTCCTTATCTCCTTTTTTAAATTTAGCAGTCGTTTCATTGGTTTGTTCGGATTGTGCGTACCCGCCAATTAAAAACGAACCGTCTTTATTCTCTACTATTGAGGTTAACACATCTCTAGTACCATAATCATAAGTCTCTTGCCATTGTAGCATTTTATCTGTGCCAAATTTCAAAATCCAAAAATCACTACCCTTCTTGCTTGCTTTTGATTTCATATTAGAACTAGCGGAATTTGAGTTACCACCTACTATAAAACCACCATCAGAGGTTACTTCAATAGCAAATAAATTATCATCGGCTTCCGCTCCAATGGTTTGTTGCCATACCAGTTCGCCTTTATTAGAAAGTTCAACTAACCAAAAATCACCCATACCATAATTGTCTTGCGTTTTATCTCCAGATTGTGGCGAATTTGAATAGCCACCTGCTAAAATGTTACCATTGGGTAAAACCACTAGGTCTTTTAATTCATCTACATAGATGCCGCCTAGTGTTTTTTGCCATTCTATTTTTCCGTCTTTTTTTAATTTAACAATCCAGTAATCTAAATTACCGCGTGTATCTTCCGTCTTACCAAAAACATCCAGCACGCCTTTGTCATCTTTTCTTGTTTTATAAGAAGCAGAAGTACCTCCAATGACATAACCTCCGTCTTTAGTTTGGCAAATCGTTTGTAGTTTTTCTTGTCCACTACCGCCAATGGTTTGTTGCCAAAGTTCATTTCCTTTGGCATCTAATTTTATTATCCAAAAATCATCTTGACCTTTGGCATCTTCTTTTTTATCCAAACCTTTGTTTGAATTTGAAATACCTGCTAAAATAAAACCCCCATCAGAAGTCAGTTTCACACTATATAATAAATCAACTCCAGAACCACCAAAGCTTTTTTGCCAATCCAAGTCGCCTTTTTCATCCATCTTCCAAAGCCAATAATCTAAATCGCCTTTATTTGCGTCTTCTTTATTACCCGTTTTTCCAGAAATGGAACTTCCTGCCAGAATAAAACCATAATCTGGAGTGGGTTGTGCATCAAATAAATATTCGGCATGTTTGCCGCCATAGGATTTTTCCCAAAGAATGTCTTGGGCGTTTGAAAAATAAGTGGTCAATAGACAACCAAAAAGCAAAATTTTTGAGAGATGTTTCATAGGTTACAATTAAAAATTAGGACAATATTTGAGGTTTAATTTTAGTATCGATAGTATTTTTAACGAAAAAAAAATAAAACTAAAAATATTTTTAATTTGGAAGTACCTCACATTGCTATTGTCTGGCGAATTCTCAAATTTTAGTAAAGATTTTCAATTAATAGAAAATAATATTTTGCAACAAATGTTATGATGAAAACAATAACCCCATTCTGATGGCAGAAGCAATTCCCTTAAAATTAAAAAAACTATTAAAATTAAAATTGGCACCAAAAATATTTTGATACTGCATAATTTCTCTATTTTTGTAAAAGTTATGGGTCGTGTTTTTTCATACATGTCCAACGGATAGGAACTATAAAAAACAAAGTATGCAACTGAGCTATTGGGAAATAAAAAATTGGTTCTCCAACGTGGATTTCACCATAGTAGGCAGCGGCATTGTAGGTTTGCACACTGCTATTCGGTTAAGAGAGCGGTTTCCTGAAGCCAAAATTTTAGTTTTAGAAAAAGGGGTTTTGCCTCAAGGCGCCAGTACCAAAAACGCTGGTTTTGCCTGTTTTGGAAGTGTTTCCGAAATTCTTGACGATTTAAAAACACATACCGAAGAAGAAGTTATCCAACTGATTCAAAAAAGATATGCTGGTTTGCAACTGCTTCGTAAAAACCTAGGTGATGCCGCCATAGCTTACCAACCTTTAGGCGGTTACGAATTGTTTCTGAAAGAAGACGAAGCGCTTTATAGCGATTGTATATCCAAAATTCCATTAATAAACGATGTCGTTCGACCCTTATTCAAATCGGATGTGTATACTAAAGTAAATGATAGTTTTAAATTTAAAAACACGTTTGAACATTTGATTTTTAATACTTTTGAAGGTCAAATTGACACTGGAAATATGATGCAAGCTTTACTTAAAAAAGCAGCTTTTCATGATATTCTTATTTTAAATAATCAAAACGTTTCTGATTATCAAGAAACAAATGATAGTTTAGAAGTGGTAACCAACGAAGTGACTTTTAAAACCAAAAAACTAATTTTTACAACAAATGGTTTTGCTTCCGAATTAACTAAAAATGAAGTCAAACCCGCAAGAGCGCAAGTTTTAATTACCAAACCAATTGAAAATTTACACATCAAAGGCACTTTTCACTTAGACCAAGGGTATTATTACTTCAGAAATATAAATAACAGAGTGCTTTTTGGCGGTGGCAGAAACTTAGATTTTGAAGCGGAAACCACTACTTCATTAGCAACTACCGAAAAAATTCAAAATCGCTTGCAAGATTTACTAAAAAATGTAATTTTGCCTGATACCCCTTTTGAAATTGAACACAGTTGGAGTGGCATTATGGGTATTGGAAATTCTAAAAATCCAATTGTACAACAACTAAGCAACCATGTATATTGCGGCGTTAGAATGGGCGGAATGGGCGTTGCCATAGGAAGTTTAATTGGGAAAGAAGTAGCAGATTTAATATAAAAATGGCAGCAATAAAAACAAAAAACACTGGAAAAAAAGGATTTTTCGGACAAATAATGCGTTTCTTTTGGAAGCTAATTATTTGGTTCAATATTATTAGTTTGTTTTTTGTTGTGCTTTATAAATTTGTGCCCGTGCCTTATACGCCTCTTATGGTAATTAGGTATTTTGAAAATAAATCTGCAGGAAAAGATATCGAAACCAAACACCATTGGGTACCGTTAGAAAATATTTCTAAAAATTTACAAAAAGCTGTTATTGCCAGTGAAGACGGTAGATTTTTTGAACATTATGGATTGGATTTTTCAGCGATGCAAAAAGCGGCTGTAGGAAATTTTAAAGGTAAAAAACTAAAAGGCGGAAGTACCATTACACAACAAACCGCAAAAAATATATTTCTTTGGCAAGGAAGAAGTTATTTCCGAAAAGCATTAGAAGCTTATTATACGGTATTAATTGAATTAATTTGGGGCAAAGAGCGCATACTTGAAGTATACCTAAACAGCATTGAAATGGGCGATGGTATTTATGGTGCCGAAGCCGCCACGCAACATTGGTACAAAAAAAATTGCAAAAGTTTAACCCGAATGCAAGCCGCAGGGATTGCAGCAATTTTACCAAACCCAAGAAGATTTAGTCCTAATGGTTCTGCCTACATTAGCCGAAAACAAAGTAGAATAGCCCGCTATATTTTAATGACAAAATTGAAGTATTAACAGGTGAAATTACTAAAATTAATTTCTTTTTTTGCCACGAATTCTCGAAAATCAAAAAATAATTTCAAAAATTAGTTCATCTTTGATGAAAATTCGAATTAAATCGAAATTGGTATAAAAAAATTCGGAAATTCGTGGCTAAATTAAAGACTAATTACTCCAAAGGGTTGAGTATAAACAAACAATTAACATGAAAACTGTATTAATAACAGGTGCTGGTGGAGGAATTGGCAAACAAACTGCTTTGTATTTTGCCAAAAATAACTGGACCGTTATTGCTACGTTACTACAAAGTTCTGAAAGTAATGATTTTGAAGATTATCCTCACATTTTTAGTTACGAAATGGATGTTACGTCGACGGAGAGTATTGCATCGGCTAGTAAAATTATTTTAGAAAATCATCCAAAAATTGATACAGTAATTAACAATGCCGGAATGGGCTACAGAAGTTTCGTAGAACTATCAGAAGACAAAAAAATTGATGATATTGTAAATTTAAATTGGCTTGGCGTTGTAAAAGTTTGCAGGGCATTTATCCCTACATTCAGACAACAAAAATATGGACAATTTATAAATATAACCTCTGTTGCTGGCTTGGTAAATTTGCCGTTAGGTAACTTTTATCATGCAACCAAACAAGCAGTAGAAAGTTTTTCTGAATGTATGGCTTATGAACTGGTAGATTTTAATGTTAGTGTGGCTACTGTACAATTTGGAAATGCGCCCACTTCTTTTCAAAAAAATGTAACAAAATGCGATACAACAGAAATAGTATCTTATAATAAATTAATGGATAAAATTTCGAAATTACTTATAGATAAATCAGGAAAAAACCAAGATTTACCTCAGCAAATTGTTGAAAAATTATTTAAAATTGCCGAAAACCCAAATACAAATTTTAGAAGATATACGATTGGTTTTGATGCTAATATAATGCGAATTTTAAGACGAATTTTTGGTTATAAAATATTCAATTACATCATCAGAAAATTTACTTTGAATAAATAAAAAGAGGGTGTTCAAAAGCACTATTCTTGTCATTCCGAATTTATTTCGGAATCTATAAATATTTGCAAATTAATTTTTTAGAGAAACTGAAACGAGTTCAGTTTGACAAAATCAAGTTTTTAGAACACCTTCTTTTTTGATAGCTTTTAATTACAAGTTAAAATTTACACCCAAAACAATATTTCTACCCATGTTATCAATTCCATCTGATTTTAAGCGAGACAAATGGGCAACATATTGTTTATTTAATAAGTTGGTAGCAGTAAGAAATAAATTAAATGTGGCTTTTTTCAACTGAATATCGGTCCCAATTCCTGTTGAAAGCAAAAGATAATCGTTTGTTTTGGTTTCAAAATCTCCAATTTTATTTTGATTGAAAGTATAATTCGCTTGCAAGAAAACAAAACTATTTTTGATGTTTTTAGACACGTCAAAATTCGCTCTAAAATTATTTTTCCATTGATTGGCAGGAATTAAAGGCAAGCTCAAATTGTTTTCTAATTTGCCAATAACCATTTCGTAGCTACTTGTCATATGCAACCAATCTATTTCATGTAAATGCAAATGAATTCCGGTTTCTCCACCATATAAAACAGCATTATTTTGTAAATAATCATACACAAAATTAGCATCGATGGTGTTTCCGTTCGGCGATATAAAAATATAATTATTGATATGATTATAAAATCCGTTTGCAAAAAAATCAAAATGTTCCGTGTTATAATCTACATTTAAATCTACTTGGAAATTTTGTTCGGTTTTTAAATTTGAATTACCAATTTCGTATCTATTGCTTCCTTCGTGTACGCCGTTTGAAGATAGTTCGGATAAATTTGGAGCTCTAAAACCAGTTGCGAAATTAATTCTTGAAGTAATTTTATCCGTAACATCCGTTTTAAAACCTAAAGATGTATTTACGCTTTCATAATTTTTATCTAATTCTTGAAAAGCGCCTTCTGTTCCATTTTCTCCAAATGCTTTAGTAGTTACATTTCTAAAATCGTATCGCAGACCAAACTGGATAATATTTTTATTGAATTTATATTGGGTAGTTCCAAAGAAACCAATGTCGTCAATTTTCGCATCCGGAATTAGTTTTTCTTCGCCGAAATTTCTATTTTCTTGGTTCATTCCTTGAAAACCAATGATTGTTTCAAATTTTCCAAAATCAGGTAAATAATAACGCACATTGTAATTAAATGTTTTCAATTTCATAAAAAGTGCCGTTTCATCTTGACTTTCCAATTCTTTTCTATCATTAAACACGTAACCAGCCGTTGCTTCTAGTTTTGAATTTTTAAAATATAATTTCTGGTTAAAACTTAACAAATGATTTTCAATTTTCTGACTCGGAAATAGTGGCGTTCTAAATCCAAAATTTTCTAAATTTTCTTCTGGTAAACCCAAATTTAAATCGTTAAAATTATACCTAAAATCGGCTGTATAGCGAGATGTAACGTAAGACGTGCCTAATTTAAAGTCTTTTTCTGTAAATCGTGTATTCAAAACCCTTTCACCATTTGGCAGTTTATAATCGGCATGTGAAGCAAAATTATTTTGAACTAAAAACTTAAATTTATCAACAGAATTTTTAAAGGTAACCGAAGTATTTATACCTTGAGTAGTACTATTTACAAATTGATTTACAGCTAATTCAGTTTTATTATTGGCGGCATACTTTTCTGGATTAAAATACAACACACCACCCATGGCATCTGAACCATATAATAAAGAGGCAGGTCCTTTAATAATTTCTACACTTTCTTGTCCGTTTGCATTTAAACCTAAACCGTGTTCTTCACCAAATTGTTGGTTTTCTAATCGGATACCTTGTGCGTATGTTAAAACTCGGTTTCCACTCAATCCCCGAATAACAGGTTTACCGATAGAAACTCCAGTTGAAATAACATTGACACCTGGATTGGTAGCTAAAGCATCTGAAAGATTTACGAAACCTTCGTTCTGAATTTGTTTTAAATTAATGTGATCAATTTTAACCACATTTTCGTTTTGAGTTTTATTGAAAAGAGAAGAAACTAAAATTTCATCGATTTGATGATCTTCCTCTTCTAAAATAATATCTAGAATTTTTTGTTCTTGATTTCCAATTGAAATTTGTTGAGATTTAATTTCGAATTTATCTTTTTTGAAAATTAAAGTTCTTTTTCCAATTGGTAAATTTTTAATTTCAAATTGTCCGTTTTCATTGGATTTTGTTTGTAAAGTAGCGTCTAAAATTGAAATTTCAACATTAGAAATAGGTGCGTTATTTTGGTTTTTAATTGTTCCAGAAATAGTGTTTTGAGCATAGCCCAAAGAGATAAAGCCCATCAAAATGATGAGAAAAATATATTTTTTCATGTGTATAAGTTTAAAATTTATTGATTTAAATTGTAGTATTTTTTAGCCACAGATTAAAATGATTAAAACGATTTTAAATCTGTAATAATCCATGAAATCAGTCGCTGAAATTTACTTTAATAAAACTTATACTACAGGTGGACCTCGATAGGAAAAATATAAAAATTCATTTTCTTTTACAAAGGACTCGTAAATAGAAGAATAATGAAATGTATGATTGGGATTTTTAAAATCAATTACAAAAACAGCTTCTGCTAAAAAGGCAGCAAATTCATAATCACAAACCGGACAATCGTTATGATTTCCTTTTGAAAAATGCGTTTTAGAAGTGTTTTCTTGAGTAACCTCATCATTCAAATGATGGGCTTCATCTGTAAAAATATGTAACGACTGATAGCATAGGGCAAAAAGTAGTGCCAATGCCATCAGAACATTATATTTTACATATTTTTTTTGCATTATACCAATTTATTTGCCACTAAATATTCAGCTATTTGTACAGTATTTGTGGCGGCACCTTTACGTAAATTATCAGCAACAATCCACATATTTAGTGTGTTTGGTTGACTTTCATCTCTACGAATACGTCCTACAAAAACATCATCTTTACCTTCTGCGTAAAACGGCATCGGATAAGTAAACGTATCTAAATTATCTTGAACTGTAATTCCTGGTGTATGGTGTAAAAGTGATCGCACTTCATTGATATCAAAATCGTTATGAAACTCCACATTTACCGCTTCACTATGTCCGCCAACAACTGGAATTCTAACTGCAGTTGCCGTAATACCAATGGTTTTGTCATTTAATATTTTCTGCGTTTCACGAACCAATTTCATTTCTTCTTTGGTGTAATCATTGGTTTCAAAAACATCACATTGTGGAATGGCATTTCTATGAATTTGGTATTTATAAGCCATTTCGCCTTTAATACCAGCATATTCGTTTTCTAATTGTTGCACACCTTTTACGCCTGTTCCCGTAATAGATTGGTATGTAGAAACAATAATTCGTTTAATTTTATATTTTTTATGCAAAGGCGCTAAAGCCATTACTAATTGAATTGTAGAACAGTTTGCGTTTGGAATAATTTTGTCGGATGCAGTTAAAATATCCGCATTAATTTCTGGAACAACCAATTTCTTAGTTTCATCCATTCTCCATGCTGAAGAATTATCAATTACCGTTGTGCCAGCAGCTGCAAATTTTGGTGCCCAAGTTAATGAAGTTTCTCCACCAGCTGAAAATAATGCAATATCTGCTTTCATTTCAACTGCGGTTTGTAAACCAACAACTTTATAAGCTTCCCCATTGAATTCAATTTCTTTACCTACAGATTTTTCTGAAGCAACAGGAATTAATTCCGTTACCGGAAAATTTCTTTCTTTTAATATTTGAAGCATTACTTCACCCACCATCCCAGTGGCTCCAACAACGGCTACTTTCATTTGTTTATTTGTTTAAAATGCAAAATTAAAAAATAAACACTTAAAAACATAGTTTTCTCTTTTTTAGAAAAAACTATATCAATATGTGTTCAGAAAATTTATTTTACTAACGAATCTAATAAAGTGACTAATTCAGGTGACGAAGGTCTTGGTGCGTCAGCGTTTACAATTTTTCCTTCCGGACTAATTAATATAAATCTTGGAATTCCATTGATTTTATATCCTTGTACAAAATCTGATTTCCAATCTTTATCTGCTAATAATTGTATACCTCCTAAGTTTTTTTCTGTTACAAATTTGCTCCATTTTTCTCTGTCTTTCATTACATCAATAGAAATACTTACAAATTCGATGTTTTTTCCGTGATAGGCAACTTCCGTTTTTTGTAAAAAAGGAATTTCTTGACGACAAGGTCCGCACCAAGTTGCCCAAACATCTACATATATATATTTCCCTTTTAAATCTTCTAAAGTAGTAAATCCACCTTTATGGTTTTCATATTTAAAAGTTGGAGATGCCGTTCCGTTTAATTTTTTCAATTCAAAACCAGCTGATAAATATTGAATCATACCTTTCATGCCATTTTCAACATCTCCTTTATATTTAGCTACAAAACCTGCATCTAAACCTTGAGGCATTGCAGCAAAAATAGTTGCTTTGTATTTGGCTACTTCCGCAGTTAAAGTTTCTAAGTTGTCCGCTTTCATTAATGGTTCAATAGCAGATTGATCTTGTTGTTTTAGCATTTCAGCAGCTAAAAACATATTTTCCTTTGCTCCTTTTCCTTTAAAGGAAATGGTGTTGTCAAAATCTCTATAATCTAAAGTTACTTCTAAATCTGAAGTATTAGTTAAATACAAATCGCCATATTGATCTGCAACTTCAAGTTTAAACATACCGTCTGTTACTTTAAAAGTTGCCTTAAAATTGCCTTTTTTGTCTGCCACAATCATTTGGCTAAAGCCTCTTGATTTTACATAAATGGTATCTGTTGGCTTATTTGTAATTTTAGCTGAAAATTTAACTTGAGCACTAGCTGTTAAAGAAAAAACACCTGCTACAACGGCTAATAAAAATGTTTTGTGATTTGTCATATTAAGAATTTTAATTTATAAAGTGTAAATGTAACGGAATTAAAAAAATAAATTACAAAAAAAATGTTAAGATTATTAATTGTTAAACTAAAATAAAATTTAAAATTATTATACTTTTGCAAAAAACAAATAATAATGTATAGAAGTTATAATTGTGGTGAACTTAACGCCAAACATATAAATCAGGAAGTTACCTTAGCCGGTTGGGTTCAAAAAACGCGTGATAAAGGTTTTATGATTTGGATTGATTTGCGCGACCGATACGGAATTACGCAATTAATTTTAGACGAAACCAGAACTAACAAAGCTATTTTTGATGCTGCAAAATCTTTAGGGCGCGAATTTGTGGTTCAAGTAAAAGGAACCGTAATTGAACGTGAATCTAAAAATAAAAATATGCCAACGGGTGACATTGAAATTTTAGTTTCTGAATTGACCATTTTAAACGACTCGTTAACTCCGCCATTCACCATTGAAGATGAAACAGACGGTGGCGAAGATATCCGAATGAAATACCGTTATTTAGATATTCGAAGAAATCCTGTTAAAAACAGCTTACTATTTCGTCATAAAGTAGCACAAGAAGTAAGAAATTTTTTGTCTAATCAAGGATTTTGCGAAGTAGAAACACCTTATTTAATCAAATCTACCCCAGAAGGCGCTCGTGATTTCGTAGTGCCAAGTAGAATGAACCAAGGACAATTTTATGCACTGCCACAATCGCCACAAACCTTCAAGCAATTGTTAATGGTCGGCGGAATGGATAAATATTTTCAAATTGTAAAGTGCTTCCGTGATGAAGATTTACGCGCAGATAGACAACCAGAATTTACACAAATTGATTGTGAAATGGCTTTCGTAGAACAAGAAGATATTTTAAATCAATTTGAAGGACTAACCCGTCATTTACTAAAAGAAGTAAAAGGCGTTGAAATAGATAAATTTCCTCGTATTACGTATGATTACGCTATGAAAACGTACGGAAATGACAAACCAGATATTCGTTTTGGAATGGAATTTGGCGAGTTAAACGAAGTAACCAAACACAAAGATTTTCCAGTATTTAATGCTGCAGAATTTGTAGTTGGCATCGCAGCTCCAGGTTGCGCAGCTTATACAAGAAAAGAAATCGATGCGTTAATTGATTGGGTAAAACGCCCACAAATTGGCGCAACCGGAATGATTTATTGTAAATACGAGTTAGACGGAAGTTTAAAATCATCTGTCGATAAATTTTTCGATCAGGAAGATTTAAAAAAATGGGCAGAAATTACTGGAGCAAAACCCGGAGATATGATTTTTGTTTTATGTGGAAATACCGACAAAACAAGAACTCAGCTTTCTGCATTGCGTATGGAATTAGCTTCGCGTCTAGGCTTGAGAAATCCAGATGAATTTGCGCCACTTTGGGTTTTAGATTTTCCATTATTAGAATGGGATGAAGAAAGCGAAAGATATCATGCAATGCACCATCCATTTACTTCACCAAAACCAGAAGACATGCATTTAATTACTACCGAACCAGGTAAAATTAGAGCCAATGCATACGATATGGTATTAAACGGAAACGAAATTGGTGGAGGATCCATTCGTATTCATGATAGGAATTTACAAGAACGAATGTTTGAATTATTAGGATTTACAAAAGAAGAAGCGGAAAACCAATTTGGATTTTTATTAAATGCCTTTCAATATGGCGCACCACCTCACGGCGGACTGGCTTTTGGATTAGACAGATTGGTGGCTATATTGGGCGGTCAAGAAACTATTAGAGATTTTATTGCCTTTCCAAAAAATAATTCTGGAAGAGATGTAATGATTGATGCCCCTTCTAAAATTGATGATAAACAACTGGAAGAATTGAGTATAAAAATAAATATTTTAAAATAAAAACATAATTTTCTTGCTTGTGTCAAATTAATTTATATATTTGCCCATTATTAATAATTAAATACGCATATAATGCAAACAGGAACAGTAAAATTCTTCAATGAAACCAAAGGTTTTGGTTTTATCACTAACGAAGATACAGGTAAGGACATTTTTGTTCACGCTACAGGAATCAATGTTGAAAACTTAAACGAGGGAGACCGCGTTAGTTATGAAGAAGAAGAAGGAAGAAAAGGAATTGTAGCAACTAAAGTTGTAATATTAAACGATTAATTTATTACCGTCTAAAAACGCTCCCGAAAACGGAGCGTTTTTTTTGTGCTTTATTTTTTATTTAGAATGATTATAAATACATTCTTTTTCATAAAATCACCATTCTTAATGTGGTTTAAATTTTGATAATACCGCAATACAAATTAATTTTGTGGCAATTTTAAAAATAACATTAAAATGCATAATTCTCAAATTGATTTTATACCTATTCTTATGCAAGTATTTCTTGCTGTAGGGTTTGTTGCTCTAACAATTTTTGGCTCCAGCCTTTTAGGTCCTAAAAGATCATCTACTAATAAAGACAAGAGTTTCGAATGCGGAATTGAATCTGTTGGAAACGCCCGTATTCCTTTTTCTGTAAAATATTTTTTAGTAGCTATTTTATTCGTTCTTTTTGATGTGGAAGTTATTTTCATGTACCCTTGGGCTGTAAATTTTAAAGAAATGGGTGTAGAAGGATTAATCAAGATGAGTATTTTTATGATTTTATTATTAATCGGTTTCTTCTATGTTATTAAGAAGAAAGCATTGGTTTGGGAATAATAAAATGAGTATAAATTTTAAATGATGAATTTTTATTTCATTCAAAATTTTTAATTCGAAATTCAAAATAATATGAGTAAAAATATAAATATGGTTGATGCGCCCGAAGGGCATGCAGGTGAAGGATTCTTCGCTACGAAATTAGACCAAGTTGTTGGTTTGGCTCGTGCCAATTCATTATGGCCATTACCATTTGCTACTTCTTGTTGTGGTATTGAATTTATGGCTACAATGGCATCGCATTATGATTTGGCTCGTTTTGGATCGGAACGTGTAAGTTTTTCTCCTCGTCAGGCAGATATGCTTCTTGTAATGGGAACAATCTCTAAAAAAATGGCACCTATTTTACGCCAAGTTTACGAACAAATGTCAGAACCTCGTTGGGTAATTGCAGTTGGGGCTTGCGCTTCTTCAGGTGGTATTTTTGACACCTATTCTGTTTTACAAGGTATTGATAAAGTAATTCCTGTAGACGTTTATGTACCAGGTTGCCCACCACGACCAGAACAAATAGTAGACGGCGTAATGCAACTACAAGAATTAGTAAAAAGTGAATCTCAAAGAAGAAGACATTCTGCAGAATATAAAGAATTGTTAGCTTCCTATAATATAGAATAATAATGGCTTTAGAATCAGTAGAAATACAAAGCAAATTGCAAGAAACTTTTGGAGACCACGTAAAGTATTTTAGAACAGAATACGACATGTTTGTTTTAGAAGCTGAGGAAGATATAGTATACAACGTAATAAAATTCTTAAAAGAAGAACCTAGTTTAAACTTTAGTTTCTTAACTGATTTATGCGGAATTCATTATCCAGATAGCGACATAAATGAACAATTTTGCGTTGTATATCATTTACATAATTGGTACGAAAACAAAAGAATACGAGTAAAAACATTTTTAACCGGAACAAAACCTGAAGTAAAATCAATCACTTCATTATTTAATTGTGCCAACTGGATGGAACGTGAAACATTCGATTTCTACGGAATTATTTTTCACGGACACCCCAATTTAGTACGAATTTTAAATATGGACGAAATGACTTCTTTCCCAATGAGAAAAGAATTTCCAATGGAAGATTCAGGAAGAACAGATAAAGATGACCGTTTCTTTGGTAGAACCATTAATAATTCAACGATTTAAAATGGGAACAGTAGCATTACCTGCAGATCACAGATATTACAAATACATTGAGGAGCGTCATAACGAAGACGGAAGCGAATTAGCTATCTTAAACTTAGGACCAACTCACCCTGCCACTCACGGAATTTTTCAAAACATCTTATTAATGGATGGGGAAAGAATTTTAGACGCAGAACCAACTATTGGATATATTCACAGGGCATTTGAAAAAATCGCAGAAAATCGTCCGTTTTATCAAATTACACCACTTACAGATCGAATGAATTATTGTTCCTCGCCAATAAACAATATGGCTTGGTGGTTGACTTTAGAAAAATTATTGAATATCGAAGTTCCAAAACGTGCACAATATTTACGTGTGATTGTAATGGAATTAGCGCGTATAACAGACCATTTGATTTGTAATTCAATTTTAGGTGTCGATACTGGTGCCTACACAGGTTTTCTATACGTTTTTCAATTTCGCGAAAAGGTATATGAAATTTACGAAGAAATTTGTGGCGCTCGTTTAACCACAAATATGGGGAGAATTGGCGGATTCGAAAGAGACTGGTCGCCAAAAGCATTTGAATTATTAGATACATTCTTAAAAGATTTCCCAATAGCTTGGAAAGAATTTGAAGATTTATTTACAAGAAATAGAATTTTTATTGACAGAACGGTAAACGTAGGTGCCATTACTCCAGAAATGGCAATGGATTACGGATTTACAGGTCCAAATTTAAGAGCCGCTGGTGTAGATTATGATGTTCGCGTCGCACAGCCATATTCTTCTTATGAAGATTTTGAATTTAATATTCCTGTTGGAAAATCAGGTGATACGTACGATAGATTTTGTGTAAGAAACGCAGAAGTATGGGAAAGTTTAAGCATTATTCGTCAAGCATTAGAAAAAATGCCAGAAGGAAATGTATTCCATGCTGACGTTCCAGATTATTATCTTCCACCAAAAGAAGAAGTATACCATAATATGGAAGCTTTAATTTATCACTTTAAAATTGTAATGGGAGAAATTCCTGTTCCTGTTGCAGAAGTATACCAACCGGTTGAAGGCGGTAATGGCGAATTAGGCTTTTATTTAATTACAGACGGAAGCAGAACGCCTTATAGATTACATTTTAGAAGACCAAGTTTCATCTATTATCAAGCTTATCCGGAAATGATTAAAGGAGCAATGTTATCTGATGCTATTGTAATCTTATCAAGCCTAAATGTAATTGCTGGCGAATTAGACGCATAAAAAATTATAAATGATGAATTTTAAATTATAAAATTCAAAATAAAAAAAATGGAAATATCAAATATTAAACAAGAGATACACATAACTGAAGCGTTAATGACTCGTATTAACGAATTAATCAGTCATTATCCAGCAGATAAAAAGAAATCGGCATTACTACCAGTATTACATGAAGTACAAGATGCTCATGACAATTGGTTAAGTGTAGAATTACAACAAAAAGTAGCTGAAATTTTGGATATTCTTCCAATTGAAGTGTATGAAGTGGTAACATTTTATACGATGTTTAACACAAAACCTGTAGCAAAATACATGTTTGAATTTTGTAGAACATCATGTTGTGTCACGCGTGGCGTAGAAGATTTAATGGATTACGCTTGTACTAAACTAGGGGTGAAAGAAGGAGAAATTACTTCAGACGGATTGTTTCAAGTGGTTGGCGTAGAATGTTTGGGCGCTTGTGGATATGCACCCATGTTGCAATTAGGCGATTTTTATCACGAAAAACTATCAAAAGAATCTTTTGACACGTTAATTGAAGATTGCAAAGCAGAAAAAATAACTTTACACGATAAATAATATCATGGGAAAGAAAATATTATTAGACAAAATAAATATTCCAGGCATAAAAACCTATGAAGTATATCGCGAAAATGGCGGTTATAAATCAGTGGAAAAAGCACTGACCATGCAACCAGACGATATTACTGAAGAAGTAAAAGCTTCAGGACTTCGTGGTCGTGGTGGCGCCGGTTTCCCAATGGGAATGAAATGGAGTTTTATTGATAAAAAATCAGGAAACCCGAGGCATTTAGTTTGCAATGCAGACGAATCTGAACCAGGTACTTTCAAAGACCGTTACTTAATGGAATACATTCCTCACCTTTTAATAGAGGGGATGATAACTTCAAGTTTCGCACTTGGTGCTAATCTTTCTTATATTTATATTAGAGGGGAATACATGTGGATTTACAAAATTTTAGAAAAAGCCATCAAAGAAGCTTATGCTGCTGGTTGGTTAGGTAAAAACATAAAAGGTGCTGGATACGATTTAGATTTATACGTGCATGTTGGTGCTGGAGCCTATATTTGTGGAGAAGAAACTGCGTTATTAGAATCTTTAGAAGGAAAAAGAGGAAATCCTCGTATCAAACCACCGTTTCCTGCGATCTCAGGATTATGGGCCAACCCAACTGTGGTAAATAATGTAGAATCAATTGCTGCCGTGCCATGGATTGTAATGAATTCTGGTGCTGAATATGCAAAAATTGGTTTAGAACGTTCTACGGGTACTAAATTAATTTCTGCTTCTGGACATATTAAAAATCCTGGTGTGTACGAAATTGAAATGGGAATTACAGTAGAAGAATTTATGAATTCTGACGAATACTGTGGCGGTATGATTGACGAAAGACCTTTAAAGGCTTTAGTTCCTGGAGGTTCGTCTGTGCCGATTTTACCAGCACATTTAATATACAAAACAGCAGCTGGAACAGACCGATTAATGACCTACGAATCCTTATCAGATGGAGGTTTCGCAACAGGTTCCATGTTAGGTTCTGGGGGTTTTATTGTTTATAATGATACGACTTGTATCGTCAGAAATACCTGGAATTTCTCCCGTTTCTATCACCATGAAAGTTGCGGACAATGCACGCCTTGCCGAGAAGGAACAGGTTGGTTAGAAAAAATATTATGGAGAATTGAAAACGGTCAAGGTCGTGAAGAAGATATTGACTTACTATGGAACATTCAATCAAAAATTGAAGGAAACACCATTTGCCCATTAGGCGATGCTGCTTCTTGGCCAGTGGCTGCTGCTATTCGCCATTTCAGAGAAGAATTTGAATACCACGTTAGATTCCCAGAAAAAATTAAAGATAGAAACCATTTTGTGAATGAACCTTTTGTTAAGTCAAAAGTTGTAATGTCGTAAAGTCATAAAGTAAGCAGAATGGGAAAATTTAATTCATTTGAAGAAATTAATTCTTGGCAAAAAGCAAGAATATTTAACAAAAGAATTTATGAAATAACCGAGAATCAAAATTTTAAAAAAGATTTTGATTTGGTTAGACAAATAAGAAGAGCATCAATTTCAATATCATCAAATATAGCTGAAGGTTTTGAAAGAAATACAGATAAAGAATTTATTTATTTTTTATATATAGCTAAAGCATCGGCAGGAGAAGTAAGATCTCAAGTGTATTTAGCTTTTGATTTAAATTATATTACAAAAACAGAATTTGAAGAATTATTTTTAGAGATTTCGGAGATTTCAAAATTAATTAGTGGATTTATTAAATATTTACAAAAGTAGTCTGAAGTCAGAAAAACAAAGTTAAAAATCGAACATTTCGGCATATTGACTTTCGACATTCGACATTAAGACATTAAGACAAACAATACATGAAAGTAACCATAGACGGACAAAGCGTTGAAGTAGAACCAGGAACAACTATCCTGCAAGCTGCACGTATGATTGGAGGCGATTTAGTGCCACCAGCCATGTGTTATTATTCTAAATTAAAAGGAAGCGGTGGAAAATGTCGTTGCTGTTTAGTTGAAGTGGCTAAAGGTAGCGAAGCTGATCCAAGACCTATGCCAAAATTAATGGCATCTTGTGTAACAGGATGTATGGACGGTATGGAAGTAAATAGTAAAAATTCGGATAGAGTAACGGAAGCTAGAAAATCTGTAACCGAATTTTTATTAATTAACCACCCTTTGGATTGCCCAGTTTGTGATCAAGCTGGTGAATGTGAATTACAAAATTTAAGTTTCGAACATGGAAAATCAGAAACACGTTTCATAGAAGAAAAAAGAACTTTTGAACCAGAAAATATTGGAGATAAAATTCAATTACACATGAACCGTTGTATTTTATGTCAACGTTGCACCACATTAGCTGACCAATTAACAGATAATAGAGTTCATGGTGTTTTAAACCGTGGAGATCATGCGCAAATTTCAACTTGTGTATCTGCAGCTATTGACAATGAATTTTCAGGAAATATGATTGATGTTTGCCCAGTTGGCGCTTTAACAGACAAAACCTTCCGTTTTAAAAGTAGAGTTTGGTTTAACAAACCTTTCGATGCACATAGAGAATGTACTACTTGTTGTGGTAAAACTACTGTTTGGATGTTTGGAAATGAAATTCAAAGAGTTACAGGTAGAAAAGACCAATATGGTGAAGTAGAAGAATTTATATGTAATACCTGTCGTTTCGATAAAAAAGAAGTATCAGACTGGACCATTGAAGGTCCAAAACAATTCAATAAAGATTCGGTTATCAACCAAAATAATTACACACGTCCTTTAGAAAAAGTAATTATTGAAACGGAAGATTTTATTTTAGAAGGTAGAAAACAAGACCAAATAAGAATCAGTATGTCAGGTGTTCCATTAAAAAATACTCAAAAAAATGGATAGTGCATTTATAATAGAAAAAAGCATTGTAATTGTTGCCGTTTTTGCATTAACCATGTTTATGGCCATGTATTCAACTTGGGCAGAACGTAAAGTTGCCGCCTTTTTACAAGACCGTGTAGGACCGAATCGCGCAGGTTGGGGTGGCTTATTACAACCACTAGCTGATGGAGCTAAATTATTTACAAAAGAAGAATTTTTTCCAAATACACCTAATAGATTTTTATTTATTTTAGGACCTGCAATAGCAATGAGTACGGCATTAATTACAAGTGCTGTTATCCCTTGGGGAGATAAAATTCATGTTTTCGGAAGAGATGTTTTACTTCAAGCTACAGATATTGATGTGTCAATATTATACGTTTTTGGAGTTTTATCAATCGGAGTTTATGGTATTATGATTGGTGCTTGGGCATCCAACAACAAATACTCCTTAATGTCTGCCGTACGTGCTTCTTCACAGATGATTTCTTATGAAGTAGCGATGGGATTGGCGATGATTTCCATTTTAATGATGTCTGGATCTTTATCTTTAAAAGACATTACAGTAATGCAAGCCAATGACGGATGGAATATCTTTTATCAGCCGTTAGCATTTTTGATTTTCTTAATTTGTTCGTTTGCAGAAACCAATAGAACACCTTTCGATTTAGCAGAATGTGAATCCGAATTAATTGGTGGCTATCACACAGAATATTCCTCCATGAAAATGGGTTTCTATTTATTTGCTGAATATGCAAATATGTTTATTTCATCAACAATTTTAGCAATCGTGTTTTTAGGAGGTTACCACTTTCCAGGAATGGCTTGGGTAAATGAAAATTGGGGTATAAATATTGGTGCATTATTAGGATTTTTAACATTATTTGCAAAAATATGTTTCTTCATCTTTTTCTACATGTGGGTAAGATGGACAATTCCACGTTTCCGATACGATCAATTGATGCATTTGGGTTGGAAAATATTAATTCCGTTAGCTGTTATCAATATTATTATAACTGGAATTGTAATGGTTTTATTTAATTAATAAGAAAATGTCAGTACAACAAATATCATTATCAGGAAGAAAAATGGAAGTTTCCAATAAGGAAATGACATTCTTAGAACGAATTTACGTTTGGACGATTCTGAAAGGTTTATGGACCACTCTTAAACATTTGTTTAGAAGAAAAGTGACCATAAAATATCCTGAAGAAGTGCGTGAAATGAGTCCAATTGCTCGTTTGCAACACATGTTAATGCGCGACGAACAAGGCAGAGAAAGATGTACCGCTTGCGGATTATGTGCTTTATCTTGTCCTGCAGAAGCCATTACTATGAAAGCTGCGGAAAGAAAAGCAGATGAAAAACATTTGTATAGAGAAGAAAAATATGCCGAAATTTATGAAATAAATATGCTGCGTTGTATTTTTTGTGGTTTGTGTGAAGAAGCGTGTCCTAAAGAAGCGATTTACTTAACAACTTCTAAAAAAATTGTGAAATCCGGTTACGAAAGAGAAGCATTTATCTACGGAAAAGACAAATTAGTGATGCCGTTAGATATGGCTATTAAAAATACGCAAACTAATACCGTAAATTAATTATGATAGAAATAGTTTTTTATATATTATCAGCTGTAACATTAGGAACTGCCTTTTTAACTGTTTTCAGTAAAAACGCCATTCACAGTGCTATTTATTTAGTGGTTTGCTTTTTCTCATTAGCAGGTCATTACTTACTTTTTAATGCGCAATTTTTAGCTATCGTACATATTATTGTATATGCAGGAGCAATTATGGTACTTTTATTATTTACCTTAATGCTAATGAATTTAGACAAAGAAGACGAAACATCAAAACCACTATATGCAAAACTAGCTGCCGTTTTTTCAGCTGGAATTTTAGGATTGGTTTTAATTGCAGCACTGCGTAAAGCACAGCCAGAAAATATAGAATATGTAAATTCTGGAATAGATTATCAATCTATTAAAGTTTTAGGAAATGTATTGTTAAACGAATACCAAGTGCCTTTCGAATTTGCTTCGGTTTTACTTTTAGTATCTATGATTGGTGCCGTTTTAATTTCTAAAAAAGAAGAAAAAATTTAATTATGAACATATTAGAACAAGTTGGTATTGAAAACTACATCACACTTTCAGCTTTGCTGTTTTGTATTGGTGCGTTTGGTCTTTTATACAGAAGAAATGCCATAATCATGTTTATGTCTATTGAAATTATGTTAAATGCCGTAAACTTACTTTTAGTTGCTTTTTCTTCGTATCATGAAGATCCATCAGGGCAAGTTTTTGTATTTTTCACCATGGCGGTTGCTGCAGCTGAAGTGGCTGTTGGATTAGCCATATTAGTTTCAGTATTTAGAAATATTGGAAATATTGACATCGATAATTTAAAAAATCTAAAAGGATAATTCTGAAATGAATACTACTATATTACTCTTATTATTTGCGCCGTTAGTTGGTTTTTTAACCAATACATTCTTCGGTAAATCATTAGGAAAAACAATTTCTGGTGTGATAGGAACAACTGCTATTGTTGTGTCTTTCTTATGTACCATTTCATTATTTTCTCAAATTAATACCGACGGAAAAGCTATAACTTTTCATTTAGCAGATTGGTTTTCAATTGGAAACATTAAAATAAATTTTTCTTTCTTATTCGATCAATTATCTGTTTTATGGTTGTTGTTTGTAACAGGAATAGGCGCTTTAATTCATTTGTATTCTATCAGCTACATGCATGAAGATGAAAATATGCACAAATTTTTCTCTTATTTAAATTTGTTTGTTTTCTTCATGATTACTTTAGTAGCTGGAAGCAACTTATTAATCATGTTCATTGGTTGGGAAGGCGTTGGATTATGTTCTTACTTACTAATCGGATTTTGGTATAAAAACCAAGATTATAATGATGCGGCGAAAAAAGCATTTATCATGAATAGAATTGGAGATTTAGGTTTCTTAATTGGAATATTTATTTTAGGTTTCCATTTTCAAACTTTAGAATTTTTAGAAATAAAAGCCTTATTAGGAAACGATTTAATCACTCCTAGCCTTTTATCAATAGCAGCTTTATGCTTATTCATCGGCGCTTGTGGAAAATCAGCACAATTACCTTTAGCTACTTGGTTACCAGACGCAATGGCTGGACCAACTCCCGTTTCTGCATTAATTCACGCGGCAACCATGGTAACAGCGGGTATATTTATGATTACCAGAATGAATTTCTTATTCGATTTAACGCCTGAAATCCAAAACCTAATTGCAATTGTTGGTGCTATCACTGCAATTGTAGCTGCATCGATAGGTTTGGTTCAAAACGATATTAAAAAAGTTTTAGCTTATTCTACAGTTTCGCAATTGGGTTTAATGTTTTTAGCATTAGGTTTAGGGGCTTATGAAGTAGCGGTTTTTCACGTAATCACACACGCTTTCTTTAAAGCTTGTTTGTTCTTAGGTTCAGGTTCTGTAATTCATGCTTTGCACGGAGAACAAGATATGAGAAATATGGGTGGTTTAAGAAAAGTAATGCCAATTACTTTCTGGACGATGATGATTTCCACTTTAGCGATTTCAGGTATTTTTCCTTTCTCTGGATTTTGGTCTAAAGATGAAATTTTAATGACGGCTTTTCACAACAATATCCCTTTATGGATTGTGGGTTCGATTGCTTCTATTATGACTGCTTTTTATATGTTCCGATTGATGTATTTAACTTTCTTCAACGACTTTAGAGGCACTGATGAACAAAAACATCATTTACATGAAAGTCCGGCTTTAATTACTATTCCATTAGTAATTTTAGCAACATTGGCTGCCATTGGTGGTGCCATTAGTTTGCCAGGAAACAGTTGGTTAAATCATTATTTAGCGCCCTTATTCGCACACAAATCGCACGAAGCTCATACATTAGGAACGATTGAATATACGTTAATGGCAGTGGCAACACTTGGCGCCCTATTAGGAATTGCAATAGCGTATTCTAAATATTTAAAGAAAAAAGAAATCCCAGCGGCAGATTCTGAAGTGCAAGGTTTACATAAAGTTTTATCAAATAAATATTATTTAGACGAAATTTATATGGCTATAATTGTAAAACCAATCTATACGATTTCCAGTTTTGCTAAAAATTATGTAGAGAAATTTATTTCAAATGCAGTTATAGGATTAGGTGGTGCCACATATGCATTATCTTTAAAAGGAAAGAAAATTCAAAATGGTAATATTGGTGTATATTTATTCGCATTTATATTCGGAATGGTTGGGTTTTTAGTTTATGTATTTATAATTCGAGATGTAAAATAATGGATAGTAGTATCGTTTTAATTGTATTATTAGTTGGCGCAATAACCACCTATTTATCAGGAAACAAGTTTGCCCCTAAAATAGCTTTAATTTCTAGTATTGCTGCTTTTGGCGTGACGCTATTAAATTTAAATGCGTATCAAGCTGGTGAAAATTTAGATGTAAATGTACCATGGATTTCACAACTCAATATTAATTTTGCTTTGCACCTTGATGGTTTATCTTTAGTGATGTTATTATTAACAACAGGATTGTTACCTTTAATTATATTATCCGGATTTATCACAAAATTTGAAAATTCAAGATCTATTTATGCTTTAATGCTATTTATGGGATTTGCTATGGCAGGTACTTTCTTAGCTTCTGATGGAATTTTATATTACATCTTTTGGGAAATTGCACTAATTCCTATTTATTTTATTGCTTTAAATTGGGGTAATGGAGATTTAGAAGAACGTAAAAAAGCCATTTTAAAATTCTTTATTTACACGTTTGCAGGATCCTTATTTATGCTTCTAGCTTTCATTTATTTGTATACAAAAGGTGGTAGTTTTGACATCAATAAATTATATGCCTTACAATTAACAACATTAGAGAAAACTTATATTTTCGTTGCTTTCTTTTTAGCGTATGCTATTAAAATCCCTTTGATTCCTTTTCATACTTGGCAAGCTAACACGTATAGCAAAGCGCCCGCAGTTGGTACTATGTTATTGTCTGGAATTATGTTGAAAATGGGATTATACAGTGTTTTAAGATGGCAATTACCCTTAACGGATGAAGTAGCAAAAGCACATGTCCCATATATTGTTGCTTTATCAATTGCTGGAATTATTTATGGTGCGATTGTGACATTAAAACAAAAAGACCTCAAGAAATTTTTAGCGTATTCCTCTTTATCACACGTGGGTTTAATTGCAGCTGGTTTGTATTCTTTAACAATAGAAGGATTTCAAGGTGCGGTTTTACAAATGCTTTCTCACGGTATTGTAATTGTAGGATTGTTTTATGTGGTAGAATTAATTTACAGCCGATACAACACGTACGAAATCAAAGAAATGGGCGGCATCAGAATTCAAGATACGTATTTCGCTTCTTTGTTTATGATTATCATGTTAGCCTCTGTGGCGTTACCGACTACATTCAATTTTATTGGAGAATTTAATTTACTATACAGTTTATTTAAAGTAAATATTTGGTATGCAGTAGTGGCAGGAACAACAATTATTTTAGGTGCGTTTTATATGTTACGAATGTTTCAAAAAGTGATGTTAGGATCTGCACATAAAACATTTAAAAACATAACAAAACAGGAAAGTATTGTATTGGTAATTATAGTAGGTGTAACTATTTTCTTCGGATTATTTCCACAACCAATTATCGATTTAATTACGCCAAGTTTACAATCAATTTTAACTCAAATTAAATAATAAGCATCATAAAATGACTACATTAATTGCTATAATAGGAAT
This sequence comes from Flavobacterium sp., assembly GCF_044368995.1. GTDB lineage: Bacteria > Bacteroidota > Bacteroidia > Flavobacteriales > Flavobacteriaceae > Flavobacterium. Next base: position 1,158 of record NZ_JBIPMS010000011.1, on the reverse strand, counting down.
CGGAATATTTTGTTTATTAGCAGAAATAATGAATCTAAAAAAGATTATTATTCCTGTATCAATAGTAGCCTTAATGGTATTATTTGGTTTAAACTTAATTGAAGAATTACCAGAAATATCAGGATATGAATCCATGATAATTTCAGATAAATTTGCAAAAGCATTTTCAAGTTTATTTATATTATTAACTGCGCTACTTATTTTAATGAGTGCCCCGAGTTACAAAAACAGTTCAAAATTATCTGATTTCATTTCAATAAAAGTATTCATGCTTTCAGGTGCTGTGGCAATGGTAAGTTTCAGCAATTTAGCCATGTTTTTCTTAGGCATCGAAGTACTATCTATAGGATTGTATGTACTAGCAGGAAGTGACAGATTGAACATAAAAAGTAATGAAGCCGGTATGAAATACTTTTTAATGGGGTCATTTGCTTCTGGAATTTTATTATTTGGAATTACCATGTTATATGGTGCAACAGGGACTTTTGACATCGGGACTTTATACGAAGCTTCAATATCCGCAAGTACCGAATTTTGGTTTTATATTGGAGTAATTTTAATAACCATTGGAATGCTATTTAAAGTAGCCGCTACACCTATGCACTTCTGGGCTCCAGATGTGTATGAGGGCTCACCTACTCAAGTAACAGCCATCATGAGTACATTAGCAAAAGTGGCAGCTATGGCTTCTTTCTTTAAGTTAATTACCATATTAAACAGCCAAATGCTTTACAGTTATACACAAGTAATAATTGTAGTAGTTATTGCAACCATGTTATTTGGAAATATTATGGCACTTCGTCAGAAAAAGATAAAACGCGTTATTGCTTATTCAGGAATTTCTCATACCGGATTTATGTTGTTGACTTTATTAAACATAAATGCCGCAGAAAATAATTTATTATTTTATGCAACTTCTTATGCAATTGCAGGATTAGCCGCCTTTTCGGTGATTTTATTTGTAACTAAAAATGAAGATAACGATTTCATAGATAACTTTAATGGATTGGGTAAAAAACACCCGTTAATGACTTTTATCATGACTATTGCTTTGTTGTCAATGGCTGGAATTCCTATTTTAGCTGGATTTTTTGCTAAATTCTTTTTATTAAATCAAATAATCTCAAGTGGTTTTATTGGATTGGCAGTTATTGCCAT
>NZ_JBIPMS010000161.1:0-2969 GCF_044368995.1 Flavobacterium sp. | reverse complement strand
TCGCCTTCTCGTCTGCCTAAAATTTTGTAATTTAGTTTTTGTCTTGATACTTTTTCAAAAGATTGAATAACTTCTAAAACCGAACTACCCGTTCCAGTTCCTAAATTAAAAGTTTCTACGGCCGTACTATTTTTTTTATCTAGCAATCGCTTTATGGCTATTACGTGGGCTTTTGCCAAATCTACCACATGAATATAATCTCTTACCGCTGTTCCATCAGCTGTGGGATAATCATTTCCATAAACGGAAAGTTCTTGTCTTAATCCGATAGCGGTTTGCGTGATAAATGGCACTAAGTTTTGTGGTACACCTAAAGGTAATTCGCCAATTTCAGACGATTCATGTGCGCCAATCGGATTAAAATAACGCAATAAAATAGCATTTAAGGAACTAACTTTAGAAGTATCGGTTATGATTTCTTCACCAATTTGCTTTGTGTTCCCGTAAGGTGACAAAGCGGTTTGAATTGGCGCATCTTCTGTAATTGGCATTTTTTCGGCTTGACCGTAAACAGTACAAGAAGAACTAAAAATAAAATTTGCAGACGGTAATTTAGTAAGTTCCTGCAACATGTAAATCAAAGCACTTATATTATTTTCGTAATATAATAAAGGATTTTCAACACTTTCGCCAACGGCTTTACTTGCTGCAAAATGAATTACTCCAGAAATATCAGTATACTTTTTAAAGAAATTTTGAACTGCTGCTTTTTCTCGTAAATCGATATTTTCAAAAATTGGTTTTTTACCAGTGATTCGTTCAATTCCACTTAAAACTTCAATTGAAGAATTAGAAAGATTATCAATCGCAATCACCTCAAAACCTTCATTCTGTAACTCTACAACGGTATGTGAACCGATAAAACCTAATCCTCCAGTAACTACTATTTTCATATTTTTTTTTAGCTTATGGCTAACAGCTAATAGCTAACAGCTAAACTACTGAAAGCATAAACTGAAAACTAATTTAAACGTATTCTAAAACGGTGTCTGTAATAAATTTAATTTGTTCATCGTCTAATTCGGTATGCATGGGTAAAGCAATTACTTCTTTCACTAATTGATTGGTTACTGGAAAATCTTCTTCTTTATAACGAATATCAGCATACGCTTTCTGACTATGTAATGGAATTGGATAATAAATAGCACAAGGAATACCTTTTTCTAGTAAATGGGCTAATAATCCATCGCGTTTTCCATTGGTAATTCGTATTACATATTGATGAAATACATGACAATCACAACTCTCGCAAATAGTTGGTGCTACGATATTTTTATTTAAACCTAATGCAAGTGAATATTTTCTTGCAGCATCTTGACGTGCACTGTTATAAGTATCTAAATGGGGTAATTTTGCTTTTAAAACACCTGCTTGAATACTATCTAATCGAGAATTTACACCGACAACATCGTGATGATATCTTTCATACATTCCGTGATTTACAATTCCTCTAATAATATGTGCTAAATTGTCATCGTTGGTATAAATCGCACCACCATCACCATAGCAGCCTAAATTTTTTGATGGGAAAAAAGAAGTAGCAGCTACATGTCCAATGGTTCCCACTTTCTTTTTTGAACCATTTTTAGCAGTATAATCTGCTCCAATTGCTTGCGCGTTATCTTCAATTACGTACAAATTATGTTCGTTGGCAATTTCCATAATCGCATCCATATTGGCTGCACGACCAAATAAATGTACGGGTACAATAGCTTTTGTTTTTGGAGTTATCGCTTTACGAATACCTTCTAATGAAATGTTCATATTATTTCTATCAACATCTACTAAAACTGGTGTTAATTGTAATAAAGCGATTACTTCAACGGTTGCGGCAAAAGTAAAATCAGCTGTGATGACTTCATCGCCAGGTTGTAAACCCAATCCCATCATGGCAATTTGCAAGGCATCCGTTCCGTTAGCACAAGGAATTACGTGTTTTACGCCTAAATATTTTTCTAAATCAGCCTGAAATTGGTGAACTAATGGGCCATTTATATAAGTATTGGTATCTAAAACTTCTTGAATAGAAACATTTACTTCCTCTTTTATTTTTTCATATTGACTTTTTAAGTCAACCATTTGTAATTTTTTCATCTTCCTAATCTAATTAAGTCAAGCAAAAGTAAGAAATTCTGCTTACATTTTTTGTGTTACATAAAAGAAACGTAATTTAGCAACATAAATTAGTACTATGTCATTTATTTATAACTTTTTAATACTATTTGCTTCGCAGTTTTTAAAACTTTTGGCATTTTTTAGTCCAAAATTAAACTTGTTTGTTAAAGGAAGAAAATCAGTTTTTGAAACTTTGAAAAATAATATTCAAGAAATTGATAAAACAATTTGGTTTCATGCAGCATCTTTGGGAGAATACGAACAAGGCTTGCCTGTTATTGAAAAAGTAAAACAAAAGTATCCAAATCATAAAATAATAATTACATTTTTTTCGCCTTCTGGATATGAAGTTAAAAAAAATAATACTGTTGCGGATGTTACGGTGTACTTGCCTTTGGACACGATTTCTAATGCCAAAAAATTTTTAAAAGTTGTGCATCCAGAAATGGTATTTTTTATTAAGTACGAATTTTGGCCTAATTATCTCAAGGAGCTAAAAAAACAAAATGTTAAAACCTATTTAATATCTGGAATTTTCAGAAAAAATCAGCCCTTTTTTAAGTGGTATGGCGGATTTTACCGAAAAGCGCTGAAAACATTTAGTTATTTTTTTGTACAAAATGACAATTCTAAAAAATTATTACAATCTATAGGTTTAGAAAACGTTAAAGTTTCTGGAGACACCCGTTTTGATAGGGTAGTGACCATTTTAGAAAAAGATAATACGTTAGATTTTATAGCTGCATTTAAAAATAATCAGCCAACAATAGTTATTGGTAGTAGTTGGCCAAAAGATGAAGAACTATTGATTCATTATATTGAATCTGCACCTCAAAAAGTTAAATTTATTATTG
>NZ_JBIPMS010000070.1:0-8972 GCF_044368995.1 Flavobacterium sp. | reverse complement strand
ATAAAATATTTTCTATTAAAAAAAAGCTATCTAAATTGGATATTTCTATCGTATTTAGATAGCCTTTTAGGAGGCACAATATATAAAAAATTATGCGTTCGCCGCTTTAAAAGCTTTTAATTTTTCAATCAATTTTGGTACTATATCAAAAGCATCTCCTACGATTCCATAATCGGCTACTTTAAAGAAAGGCGCTTCAGCATCTGTATTGATTACTACTTTTACTTTAGAAGAGTTGATTCCTGCGATATGCTGAATAGCTCCAGAAATTCCTATTGCAATGTATAAATTTGCCGCAACTGGTTTTCCTGTTTGTCCCACGTGTTCCCCGTGAGGACGCCATCCAATATCTGAAACGGGTTTAGAACAAGCTGTTGCTGCACCAAGTACAGTGGCTAATTCTTCAATCATTCCCCAATTTTCAGGACCTTTTAATCCACGGCCAGCAGAAACCACAGTTTCAGCATCTGCAATGGTTATTTTACCTATTGTTTTTTCTGAATTGATTACTTTCATACCAAAATCTGCATCAGATAAAGTAGGTGAAAAATCTTCTTCCGTTAATGAAGTAGGATTTTCAATCAATCCGTATGAGTTTTTTGAAATGCCTAAAACTTTTATGTCTGTAGCAATTTCTGATAAATTAAATGCTTTGTTTGAAAAAGCACTTCTTTTTACTTGAAATGGCGACACGCTTACAGGCTCTTCAATTACATTTGAAACAAATCCTGCACTTAAATGAACAGCTACTAATGGCGCTATGTGTAAACTATCTGTAGTTGAAGCAAAGATTACCACTTTAGCACCTTCTTTTTCAGCTGCTTGCTTAATTACATCTGCGTAAGCTTTTGCATTAAATGATGTTAATTTATCATTTGTTACTTTTAACACTTTACTAACTCCGTAAGGAGATAAAGTACTATTTTCTGTAGCATTAATGGAAACAGCAGTAACTGTTGTTCCTAGCATATCGGCTACTTTTTTGGCATAAGAAGCAATTTCAAAAGCTACTTTTTTGAATTTACCTTCGTTTGATTCTGTGTATATTAAAACTGACATATCTTTTTATTTTTTAGTCTTAAAGTTGTAAGGTCTTTAAAGTCTTAAAGAATATGCTTTTGACTTTTGACATTTTAACTTTCGACGATTAGTTTATATTACTTTAGCTTCGTTGTGTAATAAATTAATTAATTCATCCAAATTATCTGCGCTGATTAATTTTACTGCTGATTTTGCTGCCGGCTTTTCAAATTTTATTGAAGTTGTAGCATTTGCATCTGCAGAGGGTTCCATAACATTCAAAGCTTTTGTTCTAGCAGTCATAATGCCTCGCATGTTTGGAATTCTTAAATCTTTTTCTTCTACCAAACCTTTTTTACCTGCAATAATTAAGGGTAAACTGGATGTAGCCGTTTCTTTACCGCCATCAATTTCTCTTATCGTTGTAGCTTCAGTACCAGAAATTTCAATTCCAATACAAGCATTTACAAAATTGAAACCTAATAATCCGGCTAACATTCCAGGCACCATTCCTCCATTATAATCAATAGATTCTGTACCTGCAATAATTAAATCGTAGCCACCTTGTTTCACCACATTGGCCAATTGTTTGGCTACAAACAAACCATCTTTTGGTTGAATATTTACACGAATCGCTTCATCTGCACCAATCGCAAGGGCTTTTCTTAAGGTAGCTTCAGCATCTACGCCGCCTACATTTACAACAGTTACATGAGCACCATTTTGCTCTTTTAAAACGATTGCTTTGGTTAAACCAAACTCGTCATTTGGATTAATAACATATTGTACACCATTTGTATCAAATTCGGTATCGTTATTAACAAAATTAATTTTTGAAGTAGTATCAGGAACATGGCTGATGCAAACTAATATTTTCATTTTTATACTTTTTATATTGATGGTACGAAATTACAAAAAATGTTTTAAAAAAATATTATGCGCGCATATAAAATATTGTTTTTTCACAAAAATTAAATAAATTTTATGAATTGTTGAATTTAAACAAGTAAAAATAAGAATTTGATAAGAAATTATTAAAAAAAACGATTGAGTAAAAATATTAAATAATAGTGATAGTAGTCATTAAATTTTATTAATTTTGCCCTTCACTAAGTTTTAGAATTAATTTTATGAGAACAATACAGTTTAGAGAAGCTATTTGTGAAGCCATGAGCGAAGAAATGCGTCGTGATGAAACGGTATACTTAATGGGAGAAGAAGTTGCGGAATATAATGGGGCTTATAAAGCTTCAAAAGGCATGCTTGATGAATTTGGACCAAAAAGAGTAATTGATACACCAATTGCAGAATTAGGTTTTGCAGGTATTGCAGTAGGTTCAGCCATGAACGGATGCCGACCAATTGTAGAATACATGACATTCAATTTCTCTTTAGTAGGAATTGATCAAATTATAAATAATGCTGCAAAAATGCGACAAATGTCGGCAGGACAATTTCCTATGCCAATGGTTTTTCGCGGACCAACAGCATCTGCAGGACAATTAGGCGCAACACACTCACAAGCTTTTGAAAATTGGTTTGCCAATACACCTGGTTTAAAAGTAGTTGTTCCAAGTACGGTTTATGATGCCAAAGGATTATTAAAAGCTGCCATTCGTGATAACGACCCTGTTATTTTCATGGAATCAGAACAAATGTATGGTGATAAAGGTGAAGTGCCAGAGGGCGATTATATCATCCCACTAGGTGTAGCAGATATAAAACGCGAAGGAACCGACGTAACTATCGTGTCGTTTGGTAAAATCATAAAAGAAGCATTTATAGCAGCTGAAGAATTAGCCGCAGCAGGTATTTCTTGTGAAATTATCGATTTAAGAACCGTTCGCCCAATGGATTACGACTGTATTATCAATTCGGTTAAAAAAACAAATAGATTAGTCGTTTTAGAAGAAGCGTGGCCGTTTGCGTCTGTAGCTTCAGAAATTACTTATATGGTACAAGAACGTGCTTTTGATTATTTAGACGCACCTATCCAACGTATTACAACTGCAGATACACCCGCTCCTTATGCCCCAACTTTATTAAAAGAATGGTTACCAAATAGTAATGATGTGGTAAATGCGGTTAAAAAAGTTGTGTATAAATAAATGTAATTAGATAATTCGTTATTTTGATACTAATTATTTTAGCAATAAAATTTTCAATTTGTCCACTACTCTAAAATAAAGTATATTTGAATCTCGATTTTTTCGGGATTTTTTTATTAAATACCCAAATGAAAAACCTACTAAATCTAATGTTATTAATCGCAACGCTTTCTTTTGCCCAAACAAAAGTAAGTGGCACTATTTTAGACGATGCCAGACAACCTGTTTCTTATGCAACAGTGGCTTTTAAAAATTCTGCAGAAGGCGTAATTGCGGATGAAAACGGAAAATTTTACTTAGAATCAAATAAAACTTATCCTACTTTATTGGTTTCCTTTGTAGGTTATAAAAACAAAGAAATAGCACTTTTAGGCACCATTAATTTCGATTTAAAAATTGTTTTAGAAAACGCAAATGAAATTGCAGAAGTAAAAGTTTATGGTGGAAAAACTTTAAAGAAAAACAATCCTGCTATAGATATTCTAAGAAAAATTTGGGAAAGAAAAAAGAAAAATGGATTGCGTCAATTCAATCAGTATGAATTTGATAAATATGAAAAAATTGAATTTGATATCAATTCAATAGATAGTACATTTATGAAAAATAAAATCTTTAAAAATGTAGAATTTATTTTTCAACACTTAGATACTTCTTCCATTACAGGTAAAAATTTCTTACCTATTTTCATCAACGAAACCAAAAGTAAAGTATATGGCGACAATATAAAAAACAAAACAAAAGATGTTTTAGAAGCTAATAAATATTCAGGTTTTGGTAATGCAAATAATGATGGGGTTAATGCCTTTTTAAAAGATTTATATGCCGATTATGATATTTATAATAACTACCTTAAATTTTTCGATAAAGATTTTGTAAGTCCATTGTCCAGAACTGGAATTCAAGTTTATAATTATGTTTTAGCCGATAGTACATTTATTGATAAAAAATGGTGCTACAACATTGTGTATTATCCCAGACGGAAAAACGAATTAACTTTTAAAGGTGATTTTTGGGTAAACGATTCCACTTTTGCCATAAAAAGTATCAATATGGAAGCCAGCAAAAGCGCCAACATAAACTGGGTACGAGATATTTATATTGAACAAGAATTTGACGTACTTAATGACTCTGTTTTCTTATTGAAACGAGATCACATGATGACCGATTTTGCCCTTACCAAAAAAGAAGGATCAAATGGGATGTATGGAAAACGAACTACCATGTTTAAAAATCATGAATTCAACCATGAAAAAGACGATAAATTTTACCGCGAAGATGTAAACACATTCAACAAAGAGACGTATACTAAAACCGAAGAATATTGGGAAGAAAATAGATTTGAAAGTTTAAATTCTAATGAAAAAGGGATTTATGAGATGCTAGACACTTTAAAAACGGTTCCGAAAATTAAACGATTTTACAATATTGTATCTATTTTGGGAAGTGGTTACATTCAAGTTGGAAAATTTGATATTGGCCCCGTTTTCTCCACTTTTGGCTATAATGATGTAGAAGGGCAACGTATTAGATTAGGTGGAAGAACTTATTTTGGACCAAACGACCCATGGCGTATTCAAGGATATACCGCTTATGGTTTTAAAGACCAAAAAATAAAATACGGGATTAATGCCCGCATATTGTTGGAGAAGAAAAACCGATTTATTGCCACTTTTGGAAACCGAAGAGATGTAGAACAAATTGGCGTAAGTTTAACCACTTCAAATGATATATTAGGTAGAAGTTTTGCATCTTCTTCCTTCTTTTCAAGTGGTACAAACAATAAATTAACTAATGTTAATTTAACCAACTTAGGTTTTGAAATAGAGCCTGTTAAAAATTTGGTTTTTGAAAGTAGTTTTTCTTACCGTACTTTATCTTCTGCTTCTTCCGAATTCAAATTAGATTATTTTACGGATGACACTTTTAGTAGAACGGCAAACAAAATTACCCAATCTGAAGTCCATTTCTTAGTCAACTATACGCCAAATCGTAAAATGATTGGCTATGGTGTGGACCGAATGGAAGTAGATTTAAATTATCCTAGAGTATTTGTGAGTTATTCCCAAGGCTTAAAAGGGGTTTTAAATAGCGATTTCAATTATTCAAAGTTGCAAATGTTTTACCGTCAGCCATTATTAATTGGCGGATTTGGCCGACTATTTACCACTTTAGAAGTTGGTAAAACCTTCGGAACAGTGCCTTTATCTTTAATGGGAATTATTCCAGGTAACCAATCTTTTTTTATTATCGACAATACCTACAATTTATTAAATTATTACGATTTCGTAGCCGATCAATATACTTCACTGCATTTGGAACATAATTTCAATGGTAAATTATTTTCAAGAGTACCTTTACTTAGAAAACTAAATTGGCGAGAAATTATTGGCATAAAAGCCGTTTATGGTTCAGTTTCAAACGAAAACAAAGCCATTAACGCCTCTGGCCAAATTTACCAAGCACCCGTAGACGGTTACTACGAATATTCTGCAGGAATAGGTAATATTTTTAAAGTAATGCGGGTGGATGCCTCATGGCGAGGTAGCTATTTTAATATTCCCGATGCCAGAAGATTTACAATACGGGTAGGTTTTGGATTTTATTTTTAAATTTAAAGGCAAAAAGGAATTTCATAAATGCATTTATATTACTACAAAATTTATAATACAAAAAATGAAATACAGGCCTCACCCTAGCTTCTATCTTTTTTCTAACTTTTCCATCGAAAAAAATAAATAAAATGACACAAACGCTTTTTTCAAGTACACAAAGATTAAGAAAAAAAATTGTTGATTTAGAAGGGTGGGGTGGTGTAAATGAAGCGCGCGCTATCATATAAGAATGAACCGAACGATTTGAAGAAATTGAAAATAAACCAGTAGGATAATTTAGCATAAAATAAAAAATTCTCCTAATTTTAGTAAAAAAGGCAATTATCGTTAGAATAATTGCCTTTTTTGTGTATTTTTGCTCGATTAAATTAAAATTAACTTTTTACAAAAAACTATGAATGATTTTATGATTTACTTGCCAATTGTTATGGCAATTATAGGATTGCTTTTTATGGCAACGAAACGCGCATGGGTATTAAAACAGGATGCTGGTGACGGTAAAATGAAAGAAATTTCAGATTACATCTATGAAGGTGCATTGGCTTTCTTAAAAGCAGAATATAGATTATTAACTGTATTTGTAATTCTTGCAAGTATTGCTTTAGCGGGAATTACTTTTATTCCTGGCGTAAAAACACATTTATTTATTGTTGTAGCATTTATTTTCGGAGCTTTCTTTTCAGCATTAGCTGGGAATATGGGTATGAAAATTGCTACAAAAACAAATGTAAGAACTACACAAGCCGCTCGTACTAGTTTACCTCAAGCATTAAAAGTATCTTTTGGTGGAGGAACAGTAATGGGCTTAGGAGTAGCCGGTTTAGCCGTATTAGGTTTAACAGGTTTCTTTATACTATTATTTAGATATTTTATGCCAGGCGGTGTTTGGACAAACACGGAAGATATGACTATCGTTCTTGAAACATTAGCTGGTTTCTCTCTTGGAGCTGAATCGATTGCGTTATTTGCACGTGTTGGTGGAGGTATTTATACCAAAGCTGCCGATGTAGGAGCCGATTTAGTAGGAAAAGTAGAAGCAGGTATTCCAGAAGATGACCCAAGAAATCCAGCAACAATTGCAGATAACGTAGGAGATAACGTAGGAGATGTAGCAGGTATGGGTGCCGATTTATTCGGATCATATGTAGCAACTGTTTTGGCTGCTATGGTTTTAGGAAATTATGTAATTAAGGATATGGGCGGTAAAATTGAAGATGCTTTTGGCGGAATTGGACCAATTTTATTACCAATGGCAATTGCTGGTTTTGGAATTATATTCTCAATCATCGGAACCATGTTAGTAAAAATTTCAAGCGATGACGCTAAAGAAGCACAAGTGCAAAAAGCCTTAAATATTGGAAACTGGGTTTCTATTCTTTTAACTTTAGTAGCGTGTTACTTTTTAGTAGAATATATGTTACCAACAACTATGAAAATGGAATTTTACGGTGAAGGATTAAAAGATATTTCCTCTATGCGTGTTTTCTATGCTACTATTGTAGGATTAATAGTTGGTGGAGCCATTTCATCAGTAACAGAATATTATACAGGATTAGGAACAAAACCCGTATTGGCAATAGTTCAAAAATCTTCAACAGGTGCAGGAACAAATGTAATTGCAGGTTTAGCTACAGGAATGATTTCAACTTTCCCAACAGTATTATTATTTGCTGCAGCAATTTGGTCGTCCTATGCGTTTGCAGGTTTTTATGGTGTAGCGCTTGCCGCTTCTGCTATGATGGCTACAACTGCAATGCAATTAGCAATTGACGCTTTCGGACCTATTTCTGACAATGCAGGTGGTATTGCAGAAATGAGTGAATTACCAAAAGAAGTTCGTACAAGAACAGATATTTTAGATTCAGTAGGAAATACAACTGCTGCAACTGGAAAAGGATTCGCAATCGCTTCGGCTGCGTTAACATCTTTAGCTTTATTTGCCGCTTATGTAACTTTTACAGGAATTGATGGAATTAATATTTTCAAAGCGCCAGTATTAGCCATGTTATTTATTGGAGGTATGATTCCGGTAGTATTTTCTGCATTAGCCATGAATTCTGTAGGAAAAGCTGCTATGGACATGGTATATGAAGTGCGTCGTCAGTTCAAAGAAATTCCAGGAATTATGGAAGGAACAGGCAAACCAGAATATGGCAAATGTGTGGAAATTTCAACTAAAGCTGCTTTACGCGAAATGATGTTACCAGGTATTTTAACTATCGGTTTCCCAATTGCAATTGTGCTTTTAGGAAAATTAGTTTATCCAGATGATAATCAATTAATTGCTGAAATGTTAGGTGGTTATATGGCAGGAGTTACCGTTTCAGGTGTACTTTGGGCGGTATTTCAAAATAACGCAGGTGGCGCTTGGGACAACGCTAAAAAATCTTTTGAAGCAGGTGTAGAAATCAACGGAGAAATGACATACAAAGGTTCTGATGCTCACAAAGCAGCGGTAACTGGAGATACTGTTGGAGATCCTTTTAAAGATACTTCTGGACCTTCAATGAATATCTTAATTAAATTAACGTGTTTAATTGGTTTGGTAATAGCACCTATTTTAGGAGGTCACTCTGAGGAAACTAAAAAAGAAATGAAACATACCATCATTGAAATGCATGGAACTGGTGATGCAAAAATGGGTAAATGCGACATGACAAAATGCGCTACTATGACCAAAGAAGCATGTGCAAAAATGTGCGATTCTTTAGGTTGTACCGCTGAAGAAAAAGAAATGTGCATGGCTCATTATGATGCTAATGGAAAATTTGTAGCAAAAGAAGGAGAAAAATCTTGCTGTTCTAAAGACGCTGATAAAAACGTTAAAGTAGAAATTAAAAATGTTAACGGAAAAGCAAAAGCTACAGTAACTACTTCTATAAACGATAATATAAATGTTCAAACTTTTGAAGGTTCTCTGGAAGAAGTGAAAGCTAAAGTAGAAGGATTGAAATAGTTTGCACTATGTATTTTATAAAAAATGCCTCAACAAAAGTTGAGGCATTTTTTTATGTTTTCACTAAAATAATCCGTTTATTTCGGCATCAATTCTGTTAATAATATTTCCCAAATCTTCTGGGCTATTTACAAAATCAATTTCATCCACATCAATAATTAATAACTTTCCTTTATCATACGTGGTAACCCATGCTTCGTAACGCTCATTCAATCTGCTTAAATAATCGATAGATATAGAGTTCTCGTAATCTCTGCCACGCTTATGAATTTGGTC
>NZ_JBIPMS010000160.1:0-3002 GCF_044368995.1 Flavobacterium sp. | reverse complement strand
TCTTCAGGGGTATCTATGCCTATACTAGCGTGTGATGTTTCAATCATTTTAATGCGTTTTCCGTATTCTAAATAACGTAATTGTTCTAGTTTTTCTGAAGCTTCAAGCGATAGCATTGGTAAGTTGGCAAAATCCAATAACGCTTGTTTTCTAAAGGCATAAATACCAATGTGCTTCATATATCTTACACCCACATTTTCCTCACGAGGAAACGGAATTACCGAACGAGAGAAATACAAAGCAAACCCTTCTTGGTCAGTAATTACCTTTACGTTATTTGGGTTTTCAATTTCCGATTTATCTTTAATTTCAAACATTAAAGAAACCAAATCGATTTTCTTTTCAGTATCGTTTTGAAATGCTTCAATAATTTGTTCCAAAGGTGTTTTATTGATAAATGGTTCGTCGCCTTGCACGTTGATAATAAGGTCTGCATCAATGTTTTCAATGGCTTCTGCAATTCTGTCGCTACCACTTTCGTGCTCTTTGATACTCATAATAGCTTTTCCGTTATTCGAAATAATTTCATTATAAATTAACTCCGAATCGGTTACCACAAATACATCGTCAAACAAATTAGTAGCTACAGCTGCTTCATACGTTCGTAAAATGACTGTTTTTCCACCTAAATCTTGCATTAATTTAGCAGGAAATCGTGATGAAGCATAGCGCGCAGGGATGACAGCAATTGTTTTCATAACCTATTGTTTAGTGGTTTCAAAATTACTCAAAATTTTCATCTTTAAACCCAATTAAATATAACTTTTCTTTGGCTCTAGTAATGGCAGTGTATAACCACCGAATGTAATCTCTATCCACGCCATTTGGCAAGTAAGGTTTTTCTACAAACACACTACTCCACTGTCCGCCTTGCGATTTATGACAAGTAATTGCATAAGAAAACTTCACTTGCAACGCATTAAAATACGGATTGCTTTTTACTTTTAAAAGTTTCTTGTATTTGTGCGTTTCGTCTTCATAATCTTTAGCAACTTCCTGATACAATAGGTTCGATTCTGCAAAGGTTAACGATGCTGCTTCGCTTTCAATTGTATTTAAAAGTAACACCGTTTCAAATGCTGCTTCATTGGGATAATCCACCATTCGGATGGTAACATTGGCAAATTTAAAACCGTATAATTCCTGAATATTTCTAATTTTCAACACTTCAATAATATCGCCATTGGCAATAAAACCAGCTTGTGAAGTTTCATCAAGCCAAAAATAGTTATTTTTTACAACCATTAATAAATCGCCTGCCGACAAATCACTTTCTTTATCTAAAATTCGTTGTCTGATTTGCTGGTTGTATTGATTGGCGCGTTTATTGGAACGCACGATGAATGCAGTGTCTTCTGTACTATAATTTCGATACGATTGGTGAATGGCGTCTTCAATATCAAAGCCGTCATCTAATCGAATGATGTCTTTAAACGATTTTAAATTGAATTTAAAATCCTCAATAAAATGGGATTTTAGTAATTCACGTAATTCAGTTGCATTGAACAATATGCCTGAATTTTCAGCTTGACGCATGACTTCATCCAATTCAATATGAATAATTTCTTTATCGTAATTAACTTGTAAAGATTGAATGTCCAAAGCCGGACTAATATCTGAATTCACAGGTGGCAACTGAGCTGTATCGCCTACTAAAATGAGTTTGCAATTTTGTCCAGCATCTACATAAAACAACAAATCATCTAATAAAGAGCCGTTTTCGTACAAACTAGTTTCGTTAGATTGATCAGAAATCATAGACGATTCATCTACAATAAAAATCGTGTCTTTAAATTTATTGGCTTGCATGACAAAACCTACGCCGCCATTTTTATTCTTTTTAGGAAAATAAATACGTTTGTGTATGGTAAAAGCCGGTTTTTCCGAATAGGCCGACATTACTTTAGCCGCTCGACCAGTTGGTGCCAACATAACCGCTTTTTTATTAGCCACACTCAATTGATTTACCAAAGTGGAAATAACAGTAGTTTTACCCGTTCCGGCGTATCCTTTTAAAACAAAAATGTCGTCTTTTGATTGTAAGATATATGCTGCAATTTTTTGAAAGAAAATATCCTGATTAGTGGTGGGCTGAAAAGGAAAATTATCCATTAAAATGTTATAAAATTGCGTTGGCGACATTAATTTTTTATTTAAGAACTTCAAATATAGCAAGGATTTTAAATATAATTTCATTTGAGGGTTTTTAATTCTCGTAAAAAATGTAAATTTGTAAATCAAATAAAAAATATGATTCAAGATATTACTCAAAAAACGTATAAAAAATTATGCTTTGAGGTTGCAAATAGCCATCTTTCTTTTTGTGTTGTTGATATGATTTCTAACAAAATAATCACCTATAAATCGTATGCTATTGACCCAAAAAATGTATTGGAAGAAGAATTGTGGAAAGTTTTTGTAGAAAATCCAATCTTGGAAGCAAAGTATGATGATGTGGTAGTTTTGCACAATTCTAATTTAAATACATTTGTGCCTTCTTCTTTATTTGATCCCAATTATTTAGGCAGTTATTTGCAATACAATTCAAAAGTATTTGAAACCGATTATTTTGCTTTTGATTATTTAGATACCTATGATTTGAATAATGTTTTTATCCCGTACACCCCTATAAACAACTATTTATTAGATCATTATGATACGTTTGATTATAAAAATAGCAATTCCATATTTGTAAAAAAAGCGTTAGATTTTTCTAAAAACAACGATACAAAACAAGTTTGGGTGCATTTTCAAGACGATAGATTTGAAATTGCGGTAACTAAGAACACAAATTTATTACTTTTCAATACGTTTACTTATAATTCATTAGAAGATTTTATTTATTTTTTATTGTTTACTTACGAGCAATTACAACTTAATCCAGAAATTATTCCTGTGCAGTTTTTAGGTGCTATTTCAGAAGAAAGCGATGCTTTTAAAATTGCGTATAAATACATAAGAAACTGTAGTTTGTTAGATGTTTCCAATTTAAAAGCTGTTTT
>NZ_JBIPMS010000010.1:0-29855 GCF_044368995.1 Flavobacterium sp. | reverse complement strand
GTCTAATGAACAATTTGTAACTACCAATAGTTTGGGAGAATTTCAAATTAGTGGTATTTCAGATGGAAACCAAATTTTGGTAATTTCCGTGGATGGCTACAACACGCAAAATTTTGCAATTGAAGTCGTGGCAAATCAAACCTTAGATGTAGGTTTATTATTTTTGGACGAAGACATTACATCAGAGCAGCAATTAAGTTTAGTAACGATTACTGAAAACGATTTAGGTGATGATAACAGTGGTTCTGAAAGCACCGCAGGATTGTTACAATCTTCAAGAGATGCTTATCAGCAAGCGGCAGCTTTCAATTGGGGTCAAGCTCGTTTTAGAATGAGAGGTTTAGATAATGAATATGGAGTTACCATGATAAATGGAATTTCAATGAACAAAATCTATGACGGAAGACCACAATGGAGCAATTGGGGAGGATTAAATGACGCCACAAGAAATCAAGAATTTACTTTAGGTTCTGCCCCTTCCGATTATACTTTTGGGGGTATTTTAGGAACACAAGAAATTAATACGAGAGCCTCTTTATACAGAAAAGGAACAAGAATTTCTATGGCAGGAACCAATACAAATTATTCTTGGCGTTCCATGTTTACACAAAATTCAGGATTAATGGAAAATGGTTGGGCTTACAGTATTTCTGGTTCAAGAAGATGGGCTCAAGAAGGCTATTTTGAAGGAACAGATTATGGCGCCAATTCCTTTTTTGCAAGTGTAGAGAAAAGAATAAATAAAAAACACAGTTTAAATTTTACAGCAATATACGCTCAAAATACCAGAGGAAAATCTTCTCCAAACACCAATGAGGTTAATAATTTAATGGGAATTAAATACAACTCGTATTGGGGATGGCAAGATGGAAAAAAACGTAATTCAAGAGACAAAGATGTTGAAGAGCCAATTTTAATGTTAAGTCATTTTTGGAAAATGTCCGATAAAACTACATTAACTACAAATGTTGCTTATCAAACAGGTTCAATCGGAAACAGTAGATTAGATTACCAAACAGCAAATAGTCCAGACCCAACATACTATAAAAATTTACCAAGTTATTTTTCAAATTTAGGCGATATTGCAGGTGCAAATGCAGCTCAAAATTACTTCTTAAATAACAGTCAAATTAACTGGAATGCAATGTATTATGCCAATCAATTTAGTAGTGTTGATCAACAAGGGGTAAATAAGAGTGTTTATGCTTTATATGAGGACAGAACTGATGACAAACAATTTACAGCCAATTCTATTTTATTTTCAGATTTATCGGATAACGTAAAATTAAATGCGGGGGCAAGCTTTAAAAAATTAAAATCTCATAATTTTCAACATATGTTGGATTTATTAGGGGGACAATATTTTTCAGATGTTGATCCGTTTTACTCAGGAGATCAAACCCAATCTGATTTAAATAATCCGAACCGACAAATTAAAGTGGGTGACGAATACGGATACAATTATAATTTAAATGCTGTGGTTGCAGATGCATTTACGCAATTTAAATTTACGTACAAAAAAGTAGATTTCTATTTAGCACAATCTTTCTCAAGAACACAATATCAAAGAGAAGGTTTATACAGAAACGGAATTTATGCTAACACGTCTTTTGGAAAAGGATCGAAACAAAATTTTGAAAATTTCGGATTCAAAGGTGGATTGACTTATAAAATTACAGGACAACATTTATTAGATTTCAATGGGGTGTATATGACAAAAGCACCAAATATGAGAAATACTTTTGCAAATGCTCGTATTAATAATAACATTACTCCAGAATTAAACAGCGAAACAATTGCAAGTTTAGATGCTTCTTATGTAGTAAGAACGCCTAAATTTAAAGCACGTGTAACAGGATTTGCTTCAAGAGTACAAAATGCAACTGAAATTTCTTTCTTTTATGCAGAAGGTATTGGAGAAGATGTAGATGGGAACGACCAAGATTCTTTTATTTCTGAATTATTAACAGGAATTGAAAAGAGAAATTTTGGAGCTGAAGTTGGTTTAGAATATCAGTTTACTTCTACGATTAAAGCTACTGTTGCCGCATCATACGGTCAATATTTATATGGAAACAATCCAAATTTAAAAATTAATGACGATGCACAAGCAACTTTAACAAACACACAACCAGTGGTAGATTTTGGTAAAGCGTATTTAAAAAATTACAGATTACCTGGTATGCCACAAACAGCAGCCTCTTTAGGATTGGAATATAGAGATCCAAATTTCTGGTGGGTTGGTGCAAATATTAATTACCTAGCGGATTCGTATTTAGATGTTTCAAACATTACAAGAACCGATAATTTCTCATTAAGCAACAATGGAATTTCTTTTCCAGGAGCAACTGAAGCAGCTGTAAGACAAGCTTTAACTCAAGAAAAATTTGCTAATTTTAATTTATTAAATCTTATCGGTGGGAAATCATGGCGAGTAGACACCACTACAATTGGATTCTTCGCTTCTATTAATAATGTATTGGACACAACTTACAAAACAGGTGGTTTTGAACAATCAAGAAAAGCTACTTTCCCAGATTTACAAGTAGATAACGCAAACGGAACACCAGCTTTCGGACCGAAGTATTTTTACGGATATGGAAGAACTTATTTTATAAATGTATACGTTAACTTTTAATTTTTTAGATATGAAAAATATAGTATTAAAAATTACATTAGCTGTATTCTTTATGACAACTTTAGTAAGTTGTACAGAAGATGAAACGGCGTTACCAAAAACAACAGTAACCATTTCAAAAGAAGATTTTCAAACGGCAGTAAATAGTACAGATTTAGATATTGCATCATGGACAAATTTTAATGAAACAGGTGCATGGAAGTGGAGAGAAAAAACCTATACAACTGGTGGTGTAACTAACGGATATGCTGAGTTTAGCGCATTTAACTCAGGAAGTCCTGTAAATACGGCTTGGTTAATTTCGCCAGAAATTAATTTAGATGTGGCACAGAAAAAAGGAGTGGCTTTTGAAGTAGCGCAACACCATTTAGATGTGGATTCGCCAAACAATAGTTTGCAAGTATTCATATCAACAAATTATGATGGAACAAATGTTTTAGCAGCCACTTGGTCACCATTACAAGCAAATATTCCAACAAAAAGTGTGGCTTGGTATCAGTTTCTAGCAAGTAATATTGATTTATCTGCATATAATGGGAAAGCACATATTGCTTTCAAATTTAAAGGCTCTGGTTCAGATATTACTTTAGATGGTGCCTTTCAAGTAGATAATTTTTTATTTTATAAATTAAATAATTAAAAGTTATGAAAAAATTAAATATATTAATAGCAACATTACTATTTTCAACGCTTTTTAGTTGTATTAATAGTGACAATTATGACGTGCCAAATTTATCAGGTGAATGTTCTGATTTGACAGTTACAAAAACACCACAAGATGTTGCAACTGCAGCAAATGCAACTGCTCAGAAATATATGGCAGACGATGTAATTGAAGCTTACATTACTTCTAGCGACGAAGGTGGAAATTTTTACAAATCTATTTCTATGGTTTCTGTAGACGGAACTAAAGGGTTTAGTATCCCGGTTGATTCTTATAATTTATACACTAAATATGAGCCAGGTAGAAAAGTATATGTTAAAATGAAAGACAGATACTTTGCAAATAATAGTCAAACCTATTCATTAGAAATCGGTTCTTTATATAATGTAACACAAGTAGGAAGAATTTCTGGTGTGGAATATGAATCAATAATTAAAAGAGGTTGTACAAAAGTTGATGAAAGTGCAATTGTAAATCAAATGACAATTTCTGCAGCAAAAAATAACGCTAATTTAAACAAATTAATAGAGTTTGACGCAGTTCAATTTGCTGATGAATCTTTGGGGAAAAAATATTATGATGCTACATTAAATAGTATTGGTGGTGCTACAAATCACATCCTTAAAGATGCCGCTGGTAATTCTATTATTGTAAGAGTTAGTGAATTTGCTTCCTTTATGTCTAAATCAATTCCTTCAGGAAATGGTAAAATTAGAGGTGTTCTTACAAGATATAATGGAGATTATCAGTTTATGATTCGTACAGAGAACGATGTAAAACTAACAGGAACTAGAGTTGTGCCTTTGTTTGAAGAATCATTTACATCTAATTTTGGATTATGGTCAAAACAAAATGTAGTTGGTGCTCAAGTCTGGGGAACTACTACTTTTGGTAATCCTGCTCCTTGTGCATTAATGAATGGTTTTAGTGGAGGAAGTCAACTTAATGAAGATTGGTTAATTTCACCAGCTATCAATTTAAGTGGTGTTTCTGCTGCTTTAGTTTCATTTGAAACTAGCACTCGTTATGCTGGGCCTGCATTAACTATATGGGTTTCTACAAATTATAATGGAACAGGTTTACCTAACACTGCTACATGGACTCAAATAACTACTGCAAATTTACCTGTATGGACAAGTGGTAGTTTTACGCCTTTTACATCTTCAGGAGGAATAAATATTTCATCTTTTGTTGGAAGTTCAAACTTTAGAATTGCTTTTAAGTATACTTCTACAACTTCTGCAGCTGCTTCTTGGGAAGTAGATAACGTAAAAGTTGTGGGTCAATAAATTTAAAAAATAAAACACATAAAAATGCCTTCTTAATTTTAAGAAGGCATTTTTGTTTAGACCTGACAGGTTTTCGAAACCTGTCAGGTTTCTAAATTAATGTGCTTCCAACCAGTTTTTGCCACTGCCAATTTCCACTTCTAACGGAACAATCATTTTAAAAGCATTTTCCATTTCGAATTTAATCATCGGTTGAATTTTTTCTAATTCGCTGTTATGCACATCAAAAACCAATTCATCATGAACTTGCAACAACATTTTTGAGTGCCACTTTTCCGATTTTAGTTTTTTATGAATGTTAATCATCGCAATTTTAATAATATCTGCAGCAGAACCTTGAATAGGTGCATTTACGGCATTTCTTTCTGCACCACCACGAACTATTGCATTGGCAGAGTTGATATCTTTCAAATAACGTCTTCTGCCTGAAATCGTTTCTACATAACCGTTTTCTCTTGCAAAATCTACTTGTTCAGAAATAAATGATTTTAATTTTGGATAGGTTTTGTAATAAGCATCAATCAACTCAGCACTTTCTTTTCGTGATAAATTGGTTTGATTACTCAATCCGAAAGCCGAAACACCATAAACAATTCCAAAGTTGACGGTTTTAGCGTGACTTCTTTGCGCTGAAGTTACTTCATCTAAAGGAATATTAAAGACTTTAGCTGCTGTACTTTTATGAATGTCTTCATTATTTTTAAACGCAGCAATCATATTTTCTTCACCACATAAAGCAGCAATAATTCGCAATTCAATTTGAGAATAATCTGCAGAAACTATGGTGTGATTTTCATCTCTGGCAATAAAAGCTTTTCTAATTTGTCTTCCTCTTTCGGTACGAATGGGAATGTTTTGTAAATTCGGATTGTTTGAACTTAAACGACCTGTTGCCGCAACAGTTTGCATATATTCGGTATGAACCCGCCCCGTTTTTAAATCTACTTGATTCGGCAACGCATCAATGTAAGTACTTTGTAATTTCACCATTTGACGCCATTCTATAATGTCTTTTACAATCGGATTGTCGTGGGCTAAATAACTTAATATTTCTTCACCAGTTGCGTACTGACCAGTTTTTGTTTTCTTTTGTTTTGCTCCGCCAATTTTCATTTTGTCAAACAACACATCGCCTAATTGTTTTGGAGAGGCCAAATTAAAGGTTTCACCAGCAGTTTCATAGATTTTTTGTTCTAAAGCTTTGCTTTCAGCTGTCATTTCAACTGACATTTTATTCAAAAAGTCGACATCCAAATTAATACCTTCTTTTTCCATATCGGCTAAAACAGGAACTAACGGAATCTCAATTTCGTCATATAATTTTTTCGTACCCACTTTTTCTAAAATAGGTAAAAAATGATTTTTAAGTTGAATCGTTACATCGGCATCTTCTACAGCGTATTCTTTAATTTCATCTAAAGGAATATCGCGCATATTGCCCTGATTTTTCCCTTTTTTCCCAATTAATTCGGTAATAGATTTTGGCGAATATTTCAAATACGTTTCACTCAATACATCCATATTATGACGCATATCGGGATTAATCAAATAATGCGCAATCATCGTATCAAATAAATTGCCTTTGACTTCAATTCCGTATTGAGAAAGAATTTTTATATCGTATTTAATATTTTGACCCACTTTTTCGATGTTTTCATTTTCGAAAAACGGCTTAAATTTTTCAATTAAAATCTGAGCGTCCTCTCTGTTTTCTGGAAATGGCACATAAAATCCTTTTCCTTTTTCCCAAGAAAAGGCCAAACCTACTAATTCGGAATTTAAAGCATCTAAACCTGTCGTTTCCGTATCAAAACAAACGGAAGTTTGATTCAATACATTCTGAATGAACATTTTTGTAGGTAAATCGCCTTGGACGTTTTGATAAAAATGTTCCGTATTTTCTAAAGTTGCATAATACGAAGTGAGTGTTTCTGTAGCATCTTCACCATCAGAAAAACCAAATAAATCATATTGTTCATCTGTAGTTTTTTTAACCGGTGCTTTCTTTAAAACGGGAATCTCAGAATTTGTTCCTTCAGCATTCGCTGTTGGATTGTACAATTTATCGAATTGCGCTTTCATTTGTCGGAATTCTAATTCCATAAATAACGCATCTGTTTTTTCAACATCTGGCGAAGATAATTCGTAATCTTTTTCGTTAAAAGTTACTGGGCAATCTAATAAAATGGTTGCTAATTTTTTAGATAAAATACCTTGTGCTTTATTGGCTTCAATTTTGTCTTTTAACGCGCCTTTTAGTTTATCGGTATTGTCTAAAAGATTTTCCATTGAACCGAATTCGGCTAATAATTTCTTAGCCGTTTTTTCACCAACTCCGGGTAATCCAGGAATATTATCCACGGCATCGCCCATCATTCCCAAAAAGTCAATTACTTGTAAGGGATGCTCGATTTCAAATTTGGCTTGTACTTCAGGAATTCCCCAAATTTCAATATCATTTCCCATTCTGGCAGGACGATACATAAAAATATTTTCCGAAACCAATTGTGCAAAATCCTTATCAGGCGTAACCATAAAGACTTTATAATTCTCTTTTTCGGCTTGTTTGGCAATCGTACCAATTAAGTCGTCAGCTTCAAAACCGGCTACTTCTATAATTGGAATATGCATAGCGCGCAATAAATCTTGAATATAAGGCACCGCAATTTTTATAGCTTCGGGTGTTGCATCCCGGTTGGCTTTGTATTGTTCAAACATTTCTAAACGAAACGTACTGCCGCCTTTATCAAAAGCAACTGCTAAATGATCTGGTTTTTCCCGTTTTATGACGTCCATCAAGGCATTCATAAAACCCATAATGGCAGAAGTATCCATGCCTTTTGAGTTGATTCTTGGATTTTTTATAAAGGCATAATAGCCTCGAAAAATTAATGCGTAAGCGTCTAAAAGAAATAAGCGTTTTTGTGACATAATTAAAAGGTGAGTTTTAAACCAACTCCATTTGCATTGGCAATTATATTTGATTCAAAATTGATTCCAGTATTTTGTTTTTGTAATTTTATTTCCTCATTCATCAAATGAATGGATTTCTTTATTTTCTTTTGAAATCCTATTTTAATTGGAATGGCAATCAACGATATTCCGGCACCAACAAAATACATGGTATTTGAAGATTCTCTACCCGGAGCGGCATTTTCAACATGAATAAGATGTGTTGAAATAAATGTAAATATTCCGCCATATAAAAATATATTCCCAACAGTTTTTTTTGTTTTGCCAGCTTTATATAAACTTAAAATTTCAGGTTTATGACCAAAATAGGTTGCTATTTCAGAAGAATTAATTTTTTTGCCATTTTCAAAAACTCTACCACCACTTTTAAAGGTATATATTTCCTGGGAAAAAGACACACTAGTAAAAAGTAGCAGGATAATAATTAAATTTTTCATAAAAAACAAGCTTTTAGTTTCTACAAATATAAACCTTTAATACATTTGTAAAAAATAAAAAAACATGAAAGGTTTAATACCACTTCTTATATTATTAATTGTTGAATTTTATTCGTTCCAAGCAATTAAAACGATTACCAAAAACAAATGGGTTTTAATGATTTACTTAATCATTTCCATCGTTTTGATGCTTTTTATAGTATATTCTTTCATTAATTTTGATAGAGGTAAGGGCCAAAATAAAACTAGTTTATTTGTAATTGGTATGGCTTTACTAATTTATGTTCCTAAAATTTTAATTTTTTTAATTTTATTTATTGAAGATGTTTCACGTTTGGTTGAAGCTACGATTATGAGCTTTGTGGATGAAAATAGGGAACAATTTTTTAGTCCAAGAAGACGATTTGTGAGTCAGATTGCCTTAGGAATTGCAACTATTCCTTTTGCTTCTTTACTTTACGGAATGACTATTGGCAAGTACAATTTTAAAGTAGTGCGGCAACAACTTTTTTTCGATGATTTACCTGAAGAATTTGATGGGATGACGATTACTCAAATTTCAGATATTCATAGCGGCAGTTTTGATGAAGATACCGATAAAATAAAATATGCTGTAGATTTAATTAACCAACAAAACTCTGATTTATTACTTTTTACGGGTGATATTGTAAACACACACGCCAAAGAAATGGATCCTTGGATTGCTACGTTTAAAGGATTGTACCACCCAAAATTCGGTAAATTTTCCATTTTAGGGAATCATGATTATGGAAAATATTTCGATTGGGATTCGGAAAAAGAAGAAATTCAAAATTTCGAAGATGTAAAAAATATTCACAAAAAAATAGATTTTACTTTGTTACTTAATGAGAATGTGAAAATTCAAAAAGGTACTAGTGAAATTGTATTAGTTGGTGTTGAAAATTGGGGTGTACATTTTGGCAAAAAAGGCGATTTAAAAAAGGCAACATCAAATGTTAAACCAGAAGATTTTAAAATTTTGATGAGTCACGATCCAAGTCATTGGGAAAATGAAATAAAAAATCACAGCATACATTATCATTTAACATTATCAGGTCATACACACGGGATGCAATTTGGAATTGAAATTCCAGGTTGGTTCAAATGGAGTCCTGTTCAATATGTTTATAAACAATGGGCAGGATTGTATGAAAATGCAGGCAGATACATTTACGTAAACAGAGGATTTGGCTTTCATGCCTATCCTGGTAGAGTGGGAATTATGCCTGAAATTACGGTAATTGAGTTAAAAAAAACCAAAAAAGAGGCGTAATTGCTTAAAAAATCCGCAATTTTGTTTGATATATTAAAAAAATATATACATTTGTTTAATAAACAATTCGGTCCATGTCGAAATTTGGAGAACTTATAGATGCACAAGTGCCAGTATTAATTGATTTTTTTACGGAATGGCACGAACAATCCATCGTTATGAATGAAACAATTCGTCACGTTGCTGCTGCCTTAGGCGATAAAGCAAAAGTGATTAAAATTGATGTAGATAAAAATAAAGAATTAGCAGAAGCACTTCGTATTAAAGGCCTGCCAACTTTTATGATTTACAAAGACGGTCAAATGGTTTGGAGACAAAGTGGTGAATTTGATGCCAATACTTTGATTTCTCTTATTCAAGAACAAGCTTAGGCGATTTTTTCAAAATTAAATCCTTTACTTTTTAATGTTTCAATGGTTTTTTCTAAACTATTGAGCAAGTTATCTTTTGCCTTATTACTGTCATGAAAAACAATAATACTTCCAGAAGAAACATTTTTTATTACATTTTCATAACACATTTCTGCTGGAATACTTGCGTCATAATCTTTACTTAATACATCCCACATAATTATTTTATAACCTAATTTTCTTAATTTGTAGGATTGCCAAGGTGTAATTTTCCCATAAGGCGGTCTGAAAATCTTTGAATTTTGAATGGTAAATTGTGAATTTAGTTTAATTCTACAAGCTTCTGTATTACTTATGTATGCTTTTGTAGGAGTTTTCCAACCCTTTAAATGACTATACGTATGATTTCCTACAGAATGATGTTTAGAAATAATTTTCTGAACTATTTCTGGATGTTTTCTTACGTTGTCACCAATGCAAAAAAAGGTGGCTTTGATTTGACATTTCTCTAAAATTTCTAAAACTTTTTCCGTGATTTCATGAGTTGGTCCGTCATCAAAAGTTAAATAAATAGTATTATTGGTATTCGGAATTTTCCAAACCTGATTAAAAAAAAGAAATTGTATTATTTTAGGAACTTTTATCATATTAAAAAAGCCACTCAAAGGAATGGCTCATGTATTTGTTTATTCAATTTCTCTTTTATATTCGCCCATCATGTTATTGAAGTTGTTGAATTTTATTCGTTGGGAATTATAAAACGCTACATCTCCATTTTCCTGAGCTAATAATAATAGCGAACGATAAATTTCAATTTCTCTATAAATTTCCATTCGATAAAATGCTTTCTGTTTCTCGGATTGCGAATTAAAAAACGTTATTTTCTCTTGGTATTTTTTAATCAGTTGATTTAATATTTTTCTAGCTGAATCTTTTTTGCCAATTTTATAATATCCTTCTGCAAATGGTTCCACCGTTGTGTAATACTCAAAGTAATCAATTGGCATGTTTTTCATGGCAATTTCAATTACTTTTTCTGCTTTATCAAATTTCTTTTCCTCGATTAACGCTTCCATTAAACGCGAAAGATTGTTTCTGTATGATAATGCATTTTTACGTGTTTCTGGGTCGTGATAAATTTTATCACTTCCAGCATTACCCCATGTCCATTGGTTGATGATTTTAAAGGATTTTTCAGTGTCAATATAACCCATATCGTAGGAGTTTCCTTCTTTTAATTTGGTTCTTATAGGCACTAATTTATATACCATACCGTCTAATTGTAGGTATTCTTTCATCCAAATATAATCATCTGCACCAAAACTTCCTGGAGAGAAATAAATAGGTCGTTTCCAGTTGTTGGCATTAAAAATATCTAACATCAAAATTCGGTTTTTATAAATCGCACCACCTTTTAATTTTAAATCAATTTGTGGGACAATAAAATTGTAATATTTTTTATCTACAACTTTATTTTTGATAATGTTTTGCTTATCAATTTTAATTTTTAAATGCTCACTTGGATAAAAGTGAACAAATTGACCATTTTTCATTTCTTTTTTAGAACGATCGTCTTTTAAGAAATCTAAAGTTAAACCTAAATCTAAGGTATCTGTTGTTCTTTCATTAAATAAACAGTAATTTCTTTTATCGCCTACATATTGATCATGTGTAAACGAAATAGGCAACGCAGCTGATTTATTCGATTTTACTTTCATCTCATCAATATACCAATCAGTTGCTAACAAACTTGTGTTTACAATTCTAACATCCGTACGGTAGCCTTCAATTTCTTGTAAATACCACATTGGAAAAGTGTCATTATCGCCAATTGTAAATAAAATAGCATTAGGTTCGCAGGAATCTAAATAGGCTTTTGCCATCGCTACAGCGGTGTATTTATTGCTTCTATCATGGTCATCCCAGTTTTCGGTTGCCAAAAGTACTGGTGAAGCTAATAAAGTGGTTGCTAATACGGCTGGAAGTGCTACTTTTGGCGATACATATTTTAAAATATATTGATAAATGGCATAAATTCCTACACCAATCCACATCGCAAAAATATAAAAAGAACCTACTAAAGCGTAATCTCTTTCTCTAGGTTCGAAAGGTCTTTCGTTTAAGTAAATTTTTAAAACTAAACCAGTGAATAAAAATAATAGCAGTAAAACATAAAATGATTTCCATTCCTTTTGCGCATGATAAACCATTCCGATAATGGCTAAAATTAAAGGTAAAAAGAAATACGTATTTCTTCCTTTATTGTTTTTCATATCGGTAGTTAATTCGCTTTGATTATCTAAATGTAAGTTGTCAATAAAACTGATTCCGCTTAGCCAATTTCCTTCTAAGCTTTCATAATTTCCTTGTAAATCATTTTGTTTTCCAACGAAATTCCACATTAAATATCTGAAATACATGTATCCAAATTGGTATTCAAACATAAACTTCATGTTGTCTGAAAACGATGGTTTTTCAATGTTTAAATAGTCACCATAATTTTTTAAAAATTCCTCGTATTCGTCTAATCCTATTTTTTTTGATGCAAATTGACTTCTAAAATCAGAAACAATTTCGGTAAATTGTCCTAATTTATCTTCATCCGTTTCGCCAGTTTCTTCATCATAAAAAGCCTCATGATTTACGCTGAATTCAAGCGGTTTGGTAAAGGTCATATAATTTTTGGCGTGTTCTTCGCTCCAAAGTCTTGGTAAAAACGCATTGTGTTTAGAGTTTGGATTATGATTGGCGTTTTTATAATTATTTGTAATGATATATTTTCCACTTTTCTCGTCTCTTTCGTAATTTGGTTTATCATCAGAATACGGATTTTCCTCATCAGCGCCTGCATATGAATTTGAAAACTGTGGACCATAAAATAATTTAGTTTCACCATATTGCTCACGGTTGTAATAGGCTAAAACTTCGGCAGCATCACTAGGTTTGTTCTCGTTTATGTTAATGTTTGAATTAGCTCTAACAGGCAACATAATCCAAGTTGAAAATCCAATTAAAATAAATAACACACTTAATAATAAAGTATTTAATCTTACAAATTCTTTTTTCTTAGTGTAAGCTAAACCAAAATAAAAACCAGCTACAATTAACAAAAAAGCAATAATAGTTCCGGAATTAAAAGGTAATCCCATTGAATTTACTGCAAAAATTTCTGTTTTCGCAAAAAACGATAAAGTGTAAGGTAATAAAAATTTAAAAATAAACATCAAAATCGCCAATATCAGTACATTGGCAATAATAAAGTTTTTAACTGTAATGGTCTTTTGAGTTTTGAAAAAATATAACATTCCAATAGATGGCAAGGTTAATAATGCCAAAAAGTGCACCCCAAAAGAGAGTCCAATTACTAATGAAATTAAAATTACCCATTTATTTCCTCTTTCTGTTTCCAGTTCTTCTTCCCATTTTAGACCCAACCAAAATAATAAGGCAATAAACAAAGAAGCCATTGAATATACTTCAGCTTCTACAGCATTAAACCAAAAACTATCTGTAAACGTATATGATAAGGCAGCAATAAGCGAAGCACCTAAAGTAAGTTTTGAATTATCATTATTCCATTTAGAAGTAGCAATAACTATTTTTCGTATAATTTTAGATGCTGACCAAAACATAAATAATATAGTAAAAGCACTTGAAAATACAGATACCATATTTACTAATAAAGCAATTTGACTGTCATTTGAGGCAAACATCGCAAAAAACGCACCTATCATTTGATATAATGGCGCTCCTGGCGGATGTCCTACTTCTAATTTGGCAGCTGTGGCAATATATTCACCACAATCCCAAAAACTCATTGTTGGTTCTACGGTTAATGTATAGGTAACTAATGCAACTATAAAAGCAAACCAACCTAAGTAGGTATTCCATCTGCTGTAGTTAAATGAAATCATATTTTTACTAAATTAATTTAGATTACAAAGAAACTATTTATTGGAGAGATTACCAATTAATTTTTTCTTTAAAATTATTAAAAAAATATTTGCAGAGAATAAAATATATACTACATTTGCACTCGCAATTGCAGAATAATTGGCTCATGGTGTAATGGTAACACTACTGTTTTTGGTGCAGTCATTCAAGGTTCGAGTCCTTGTGAGCCAACAAAAAATCCCGATGGAAAAATCGGGATTTTTTTATTTTTATTTTTTTAGAAATCTCTTATATTTTAAAAGCAATAACCGGTCTTTTTGCATGATTTACTAAATCCTCAGAAATGCTTCCGTTTAAAAAGTGAGAGATTCCTTTTCTTCCGTGAGTACACACTGCAATTACATCTGAATTAGAGTCTTTTGCAAAATGTAAAATTCCTTTTTCTACATTAATGTCGTTGTAAATGTGGGTAGAATAATCAGAACAGTGAAATTCTTCAATAAAGCTTCTTACTTTTTCTTCAGCAGCTCTGGTTGTGCTAAAATTATTTGGGGTATTTACGTATAATAAATTAATATGAGCTCCGAAATATTTAGCAAAATCAATAACTTTTTCAAAAGGGCTCTTAATTTCACTTGAAAAATTAGAAGCGAAGGTTAGTGTGTCAACTTTAAAATCTGCATCTTCTTTTTTAATTACTAGTACAGGAATTTCTGAATTTCTCACCACTTTTTCAGCATTGGAACCCACAAACATCTCTTGAAACCCGCTAGCGCCATGCGAACCCATTACTACGATATCAGCATGATGCTTTTTTGCGTTTTCCATAATTCCTTCAAAAGCCATATTAAACTGAACGATGCTAGAAACTTTAATACCATTTAAAAAATTTGCATTCTCTAGTTCTTCTAATTTGGCAACAGCCGCATTTTTAAAAAACATTAATTCAGGAATTTCATGCGAGGTATGTACTGCATCATTACCTGAAGTTGATAATTCCAACATGTGTAATAATATTATTTCGCCATTATTTTTTTTGGCAATTTGTGCGGCAACTTTTAAAGCATTTTCGGCATGTTTTGAAAAATCGGTAGGTACTACAATTGTTTTCATTTGTTTAAATTTAATTATTGTTATTTTATAGTATAAAGTTACAATTTTTTTTTGAATTGTTTAACTTTTTTTGAAAAATGAAATATTTGGACATTTAAAAATAAATGTTGTATATTTGCGAAGTTATTTAGTAATTAACAAAATAATGAGGCACGCATTGCGTGCCTCTTTTTATAAAGATGACATTTAAAGAAAAAGTAAAAAATTTGCTTGACAAAGCCTTAGAAGAGAATACACATCTCTTTCTGATTGATTTAGATTTTTCAGAATCAAATAAAATTTCCATTGTTTTAGATGGTGATTTTGGGGTAAATTTACAAGATTGTATCAACGTAAATAAGTTTTTGGATAGCGGATTAGAAGCAGAAGAAGTAGAGTTTTCTATAGAGGTTGCTTCAGCAGGTGTCTCAACACCATTAAAATTAGTTAGACAATATAAAAAAAATATTGGCAGAACTTTAAAAGTTAAAACCATCTCTCAAGGTGATTTTGAGGCCACATTATCTGATGCAGATGCAGAAAACGTTTCGTTATCTTGGAGCGCAAGAGAACCAAAAGAAATTGGTAAAGGGAAAGTAACCGTTCAAAAAACAATCACAATTCCTTACACAGATATAAAAGAAGCAGTAGTAATAATATCATTTTAAAAATAAAGCATACCATGGAGAATATTGCATTAATAGATTCATTTTCAGAATTTAAAGACGACAAACTAATCGACAGAGTTACCTTAATGGCAATTTTGGAAGACGTGTTTAGAAATGCGTTGAAAAAGAAATATGGTTCAGATGACAATTTCGATATTATCATAAATCCAGATAAAGGTGATATGGAAATTTGGAGAAACCGTGTAGTTGTAGCTGATGAAGATTTAGATCTTGAGAACGAAGAAATCACATTGACAGAAGCTAGAAAAATCGAACCTGATTTTGAAATTGGAGAAGAAGTATCTGAAGAAGTAAAATTAATCGATCTAGGTAGAAGGGCTATTTTAGCATTACGCCAAAATTTGATTTCTAAAATTCATGAACATGACAACACCAATCTTTACAAACAATTCAAAGATTTAATTGGTGAAATTTATACCGCCGAAGTACACCATGTACGACCAAAAATGGTGGTTTTAATGGATGATGATGGAAACGAAATTATCTTACCAAAAGAAAAACAAATTCCAAACGATTTCTTTAAAAAAGGAGAAAATGTAAGAGGTATTATCGAAAGCGTAGAGCTTAAAGGAAATAAGCCTCAAATCATAATGTCAAGAACGGCTCCAACTTTCTTAGAAAAATTATTCGAACAAGAAATTCCTGAAGTTTTTGATGGATTAATTACCATAAAAAAAGTTGTTAGAATTCCTGGCGAAAAAGCAAAAGTTGCCGTAGATTCTTATGATGATAGAATTGACCCAGTTGGTGCTTGTGTGGGAATGAAAGGATCTCGTATTCACGGAATTGTTCGCGAATTAGGAAACGAAAATATCGATGTAATTAATTATACGCAAAACATACAATTATACATTACAAGAGCTTTAAGCCCAGCAAAAGTTTCTACTGTAAAAATTGATGAAGAAAATAAAAAAGCAGAAGTTTTCTTAAAAATTGAAGAAGTTTCAAAAGCCATTGGTAGAAACGGACAAAACATTAAATTGGCTAGTCAATTAACTGGTTACGAATTAGATGTAATTCGTGAAGGAATTGTCCAAGAAGAAGATGATGTAGAATTAAGAGAGTTTAGTGATGAAATTGAAGAATGGATTATTGAAGAATTTGAAAAAATTGGTTTAGATACCGCTAGAAGTATTATCGATAAAGATGTTGCAGATTTAGTAAGAAGAACAGATTTAGAAGAAGAAACCATTTTAGATGTTATCAATATCCTAAAACAAGAATTAGATAGCTAATCTACAATTAATTTAGCATCACAACTACACAGAAAATTAAGCAAAAAACATATATGTCTGAAGAAAGAGTAATACGAATAAGTAAAGTTTTAAAAGAATTCAACATTTCACTTGATAGAGCTGTTGACACCTTAAAAGAAAAGGGTCATACCATTGAGCACAGTCCCAATGCAAAAGTTTCTCAATTGGAATTCGACGTCTTATGCAATATTTTTTCGGCCGATAAGGGGAATAAAGTAGCTTCTAAAGAAGTGGGCGAAGAAAAGAAAAAAGAAAAAGAAGCATTAAAACGTGAAATCGAAAAAGAACTCGAAGTGAAACGTATTGCAGAAGAAGAAAGACAAAAACAAGAAATAATAAAAGCCAAAACAGTAGTGACTGCTCCAGTTTCTCTAGGAAAAATTGATTTGAATCCAAAAAAACAAGAAACAATCAAAACAGATAAACCTGTTGGGGCTAAAGATAATAAGGATTCAAAAGTTGAAAAAACAGTTGTTGCAGAAAAAACTTCAGACAAACTTGCTGAAACTAGTAAAAAATCTATTGAAAAAACAAAAGTAAAATCAGAAGAACCTTCAGTACAACCACAAGAATTCAATCCTGATGGCACACCAATTGAAGTAAGACTAGATACACAATACACCAAACTTTCAGGTGCAACTTTCACGGGTCAAACAATTGATTTAGCTCAATTTAATAAACCTAAGAAAAAGAAAGAAGAATTTAAAAAACCAGGAACTCCAGGTGCTTCCTCACCTAAGCCAGGAACCCCAGGTGCAGCAGGCGCTCCAGGTTCAGCAGCAAATAAACGAAAAAGAATCGTTAAACCAGCAACGCCTAACACAGGTGGTACAGGCGGAACCACTCAAGGCGGATTCGTAAAAAGACCTTACCAAGGCGGACAAGGCGGAGGCGGGTTCAAAAAACCAGGTTTTAACAAATCAACACCAATTGTAAAAGTTGAGCCAACGGAAGAAGAAGTAAAAAATCAAATTAAAGAAACTTTAGAAAGATTACAAGGAAAAGGTAATAAATCTAAAGCTGCAAAATATAGAAGAGATAAAAGAGATACGCACCGTCAACGTACTGATGACGATTTAGCGCAACAAGATTTAGAAAGCAAAATCCTGAAAGTAACAGAATTTGTTACGGTTGGTGAAATTGCAACTATGATGGATGTGCCAATTACAAAAGTAATCGGAACATGTATGTCGTTAGGAATAATGGTTACCATGAACCAACGTTTAGATGCTGAAACATTAACTATTGTTGCAGATGAATTTGGTTACGAAATGCAATTTATCACTACAGATATTGAAGAAAACGCAGTAATTATTGAGGATACTGAAGAAGAATTAGAATTCAGAGCACCAATTGTAACTGTTATGGGTCACGTCGATCATGGTAAAACATCGTTATTAGATTATGTTCGTAAAGCAAATGTTATTGCTGGAGAATCTGGTGGAATTACTCAACATATTGGCGCTTACGGAGTAACTTTAGATGGTGGTCAAAAAATCGCTTTCTTAGACACACCTGGTCACGAAGCCTTTACAGCTATGCGTGCTCGTGGTGCTCAAGTTACCGATATTGCAATTATTGTAGTTGCTGCCGACGACGACATCATGCCACAAACAAAAGAAGCAATTTCTCATGCACAAGCAGCTGGTGTTCCAATGATTTTTGCCATCAATAAAGTGGATAAACCAAATGCAAATCCTGAGAAAATTAAAGAACAATTAGCAGGTATGAATTTACTTGTTGAAGATTGGGGTGGAAAATACCAATCTCATGATATCTCAGCAAAATTCGGACAAGGAATTCCAGAATTATTAGAAAAAGTATTATTAGAAGCTGAAATTCTTGAACTAAAAGCAAACCCAAATAAACCAGCACAAGGTACGGTTGTAGAAGCACAATTAGACAAAGGTCGTGGTTATGTTTCTACGATATTAGTACAAGCAGGAACTTTAAAAATTGGTGACTACATGTTGGCTGGTAAAAATCATGGTAAAATTCGTGCCATGTTTGATGAAAGAGGAAATACTGTAAAAATTGCAGGGCCTTCAACACCAGTATCTGTATTAGGTTTAGACGGAGCGCCAACTGCTGGAGATAAATTTAATGTTTATGAAGACGAAAGAGAAGCCAAACAAATTGCAACAAAACGGGCACAATTAGCTCGTGAGCAATCTGTTCGTACACAAAAACATATTACACTTTCAGAAATTGGACGTCGTATTGCTTTAGGTCAGTTTAAGGAATTAAACATTATCCTTAAAGGAGACGTGGATGGTTCAGTAGAAGCACTATCTGATTCATTCTCTAAATTATCAACAGAAGAAATTCAAATTAACATCATTCATAAAGGAGTTGGAGCGATTACAGAATCAGACGTATTATTAGCTTCTGCTTCAGATGCAATTATTATCGGATTTAATGTTCGTCCAGCAGGAAATGCAAAAGCATTAGCAGACAAAGAAGAAATTGATATCCGTAATTATTCTATTATTTACGCAGCTATCGACGATTTAAAAGATGCAATGGAAGGCATGCTTTCTCCAGAATTAAAAGAAGAAATTACTGGAACTGCAGAAATTAGAGAATTGTTTAAAGTATCTAAAATTGGTACAATTGCTGGATGTATGATTACAGATGGTAAAGTAATTCGTAACAACAGAATCCGATTAATTAGAGAGGGTGTTGTAATTTTCACAGGAGAATTAGTGGCTTTAAAACGTTTCAAAGACGATGTAAAAGAAGTGGCTAAAGGATACGATTGTGGTATGCAAATTAAAGGATACAATGATATTAAAGAATTAGATATTATTGAAAGTTTCCACGAAATTGAAATCAAAAAGAAATTAAAATAAAATTTATTTAAAATATATAATCCCAATGAAAATTGGGATTTTTTTTGTTTTATAAATTTTTATTCACTTTAATTTATTGAAAATAAATAAAATAGAAATCATTAGAAAATCTTTAAACATTAAACGTAAAAAAATATAATAATTTGTTTTTTTTAACTTATTTTTGAAGATACTAATATAAACTTCAAATGCAATTCGACATTCAAAACACCGAATCTTCGGCTTTATATAAATTATTGACAGGAACTGTCATTCCAAGACCTATCGCTTGGGTAGCCACTGTTGATGAAAATGGAATTGATAATTTGGCGCCGTTTTCCTTTTTTAATGTAGTGAGTGAAGATCCGCCGCACATTATGTTTTCAACGGTTCGAACGGGTAATAAAAATAAAGACACATTAAATAATATTTTAGCAAATAAGCAATTTGTAGTCAATTTAGTTACTGAAGATGTTGTAGAGCAAATGAATACTACTTCTCAAAGTGTTGCGCCAAATATCAACGAATTTGAATTGGCAAACGTAACTCCAATAGAATCCATTTACATTAAACCAAAACGAGTAAAAGAAAGTTTGGTACAATTTGAATGTGAAATGGTGCATCATTATTTTATCGAAAACCATCAAAATGGTGGCGCGTGCATCATTATCGGAAAAATTATTACGATGCATGTTGACGACTCAATTTTGCTGGAAAATCATAAAATAGATTTAGAAAAATACCAACCTGTTGCCCGTTTAGCAGGTTCAAATTACAGTAAATTAGGAGAAATATTCTCAATTAAAAGATAATTTTATTATCAATTAAAATATGAAAATAACAGTTATTGGTGGTGGTCCTGGCGGACTTTACTTTTCGATTTTAACCAAAAAAGCAATGCCGCATTGCCAAATCGACATTTATGAACGCAATAAGCCCGATGATAGTTTTGGATTTGGTGTTGTGTTTTCAGATGAAACCTTAGGCGAATTCTTAAAACGCGACATGCAATCGTATGAATTAATTCGAAGTAAATTTGCCTATTGGGATGACATCATAATTGCTAGAGATGTAGAATCCGTTAATATTGCTGGAAATGGGTTTTGCGGTTGTTCTAGAAAAACGCTACTGCAATTATTGCAACAACGTTGTTTGGAAGAAGGCGTAAATTTGCATTTCGAACAAAATGTAGATGATTTATCTCAATTTGCAGATTCCGATATTATTCTGGCAACAGACGGAATTGGAAGTGCTATTCGCACACAATATCAAAAAGAATTTGGAACAAAAGTAGAATTAAAAAAGAACCGTTTTGTCTGGATGGGTTCCACAAAACCGTTGGACGCTTTTACTTATTTTTTCAGAAGTACGCCTCACGGAACCATCGTGGCGCATTCCTATCAATACGAAGAAGGAATGAGTACTTGGATTTTTGAATGTAGTGACGAAACCTGGCAAAAACATGGTTTTGAAGTTACTAACGAAGATGATACCATGGCAAAAATTGCCGAAATCTTCGCAGCAGAATTAGATGGTCACCCATTAATTTCAAATAAATCACATTGGCGTCAGTTTCCTCATGTTACGAATCAAAATTGGTACTATAACAACATTGTTTTATTAGGTGACGCCAAAGCTACAGCCCATTATTCTATTGGTTCAGGAACAAAATTAGCCATGGACAGCGCAATTGGATTATCAGATGCGGTAATTGCCAATCAAAACGATGTACAAGCAGCATTTGCACAATATAATAAAACCCGAAGGAATACTGTTGAAATGATTCAATATGCAGCCGTCGTTTCGTTGGATTGGTTTGAGAATATGGATCGTCACATGCAGCATTCATTTCAACAATTTGCTTTTGGTTGCATGACTCGTTCTAAAAAAGTAACGTATGAGAATTTACGCCTAAGAGATGCTACTTTTACAGATAAAGTTTTGAAAGAATTTAACGACAAATGTCATGCTGAACTTGTTTCAACATCTCCAGCTTTTACTAAATTCAAAATAAGAAATTTAGAGTTACAAAACCGAATAGTAATGTCGCCAATGGGTCAATATTTAGCTGAAAATGGTCTAGTAAACGATTGGCATTTTCAACATTATACTTCAAGAGCTCTTGGCGGTTTAGGATTAATATTAACAGAAATGACTGCCGTTTCTGAAACCGGAAGAATTACTGAAGGCTGCGCCGGAATTTATAATGAAAAACAAGTTAACGCGTGGAAACGAATTACTGATTTTATTCACCAATATACCCAAACCAAAATCGGAATGCAATTAGGACATTCAGGAAGAAAAGGCTCTTCAAAAATGCCTTGGCAAGAACAATTTCAGGTTGAAAAATGGGAGTTACTTTCTGCTTCTGCCATTCCATTTAATAAAAATTCAGCTTGTCCAAAAGAAATGACTTTGGAAGACATGCAACTTGTCAAAAATCAATTTGTACATGCCGCA
Source organism: Flavobacterium sp. (assembly GCF_044368995.1). Classification (GTDB taxonomy): domain Bacteria; phylum Bacteroidota; class Bacteroidia; order Flavobacteriales; family Flavobacteriaceae; genus Flavobacterium. Next base: position 7,988 of record NZ_JBIPMS010000010.1, on the reverse strand, counting down.
AAAAATGCTAACGAAGCAGGTTTTGACATGATTGAATTACAAGCGCATCACGGATTTTTATTAGCTTCTTTTTTGTCACCGTTAACCAATATTCGTTCCGATGAATTTGGTGGAAGTGTTGAAAATCGATTAAAATATCCGTTAGAAGTTTTTTCAGCTATTCGTGAAGTTTTCCCTTCTGAAAAGCCAATTTCTGTTCGAATATCAGCAACCGATTGGGCAGAAAACGGAATTTCAGAACAAGATGTTTTGGTAATTTCGGAAGCATTTAAAAAAGCGGGTGCGGATATCATCAATGTTTCCACAGGAAATACAGTTGCTGACCAAAAACCACAAACCGGCAGAATGTGGCAAACGCCTTTCTCAGATGCGGTACGAAATACGGTTCATATTCCAACAATAACTGCTGGATATATTCAAGATTTAGATCAAATTAATACGATTATTTTAAACGGAAGAGCCGATTTAGTGGCACTTGGAAGGCCTTTATTATTGGATGCAAATTTTGTAAGAAATGCACAAGCGTATGAACAATTTCAAGCGAATGATATTCCAAATCCTTATAAAATGGGCATTTCACATTTGTATCCATTAAAAGCTGCCGAAAGAAAACAAGCAGAAGGCATGAAAAAAGCGTTGAAACCGAAGAGTAATAAATTATAAATATTAAAAAAACAAAAGCCAAATTCCAATAAATTAAAAATTTGGAATTTGGAATTTTTAAATTTGGAATTTTCAAAATGAATCAGTACATAGATAATTTCGCACACAACTTATTGCCAAGTATCGATTTACAACCTAATTATTTTCAAGGTTTATATGAAATTGATATATTGAATTGCGTCGACAAATTATTAGACAATCACATCAAAGAAGGTAGAGGAAATGCTATTTGCATTCGAACTTTTGAGGAAACCTGGACGTATCAAGATTTGTATGAAAAAGCCAATCAAATTGCACATGTTTTAGTCGAAGATTTAAGTTTACAATCAGGCAACCGCGTGTTATTGCGTTCGGCGAATAACCCAATGATGGTCGCGTGTTGGTTTGCGGTTTTAAAAGCAGGCGGAATTGTCGTTGCCACAATGCCATTACTTCGTGCTAAAGAAATAACAACCATTATTGATTGTGCTGAAATTTCTCACGCCTTTTGCGATAGCGATTTGGCCGAGGAAATGAATTTAGTAACTTCTGATTTTCTAAAACACAGCTGTTTTTATAGAAATTCCGATTTAGAAAAGTTAATGGCATCCAAACCAAAAACATTCGACAATTATCCCTCAAAATCTGATGATGTGGCACTAATTGGCTTTACTTCGGGTACCACAGGTTTGCCAAAAATGACGGCACATTATCATAAAGATATTTTAAATATTTGCGAAGCATTTCCAAATTATTCGTTGCAACCTACTTCAAATGACATTTTTATTGGAAGTCCGCCCATTGGTTTCACTTTTGGTTTAGGTGGATTGGTATTGTTTCCCATGTATTTTGGGGCTTCTACCTTTTTAATCGAAAAACCAAGTCCAGACGTGTTGTTAAAAGCCATTCAAGATTATAAAATCACAATTTGTTTTACTGCGCCAACCGCTTGGCGAGTTATTACAACAAAAATTCAAGACTTCGATATTTCGAGTTTACGAAAATGTGTTTCTGCAGGTGAAACTTTGCCTTTGAAGGTTTGGCAAGATTGGTATAATGCGACAGGACTAAAAATTATTGATGGCATTGGTGCTACCGAAATGTTACATATTTTTATTTCGTCCAACGAAGAAAACATGAAACCAGGCGCAACTGGAAAAGCCATAACGGGTTACGAAGCTAAAATTATTGACCAACAGGGCAACGAATTACCAATAAATGAAACTGGAAGATTAGCGGTGCGAGGAATTACAGGTTGTAAATATCTGAATCGAGAAGAAAAACAACGAGAATACGTTGAAAACGGCTGGAATATAACAGGCGATATTTTCCGTCAAGATGACGAAGGGTATTTTCATTTTGTCGCACGTGGCGATGATATGATTATTTCTTCGGGTTATAATATTGCAGCAATTGAAGTAGAATCCGTACTTTTAACTCATGAAAATATTTTAGAATGTGCCGTTGTGGGTTTACCCGATGAAGAACGAGGTATGTTGGTTTGTGCGCATATTGTTTTAAAAGAACAAGAAACGGCAGATGAAGCCTTAAAAATTCAGATTCAAAATTGGTTTAAAAATTCGGCAGCACCTTATAAATATCCAAGAGTGATTCATTTTGTGGATTGTTTGCCAAAAACAGAAACTGGTAAAATTCAACGATTTAAGTTAAAATAATTAGTGCTAATTTTGTAATTAGTGTTTAAAATAACAGAAATATGCAATTTATAAAACAAGAAAAAGTTCGTTTCCAACATATAGATTATGCAGGAATTGTTTTCTATCCGAGATTTTTAGAAATGTTAAATGGTTTAGTTGAAGATTGGTTTGAAGAAGCCTTAGACCGACCTTTTTCAAAAATGCACGAAACCAATGGTATTCCAACAGTTGATTTAAAAATTCAATTCAAAAATGCTGCACGTTTGGGCGAAATCTTAACTAAAAAACTTTGGGTAAAAGAGTTGAAAAACTCGTCTATTCTTTGCGGATTTGAGTTTGAAAACGAAAGTAATAGTTTGGTTTTAGAAGGTGAAGTTACTTTGGTAAACGTAGCTTTCAACGCAGAAAGAAACGGCATCAAATCTGAACCTTTTTCAGAAGAAATGAAGAAAAATATTTTAAATTTTAAATTTTAAATTACTAATTATGAAAAGTATAGGATTTACATTAGTGTTGTTTTTGACAATAAACTGTTTTGCTCAAAGTTCAACTTCACATTACAAAAAAGTGTATAAAATTGATGCTCATCATCAAGATTGGGCATTAGTAAAAACAGTTGCTAATACTTATGGTTTTATAGATAAGAGCGGAAAAGAAATTGTGCAAGCCATCTATTCTAGAATTTATAATTTTGAAATTCAAAAAGATGGAAAAAAATACGCAATGATTAAAAATGTTGCAGGTGCTTTTGGTTATATCGATGAAAACGGAAAAGAAATTGTTGAAGGGATTCATTGGAAGAAAGAAGAAGCGATTCAAAAATTAAATTATTATTTCACTTCAAAGTAAATTCGTAATTCGTAATTTTCAATTTGTAATTAAATAACTATGGAATTCAAAAAATTTAAAGCCGCAACCGTTCAAACCTCACCTGTGTTTCTTAATGTTGAAAAAACAGTTGATAAAGCGATTTCTTTTATTAAAGAAGCGGCCTCAAACCAAGCAAAACTTATTGCTTTTCCAGAAGTATTTATTTCTGGATATCCCTATTGGAATTGGATCATGACGCCTGTTCAAGGTAGTAAATGGTACGAAGAATTATATAAAAATTCAGTAGATATTGCAGGACCTGAAATTCAGAAATTGTGTTTGGCAGCTAAAGAAAACGATATGCATGTTGTTATAGGCATCAACGAAAGAGGTTCAAGCTTTGGCGAAATTTACAATACCAATTTAATTATCGATAACAAAGGCGTTATCATCGGTAAACACAGAAAGTTAGTGCCAACATGGGCTGAAAAGTTGACTTGGACTTCAGGAGATGGCTCGTCATTAAAAGTATACGATACCGAAATAGGACCTATCGGAACATTAGCTTGTGGTGAAAACACGAATACGTTGGCTCGATTTGCATTGCTCGCTCAAGGCGAATTGATTCATATTGCTAATTACATTTCGCTTCCGGTCGCGCCACCAGATTATGATATGGCTGAAGCGATAAAAATTCGTGCCGCAGCGCATTCTTTTGAAGGGAAATTATTTACAATTGTTTCGTGTTCCACTATTTCTCTAGAAATAAAAGATGCGCTTCGTGCTGATGTGCCAAATGTTGATGCATTATTAGATAGAAAAAGTTCAGCTTTTTCTGGATTTATTGGACCAAATGGCGCCCTCATCGGGCAACCACTAATTGATGAGGAAGGACTTGTTTACGCTGAAATTGACTTAGAAAAGTGCATCCAACCGAAACAAATGCACGATATTTTAGGGCATTATAACCGATTTGATATTTTTGATTTACGAGTAAACACAGCGCCAACAAGAAATATTACTTTTATAGACAATCACGACGAGTTTAATAAAAAATAGTCAAAAGTTGAAAGTCAAAAGAGAAAAGTCACCAATTACTCTTTAGACTTTAGACATTAGACTTTAAGACTAAAATTATGGAAGCAAAACATTCAGACGATCAAATTGGAAGAGCACGAGTTCAAAACACTCCCGAACTTGAAGCGTATTATAAAGAATTGGAAACATTAGGTGCAGGCGCTTTATGGACAGTTGCTAATGATATTGAGCCATGGGAACCGCGTTCGTCATCAGTACCCATGCTTTGGAAATATGATGATTTACGCGAATTGGTTTTAAAATCATCTGAATTAGTTACTCCCGAACAAGCAGGAAGACGTGTCGTATATTTGGTAAACGACAAACGTAAAGATGTTTCGGCAGCCGTAGGTTGGTTGTACACTGGAATTCAAGTTACAAGACCTGGCGAAAGCACTTCGGCACATCGTCACAAAGCTTCAGCATTGCGATTTATCATGGAAGGCGAAGGCGGTTATACCGTTGTAGATGGCAATAAAATTACATTTGAAGTCAATGATTTCGTGATTACACCTAATTCCACTTGGCACGAACATGGCGTTGCAGAAGGCGGAAAAACCTGTATATGGCAAGATGGTTTGGATATTCCTTTAGTAAATGCTTTAGAAGCGAATGATTATGCGGTTTATGATGGCAAACAAGAAATAATAAAACCAATAAATTATTCACCAATAATGTACGGTTGTGCAGGATTAATTCCAGCTGATAAAATCTGGGACAAACCTTATTCACCCTTATTCAAATATTCTTGGAAAAACGTATATCCAGCTCTTTTAGAAGCTCAAAAAGTGAATGAAATTAATCCGTTTGATGGAATTTTTATGCAATATTCTAATCCCTTAACAGGCGGTCACGTCATGCAAACCATGGGGGCAGCGATGCAATTATTACCAGCCGGTTTCAAAGGAAAAGCACACAAGCATACTGGTTCGTTTGTATATCAATGTGCGAAAGGAAAAGGATTTTCTATCATCAACGGACAACGTTTCGATTGGAAGGAAAGAGATATTTTCTGTGTTCCGAGTTGGGCTTGGCACGAACATCATAACTTATCCGAAACTGAAGATGCTTGTCTTTTTCAATTCAACGATTTGCCAGTAATTGAAAGTTTAGGTTTATTTCAATCAAGAGATTTAGAAGAGAATGATGGATATCAACAAATATAATAACAATATCAAAAATCAATAATAAACTTTTCTACTTAGCAACTCTGAAACTTAACAAAAACATGAAATTACTTACCTACAAAACACAAGACACTGAGTCACGTTTAGGCTTTATTCATAACAATCAAGTCATTGACATGGAAGATTTTGGCGACATATCTAATTTTCCATTACCTAACGATATGTTGGAGTTAATCGATATGGGTTTTGAAATTATTGCTGAAATAAGCGAATTAATTTCGGAAACACCAGAAAATTTCTTCGAAGAAATCGCTTATGAAATGAGCGAAGTTATAATTCTAGCACCCATCGAAAAACCAAGAAAAAACATCATCGGAATTGGATTAAATTACACCGAACACGTGGCAGAAAGTGCACGCGGTTTAGATACCACTGGAAAATTACCAACAAAACCAATTATTTTCTCCAAACCACCTACAACGGTAACGGCTACAAATACGGAAATAATAAAAAACACAAAATTAACTTCACAATTAGATTGGGAATGTGAATTGGCTGTTGTGATTGCTAAAAAAGGAAAATATGTAGCTAAAAAAGATGCAATGGATTATGTTTTTGGTTACACCGTAATTAATGATATATCTGCTCGTGATTGCCGTAGAGAAGGCCAATGGATTGTATCTAAAGGGCAAGATACTTTTGCACCAATGGGTCCATTTTTAGTTACGAAAGACGAAATAGAAAACCCACATAACTTGAATTTATCTTTAAAAGTAAATGGTGTGGAAAAACAAAATTCGAATACCAAATTTATGCTTTTCAATATCAATGATTTAATTGAAGATTTGAGCATCGTGTTTACCATAGAAGCAGGCGACATCATCGCAACAGGAACTCCAGCAGGTGTTGGCGCAGGAAGAAACCCACAAGAATGGTTGCATAATGGAGATTTGGTGGAAGCCACTGTGGAAGGCATTGGAACAATTGTAAACAAGATAAGAGAAATATAAACTAGAGTATTCAGTAGAATTTATTTCAGTATCACAATCTTTTAAATTTAAACATATTATATTCTAATGAAAAAGTTTTTTAATATTTTACTTTTTACATCACAAATTATTTTTTCTCAAGATGTTCTAAAAAATTCTTTTGACGATATTTGTCAATCAAATGGGTTAATTATTCTTAAAGAGACTAATGAATTGTTTACAGGTGCTGTTGAATTTTATAAAGATGAAAAATTCTTAAATCATAAATTAAATTATAAAGAAGGTTATCTCGAATCTGAGATCTACTTTCACAAGAAGCCAAATCATTTAAAACCCTTTTATGAATTTATTTATCATAAAGAAAAAAGTAATCCAGAGACAAAAAAATTTACAGTTGCAATTATAAATCATTATCATAGAAATGGAATCTTAAGACATAATAAAGTATTTTCAAAAAACGGAAAATTAGTAAAAAGTACATATTTTACTAAAGATGGTAAAATAAAATCATATTGTGAATACAAAGAAGGAGTTAAACACGGGAAGTATGTATATTACAGAAAGGATAGAGAATGTGTAACGTTTTATGAAAATGGAAAAAAAATCTAACTAAATAAAATTTTATTACTGAAATAGTTCATCTGAGTTAATAATTTTTTCATTATTTAATATCTTTTAAACTCTAATACATAAACAAATAAACATGAAATACAGAATAGGACAAATAGTTCCATCCTCAAACGTAACGATGGAAACCGAAATACCAGCCATTTTTCGTTCACGTGAAACCATTTTACCAGAACGCTTTACCTTTCACAGCAGTAGAATGCGTATGAAAAAAGTAACCAAAGAAGAATTGGAAGCCATGGACGCGATGAGTTTGAAATGTGCGCAAGAATTGTCCGATGCTCACGTAGATGTTATGGGTTATGCCTGTTTGGTTGCCATTATGAGTATGGGTCGCGGTTATCATTGCGTTTCAGAAGTAAATTTACATCAAGAAACAATTGCTAACGATTTCCCGACGCCAATTGTAACTTCCGCGGGTGCTTTAATTAATGGATTAAAGGTTTTGGGTGCGAAACAAATTTCAATTATTACACCTTATATGCGCCCATTAACCGATATGGTGGTGGATTATATCGAAAATCAAGGCATCAAAGTAAAACAAAGTATTGCTTTAGAAATTCCAGATAATTTGGAAGTAGCTGCGCAAAATCCAATGAATTTATTGGAAATTTACAAGCAATTAGATTTAACGGATGTTGATGTTTTAGTTGCTTCAGCTTGTGTACAAATGCCATCATTGGAAGCGATTGATTTAATTCAAGCTGAATGTGGTATTCCGGTTACTTCAGCAGCTGTTTGTACCACTTATGAAATGATGAAAAAACTTGGCATCGAAGCTAAATCGGCAATTGGCGGGGAATTACTAAGTGGAAAATATTAAAAATTGGCATTTTGTTTTGAATATTGAATGTTTTAAAAACTATATTTTGCTCCTCCATAAATATTTCTTCCTGCAGCATTAATTCCTGATGCAAAATTTCTGTACTGAGTGTCTAATATGTTTTCAATTCCTGTAAATAAAGTAAATCCTTCCATTGTTTTAGTAGCGGCTTTAAAATTATACGTCTCCCAAGCTGGCATGCCATTAGCTGGAGCATAATTTAAGTTGTCTTCGC